>JAAYYA010000121.1 GCA_012515595.1 Actinomycetales bacterium
AGCGCATCGACCAGCGCCCGGGCGTCGTCCTGGGTGCGGACCCAGGTGAGGGTGAGCTCGGGGTGGTCCGGCACCGGCAGGTCCCGGTCGTGGTCGTGCGCGGCCTCGAGGAAGACCCGGACGGGCACGTGCGCGGGTGCGGCCGCCACGATCGTGCAGATGCCCGGCCACGAGGCCACGTCACCGACGAGCAGGTAGCCGGGCGGGTGTGGCTCGGTCAGCTCCCAGCCGTCACCGCCGAGGCGCTGGATGATCAGGTCGTCGCCGGGCTGCGCCTTCATCGCCCACAACGAGGCGGGACCGGCCGGTTCGTGGACCAGGAAGCAGATGCCGAAGGTGCCGGTCGCGGGGTCCGGGTCCAGGAAGGTGTAGCCGCGCTGGAAGAGCTTGTTGCCGCCCTCCGGGTCGGGGAACCAGCAGCGGATCCAGGCCGCGGGCTTCTCGCCGTCGGGATAGAGCAGGGTGTCGCTGCGGAAGTCGATGCGGATGATGTGCGGGGCTTCCCAGCGCGCCGATGTCACGGTCGCCAGGTGCTCCTGCGCGCCGAAGGCGCGCATGATGACGCCGGAGAAGCCTTTGCCCATCGGGACCGTCCTTTCGTGTTAGCGAAGGCTTACCTTACTCAACACCCGGGCACTACGCTCAAGCCGTGAACCTCGCCGCAGGGGGTGCGGGAGACACTGGACCATGCGCTTCTCCCAGCTCGACGTCTTCGCCCGCCACCCGTTCCGGGGCAACCCGCTCGCCGTCGTGCACGACGCGGAGGGGATCCCCGACGAGGAGCTCGCCCGGTTCGCCAACTGGACCAACCTGTCCGAGACCACCTTCCTGTTGCCGCCGACCGTCCCGGAGGCGGACTACCGGGTGCGGATCTTCACCCCGGGCGAGGAGCTCCCCTTCGCCGGGCACCCCACGCTGGGCAGTGCCCGAGCCTGGCTCGCCGCCGGGGGCGTGCCGCACGCTGAGGGTGAGGTGGTCCAGGAGTGCGGGGCGGGCCTCGTGCGGATCCGGTATGACGGAGCGCACCTCGCCTTCGCCGCGCCGCCTTTCCTCCGCTCCGGTGAGGTGTCGGACGCGGACCTCCAGCGGATCGTGAGCGCCCTGCGGATCCGGCCCGACCAGGTCCGGCACGCCCAGTGGATCGACAACGGCCCCGGGTGGGTCGGGGTCGTGCTCGGCTCCGCGGAGGAGGTGCTCGCCCTGGAGCCCGACTTCGCCGCGTTCGGCGGTCTCGACATCGGGGTCATCGGACCGCACCGTCCGGGTGGTCCGGCGGACTACGAGGCACGGGCCTTCGTGCCCGGGCTGGGCGTGAACGAGGACCCGGTGACCGGCAGCCTCAACGCCGGCTTCGGGGTATGGCTGATCGGGTCGGGGCTGGCGCCGGAGACGTTCACCGTGCGCCAGGGCACGGCCCTGGGCCGCGCGGGCGACGTCGAGCTGCGCGCCGCGGACGGGGAGGTCTGGGTCGGGGGCGAGGCGCACCTGCGCATCAGCGGTGAGGTGACCTTCTAACCTCGGCTCGGCAACCTGTCCCGCGACACGCCCGGCCGAGAGCGGCCAGACCGTGCCCGGGTACGAATGAGCCGATGTCGACCGGTGTGTCGCCGGGACGTGTCGCGTACCGTGCCGGGATGACGCGCGAACGGTCCGCACTCCTGGGGCACCTCCAGGCCGAGCGCCGGCATGTCCTGGCCGCCACGGACGGGTTGGCCGAGGCCGACCTGACCCGTGCCGTGGCCCCGTCGGGGTGGTCGATCGGCCAGCTGCTCAACCACCTCACCTACGACGACGAGATCTTCTGGGGCAGCGCCATCGCCGGTGGGGACGAGGAGGCGATCGGTCTCATCCAGGACGGGTGGAAGGTCCCGGTGACCTCGGGCGCCGACGCCATAGAGCGCTACCAGCTCTGGTCGCGACGCTCCGACGTGGTGCTGGCCGAGGCAGACCTGGACGCGCCACCGCGCTGGTGGCCACCGCACGACGTCTTCCCGTTCCCACCGTTCGAGGACGTGCGTCGGTGCCTGCTCCGGCTGCTCGTCGAGACCGCGACGCACGCCGGCCACCTGGACCTGGCACGGGAAGGGATCGACGGCCACCAACACCTGGTCGTGCCGTAGTCCGCGTGCCGTAGTCCGCGCGTGCTCTAGGTCGCCGTGCCATAGGCCGCTGTCTGCATCACGTCGCAACGCGATACCCACAGCCATCCGCGCGAGCCGTGAGGAGTGGATTGCGAATATGCTAAAGTGGTCAATTGGTTCCCTTCCCCCTTCGCCGTCAGGACTTCCGTGCCTCATTCCCGTCCCGACGCGCCCCTCTACGAGATCAAGGCCAACCTGTTCAAGGCGCTGGCCCATCCGGTGCGGGTGCGCATCCTCGAACTACTCGTCACCGCCGACGGTCCCTGCCCGGTCAGTGACCTGCTGACGGCGCTGGACCTTGAAGCCTCGCTGCTCTCCCAGCACCTCAGCGTGCTGCGCCGCCACCACGTCGTCACTTCGACGCGCATCGGCAACGCCGTGACCTACGAGCTGGCGCACCCCCAGGTCGCCGACCTGCTCGGGGTCGCACGCTCCTTCCTGGTCGACCGGCTGGCCGCGCAGCAGGACCAGCTGGCGATGGCGATCCAGCTGGACACCGCCACGTTGGACACCCTCCATACGGGAGCCGTGCGATGACCCTCACAGCACTCCGTGGGCTTCTGCCCAGCAAGAACGACTACGTCGACGTCCCCCGGCACTGGCGTGCCGACATCGCGGCCGGCGCGACCGTCGGGATCGTGGCCCTGCCGCTGGCCCTGGCCTTCGGGATCAGTTCCGGCGCCGGCGCGGCCGCCGGTCTGGTCACCGCCGTCATCGCCGGTCTGGTGGCTGCCGTCTTCGGCGGGTCCAACGTGCAGGTCTCCGGCCCGACCGGGGCCATGGCCGTGGTGCTCGTGCCGATCGTCGGTGACCACGGCGTCGCCGCGCTCGCGATCGTCGGCATCCTCGCCGGCGTGCTGCTGATGATCGCGGGGGCGCTTCGCCTCGGGCAGCTCATCGGCCTGGTGCCGTGGCCAGTCATCGCCGGTTTCACCGCTGGCATCGGGATGATCATCTTCCTACAGCAGGTGCCGCTGGTGCTGGGCTCGGCCGACGACGTCGGCACCCGGCCGGTCATCGCCGCCTTCCACGCGGTCCAGCACGCCGACTGGGGCGCCGCCATCTGGGCGCTCGCCGCCGTCGCCTTCGTCATCCTCCTGATGCTCGTCGTCCCGCTGTGGAACGACCGCTTCCCGGTGTCCCTGCTCGCGATCGTCCTGGTCACCCTGATGGCCGAGCTGTTCAACCTGCCGCTAGCCCGTATCGGCGAGATCCCCTCCTCGCTGCCCATGCCGACCCTGCCCGCGATCGACCCGGCCGTGCTGCAGACGCTGCTCACCGCGGCGCTCGCCGTCGCGGCCCTGTCGGCCATCGAGTCCCTGCTGTCGGCCCGGGTCGCGGTGGACCTGTCGGGCGACGCGCGCTACAACCCCGACCGCGAGCTGGTCGGGCAGGGCATGGCGTGCATCGCCTCCGGCGCCTTCGGCGGCATCCCCGCGACGGGCGCCATCGCCCGGACCGCGGTCAACGTGCGGGCGGGCGGTCGGACCCGGCTGTCCGTGATCACCCACTCGCTCGTGCTGCTCGGCGTGATCTACCTGGCCTCCGGTCCGGTCTCGCGCATCCCGATGGCGGCCCTGGCCGCCGTGCTGATGCTGACCGCGGTGCGGATGGTGCCGATCCGGGAGGCCCGGACCATCCTGCGCTCCACCCGCTCCGACGCCGCCGTGCTGCTGCTCACCATGGTCATCACCGTGATGGTCGACCTCATCGAGGCCGTCCAGTTCGGGATTGCGGTCGCTGCCGTCTTCGCGCTGCGCGCGGTCGCCCGCACGAGCGGGGTGCGCCGTGAGGCGATCGACACCCAGCCGGACCCCGCCGACGCGCGGATCGCGGTCTACCGACTCACTGGCTCGATGTTCTTCGGTGCTGCGGAGCGGGTGCGCAGCGACGTCTCGGCGGAGGGCGACATCGAGGTCGTCATCCTGGCCTTCTCCCAGCTCCGCACGATGGACGCCACCGGGGCCAACACGCTGGGCGAGATCGTCCGGGCGCTCGAGCGCCAGGGCGTCACGGTCCTGATCAAGGGTGTCCCGAGCCGGCACATGGCCCTCATGCGGTCGGTCGGGGTCATCGACTCCCTCCGGGACCAGCGCCACCTGTTCGACGACTTCCCGCCCGCCCTGGAGCACGCCCGCAGTCACGTCCGGCGCAACGCCGAAGCCCGCGCCTCCCAGGACCGCGCGAAGGTCGTCGCGGCGCGCTGAGTCACGCCCGAGGGCGCGCCGGCCGGGCCGAGGGACCCACGGTCCCGGTCAGGTAGGCCGGACCGTCAGCACCTGGGACATGGTCCCGATCGGTCCGGTCACGTCGTGCAGCACCGTCGAGGTCAGTCCGACGCCGCCAGCGCCGAAGCTGACCGAGGTGTCGAAGCCGAGCCAGTCACCCTGCGGCTGGGCGAAGAAGTGCGCGGTGAGGTCGATGTTCGGGAAGAGCACCTCCCGCGGGCTGGCGCGCACGGTCATGCCGTTGGCGATGTCCAGCAGCCGCGCCGCGTGCGCGAGCGGGCTGACGGGCTCGCCGGCCACGAGCTCCCGGTCGGACCGCACCCAGAACGCGCCACGCCCGGGCTCCACCTGCTCCCGGCGCACCTCCGCCGAGGCGATGAAGCCGCCCGGCCACTCGGTGGTCGGATCCCACGCCGGCATCTCCTCCGGCCCCGGGATCCGCGGCAGTGGCGTCGCGGCCAGGGCCCCGGTGTCGCCCGGCTGCATGAGCCAGGCCCGCAGCACGACCCCGTCCCGACCGGCGTGGCTCAGGCGCGCCTCGACGAGCTCGATAGTCCGACCCGGCCGCAGCACGGTGACGGTCGCGTCCATCTCCTCGACCGGGATGGTGCCGAGGATGTCGTAGGACAGCCGCCCGACCACCAGCCCGTCGTCCCGGCGCGCGTCCCGGTCGGTCTCGACCACGTGCGCCATCAGGCCGAGCGCGGGCGCGATGTGCTGGGTCGCCTCGTCCCACGCGCCGCTGACGTGCTCGGTGGCCCGGAAGGTGGTGGCGCTGAGCCGCTCGAAGTACGCCATCGGCAGGTGCTCCTTCACATCAGGGATCTGCCAGGCAGTATGCCGTGCGCCGGGTTCTCCGGACGCCCGCGGGTCGGTCCCGGGTCGGGCCGGGTCACCGCAGGGTGGTCTGGAGAACTTCGACTACGCTGCGCGCCCTCGTGGAGCCGCGAAACTATGCCGCCTCGCGGCGCCGGTCCAGGCGCTGCGCGATCTCCGCGTAGCCGGCGGATCGGTAGGTGGCGACGCCCCCGACGTTCGAGGTGGTGGTGGCCACCGCTGCGGCGCACGCGCCCATCTCCTGCAGGGCGGCCGCGGCGGCCACCGTGATGGCCCGCCCGTGCCCCCGGCCGCGGTAGTCGGGGTGGGCTCCCATCGGCTCGATGAGGCCGACCCTCCCGGGCCCCGCCGACCACGCGATGATCGAGGCGACCGGGTTGTCGTGCTCGTCGAACCCGAGCAGGCAGCGTGCCTCCTCGAACGCCGGGCCGCCCGCCAGGGTGTGCCAGCGCTCGGTGATCGCCTCCGCGGTCAGCGGGGTGCCGAACGCGGCTCGGTGGACCTCGCTCCAGGCCGGCGCCAGCTCCGGCCCCACGACCGCGACCCGCAGGCCGGGGTCCTCGACCGGGTCGGACAGGTCGCGCTGCAGGACCGTCCACGGCTCGTCCGACCCCCACCCGTCCCGGCCCAGGGCTTCCCGGACGTGCGCGCCGACCGGCAGCTCGACATACACCTCGCCGTCCGGCAGCACGCCGCGGTCCGGCTGGCCGACGTCGGCGACCACCTGCGCGGCCAGCCCCTCGTCCTGCTGCAGGTCGGGGGCGATGGCGAGGCGGAGCAGGTCGGCGCCGTCCAGCAGCCCGACGGCCGCGGTCCGCCCGTCCCGGCTCCAGGTCCTGATCGCGGCAGCCGTGGTCTCCGCGCCGGTCCGCCAGAACCACCCCACGTCCCCCGGGTGCAGCTGGAACGGCGCGTCCGGCACCTGCCACGCGCGCAGCACCTCCAGGACGGGATCCAGGTCGTCAACGGTTGGCGTCTCGAGGGTGAAGGTCACGGCCCTGATGCCATCATGACTTCCCGCGACATGCATCCGGTTTTGCCGACGACTAACCTCGACGGCATGTCCAGCAAGTCGGAGCGCAAGGCGGCGTGGGAGACGGTCGGGAAATATCACGAGGAGCAGCTGGGGGAGCTCCTCGGCCACGTGGGCGAGGCGGTCGATCGCTTCCGGGCCGGTGACCTGGATGCCTTCGACGTCGATCGTGTCCTCTTCCAGTACTCCCGTGCGGCCAAGGAGCTGTGGAAGTTCTGCAACCTCGGGCAGGTGGAGTTCACGGCCAGTCTGATCCGCGGCGAGCTCGGGGAGAACTTTGGGCTCCGGAACGACTGGTGGGAGAGCGGGAGGCCGCGCGAGCGGTAGGGCTCCAGGACCTCTCCATCTGGTCTTTCCGCAGGTCAGGTGCTCTGTCGGTGGTGCGTGTTTAGATCGTTTGTATGACGAACAAGGGCACCACCACACGGGTCGGGGAACACATCCCCGGGCCCGGCGCTGGCCTGCCCGCTGGTGAGTTCTTGTCGGCCTCGGGGGAGGCGACGACCGAGGAGCTCGCTCAGTTCGCGGCGTGGGAGGCGGAGCTGCGCACGGAGGCGGGGGATCCGGACGGTCCGGAGTTCGAGGCGTTGCTGCGGGGGATGGACGAGGCGTTGGCCGCCCAGGGGGAGCAGGGGTGGGTGGACCCGGGGCAGGAGTTGATGGGTGGGTTGGCGGCGGCGGCCCGGGGCCTGGAGCGGGCTGCGGTCGACGGTGATGATCTGGTGCGGG
>JAAYYA010000122.1 GCA_012515595.1 Actinomycetales bacterium
GCGGGGGGCCCGGGCCACGCCCCCGAGGGACGATCCGACCACGCCCTCGCGCGGGACACCGCACCGCCGGCCTACGCCAAGGCGCCGACCCGGGCCCAGCAGCTGGTCGAGCCGGTGCTGCGCCCGGCCCGGCCGGCACTGATCCTCAGCGGTATCGCCGCGGTGCTGCTGGCCGCCCTCACCGTCGTGCCGCTCGTGCTCTTCGCCGAGCTGGCGCGGCGATTCGTGGCGGGCGCCGAGCGTGCCGAGCTGGTCGGCCTGGGGGTGACCGGTGCCGTCGTCCTGGCGGTCGGGCTGGTGGGCACGACCCTCCTGATCACCGCGCTGCACGTCTACGACCAGGTCTTCGCCGCCGCGCTGCGGCGACGGGTGCTGGAGAAGTTCACCCGGCTCCCGCTCGGCTGGTTCGCCGACCGCCGCGCCGGCGAGGTGCGCAAGCTCGCCCAGGACGACATCAACGCGCTGCACTACCTGGTCACCCACGCGGTGCTGGACCTGGTCACGGCGGTGGTGACGCCGCTGGTGATCCTGGGCTACCTGTTCTCGGTGAACTGGGTGCTGGCCCTCGTGCTGCTGGTCCCGGTCGTCGTCTACGTCCAGCTGGTCATGAAGATGAGCGTGGGTGACCGGCCGCGGATGGTCCGCAAGCTGCAGTACGACGCGACGCTGCCCGGTGACGCGGGGCGCTACATCGCCGCCCAGCCGGTCAGCCGGGTCTTCGGCGACCGGGCCACTGTCGACCTGCCGGGTCAGGTCCGAGAGATGAGCGACTTCCTCAAACAGTGGCAGCGCGACACCATCGACCTCAAGTCCGTCCTGGTGCTGCTGAACCGGCCGATGACCTCCATGGTGCTGGTCGCGGTCGCGGGGACCGTCCTGATCACCCTCGGCTGGATGCCGGCGGCAGCGATCCTGCCCTTCCTGATCCTCGGCACCTCTTTCGGCGACCGCCTGCTCGCCGCGTCGTATGCCGCGGCCGGGCTTCGCGACGGGACCGCCGCCCGGGCCGGGCTGGACCTGCTGCTCACCTCCCGGGAGCTGGCCCGGGACGAGCACCCGGTGACGCAGACCGCCACCGGCCCGGCGACGCTGCGGTTCGACCGGGTCAGCTTCGGCTACAGCCCGGGACGCGAGGTGCTGCGCGACATCACGCTGGAACTGCCGGCCGGCACCACGACCGCGATCGTCGGACCGTCCGGGGCGGGCAAGTCCACCCTCGCCGCGCTCGCCGCGCGGCTGTGGGACCCGGACACCGGCACCGTCACCCTCGACGGCACGGACCTGCGCCACATCGAGGAGGCCACGCTGCGCCGGCAGGTGGCCACCGTGCTCCAGGACGTGCAGCTGATCCGTGGCACGGTCGCGGACAACATTGCCCTCGGCCACCCCGATGCCGGCCGGGAGCAGATCGCCGAGGCCGCGCGCACGGCATACATCAGCGAGGTGATCGAGGCCCTGCCGCAGGGCTACGACACCCCCGTCGACAGGGACAGCCTCTCCGGCGGGCAGCGGCAGCGCATCGCCATCGCCCGGGCCCTGCTCGGCAACCCCCGGCTGGTCGTCCTCGACGAGGCCACAGCGGCCGCCGACCCGGACTCGGAGTGGGAGGTGCGCCAGGGGCTCTCCCGGCTCCTCGCCGACGCGACGGTCCTGGTGATCGCGCACCGACTGCATACTGTCGCCGACGCCGACCAGATCGTCGTCCTCGACGACGGCGGCATCGCCGAACGAGGCACGCGCGAGGAGCTGCTGGCCCTCGACGGGTTGTACGCCCGCCTGCACGGACAGGCCATGGAGGCACTGCGATGATCCGGCCCCCGATCTACTCCGACCTCGCGACCATCACCGGCGAGGCCGGCCGCCGCGACCGGACCACCTTCGTGGCCCTCACCGTCTTCTCGACGGTGCTCCAGGCGGCCGCGACCATCACCCTGGTCCCGCTCCTGGGGGCGCTGTTCGGCGACGACCCCGCGCGGGCCTGGCCGTGGGTGGGCCTCATGGTCGCGCTGCTCGCGCTGGTGTGCGCGGCTGACGTCCTGGCCACCCGCGCCGGGCTGCGGGTGGGCTTCGGGCTCCTGGACGCCGTCGAGGGGTCCGGGCTGACCGCCATCCGGGCGCTGGACCCCGCCGAGCTGCACTCGGAGAAGGCCTCCCGGCTGCGGGACCTGGTCACCCGGACCGGCCCCGAGTCGGTCTCGGCCCTGGTGCTGCTGGGCTCGCCGCTGATCCGAGCCGTCCTGATGACCCCGCTGCTGGCCGCCTTCCTGCTGCTCGTCGCCTGGCAGCTCGCCCTCGTGGCGCTGCTCGGTGGAGTCGCGCTCTTCGCGGCCCTGGAGGTCGGGCGGCGCGCGGTCGCCCGCTCCGAGGAGGTGTATGCAGAGTCCGGACGGGAGCTCGACGACCGGGTGCTCGAGTTCGCCTGGGCGCAGCCGACGCTGCGCAGCGCCGGGGTGGGCACCGGCACGCTCGACGCCGTGCTGGCACAGAAGCGCAGCCGTGGCCTGCGGCTGGTGGCCTGGCAGGTCCCCGGGGAGACGCTGTTCACCGTGGTCCTGCAGCTGACACTGCTCGCCTTCGGCGTCACCACGGCCGCGCTGTACCTCAACGGCACACTAACCGGGGTCACCGCCGCGGCGATGGTCGTGGTGCTGCTGCGGATCGTGGAGACCACCGGCTCGCTCTCGCTGCTGTCCACGCCGCTCGCGTCGGCCCAGCGGGTGCTGGCCGAGCTGCGCGACGTGGTGCTCGAGCATGGCACCAGCCTGGTGACCTCAGCCGGGGGCGAGAACCCCAAGGGCGGTACTGCCCTCTCGGCCGGAGTTGGGACTGCAGCCGGCGGCGGCTCGGTCGTCGGCGGCCCGCGGGCGGTGTCGGTGCGCGGGATGCGTTTCGACTACCCCGACGGCACCCGGGCCCTCCACGGTCTCGACCTGGAGCTCCCGGCCGGGTCGACGACGGTCATCGTCGGCGCGTCCGGATCGGGCAAGTCGACCCTGCTCGACATCCTCACCGGGCTGCGCGAGCCGACCACCGGGCAGGTGCTGCTCGACGGTGCGCCGAGCACCGCCCGCGAGCGGCTGTCAGCCTCCTCGTTGGTCTTCCAGAGCACCCAGCTCCGGCCCGGCACCCTGCAGCAGAACATCCTCGGGACCGAGCTGTCCGCCACCGAGCTCGACGACCTCTCCGACCGCGCCCAGCTCACCGACGTCCTGGCGACCCTGCCGCACGGGTGGTCCACCCGCGTCGGGGAGGCGGGCAACGCCCTGTCCGGCGGTGAGCGTCAACGGGTCGGACTGGCCCGCGCCCTCGCCAAGCCGTCCGGTCTGCTCATGGTGGACGAAGCGACCTCGGCGCTGGACGCGATCACCGAGCGGGCGGTGACGGACGCGCTGGCCCGGCTGCACGGCAAGCGGACCACCGTGATCGTCACGCACCGCCCCGCACTGGTCGCGTTGGCCGACCGGGTCGTCGTGCTCGACGCCGGCCGCATCGTCGACTCCGGCCCGCTGGACGAGGTGCTGGCACGGGGTGGCGTCTTCGCCGACCTCTGGCGGCGCTGGCGCGAGTCCGAGGGCTGGCAGGTGCCCGGTGGAGCCGACGCGCAGGCCCAGACCGTGGGAGTCGCGGGAGGCTGACGGGGCGACCTGGAGGCTGACTGCGACCGGGTCGCACCGCGGCGCTAGGCCGGCACCGACCCCGCCGCCGGGGACTCCCCCGGCACCTCGGCCGTCACCTGGTCCTCGGGGACCCGCGCGTGCAACTCCTCGCACAGGCGGTCCTGGTGCAGCTCGAGGAGGCGCCGGCGGGCAGGGCTCACCGTGGTCCCCGCGCGTCCGTGGAGAGCGTCTTCGATGGTGGTGAGTTGAGCGAAAATCTCGCGAATGGTCAGCGTCGACAGATCCATCGTGGACTCACTTCAGTGTGATCCGAAGCCCCCTGCTGCTGGAAGGCACACCTCACTGTCGGACCGTTCCACCCGGTGCGCAACCCGTAGGGCCCCCTCGTGGTTCAGGATGGTGTCCAGACCCCAGCGGACCCCAACGAACCTCACTCCCAGGCCGGAGGCCCAGTGGAACCCAGCAGCACGTCATACGACCCGGTCGGCAGCACAGACTGGGGCCTCCGGCTGCGGGAGCTCGCCGCGCGGCACGGGGTGCCCGGAGCGACCCTGGGCATCCTCGACCTGCGGA
>JAAYYA010000123.1 GCA_012515595.1 Actinomycetales bacterium
CAGCACGCGGCCAAGGACCCGATGATCAAGGGCATCGAGGACAAGGTCAAGATGGAGTTCGACGAGACCTTCATGTTCTACCTGCCGCGGATCTGCGAGCACTGCCTCAACCCCAGCTGCGCGGCCTCCTGCCCCTCCGGCGCGATCTACAAGCGCGAGGAGGACGGCATCGTCCTGGTCGACCAGGACAAGTGCCGCGGCTGGCGGATGTGCGTCACCGGCTGCCCCTACAAGAAGGTCTACTTCAACCACAAGACCGGCAAGGCCGAGAAGTGCACCTTCTGCTACCCCCGGATCGAGGTCGGCATCCCGACGGTGTGCGCCGAGACCTGCGTGGGGCGGCTGCGCTACATCGGGCTCATGCTGTATGACGCGGACCGGGTCCTCGAGGCGGCCTCGGTGGAGAACGACCACGACCTCTACGAGGCGCAGCGCTCGGTCTTCCTCGACCCGCACGACCCGGCGGTCCAGCGCGCGGCCGAGGCCGCGGGCATCCCGGGTGACTGGATCGAGGCGGCCAAGAAGTCGCCGGTCTGGCGGCTGATCAGCGAGTACAAGGTCGCGCTGCCGCTGCACCCGGAGTACCGCACCATGCCGATGGTCTGGTACATCCCGCCGCTGTCGCCCGTCGTGGACGTCATCAAGGACACCGGCCACGACGCGGAGGACAAGGACAACCTGTTCGCGGCGATCGACGCGCTGCGGATCCCGGTGGAGTACCTCGCCAACCTGTTCACCGCCGGTGACCCGGGCCCCGTGAACGACGTGCTGCGCAAGCTCGCGGCGATGCGCTCCTACATGCGGGACATCAACCTCGGCCGGGACACCCAGCCGGACATCCCCGCGGCGGTCGGCATGGGCGAGGAGGAGATGTATGAGATGTTCCGCCTGCTGGCCATCGCCAAGTATGACGAGCGCTACGTCATCCCGACCGCCCACGGCGAGGAGGCGCACGCCCTGGAGGAGACCGCCACCGACTGCCCGGTCAGCGGCTACGACGACGAGCTGATGGACCTCTCCGGCCCGTTCGGCGAGGGGTCCGGCCGCGGGGGGAGCACGCCCGTCGCGGTGGAGAACTTCCGCATGCTGCAGCAGCGGCAGACCTCCGACGCGCTGCTGTCCGGCGGGACCAAGCGGGGGCGGGTCAACCTGCTCAACTGGGACGGCAAGGGGGTCCCGGCCGGGCTCTTCCCGGACAGCGAGAAGGACGCGTCCGTCCAGACGATCGACCAACCCGCCCAGCTGGACAGCCCCCACGCCCGGCCGGACAACACCGCCGGGTCGGACGGGAAGGTGACCTGATGCTGCCCTGGCGGCGCCACCGGCGCACCACCTCCCAGCTCGAGCCACGGGTGCAGGCCGACGCGTGGCAGCTGTGCTCCCTGTTGCTGGACTACCCCCAGCCCGAGCTGCTGGCTCGGCTGCCCGTCCTGCGGCAGGCCACGGCCGGACTGCCCGAAACGCTCGGCGCACCCCTGGGGCGCTTCCTGGACCACGTCGAGGCGACCGACCTGGGGCAACTGCAGCAGGACTACGTCGACACCTTCGACGTGACCCGCAAGTGCGCCCTGCACCTGACCTACTTCCTGCACGGGGACACCCGCAACCGCGGGGTCGCGCTGGTGCAGTTCAAGCAGCTCTACCGGGAGCACGGGGTCGAGCTCTCGGACGGGGACGCCGAGCTTCCCGACCATCTGGCGGTCGTGCTGGAGTTCGGCGCCACGGTCGCACCGGAGGCCGCCTGGAAGGTGCTCAACGACCACCGGGTCGGCATCGAGCTCCTGCGTCGGGCACTGCTGCGCCGCGAGTCCCCGTGGGCCGACGTGGTCCAGGCGGTCCGCTCCACGCTGCCGGAGCTGCAGGGCGACGACAACGCGGCCCTGGCCAAGCTCATCGCCGAAGGCCCGCCACAGGAGACGGTCGGGCTCGACGACACGGCGCTCAACGCGCCCTACGCGATCGACCCGGCCCTCGACGAACTGCGCACCCCGCCAGCAGGAGGATGTGGTGACGACTCCACCCACGGCGACTCACGTCATACGCTCGGCCCGACTATCCCCGTAGGAGCCCCCCGATGAGCACCTTCCTCTGGGTGATCTTCCCGTATATCTGCCTGGCGATCTTCGTCGTCGGACACTTCTGGCGCTACCGCTACGACAAGTTCGGGTGGACCACGCGCAGCTCCCAGCTCTACGAGAGCAAGCTCCTGCGGATCGGCAGCCCCCTGTTCCACTTCGGCATGCTCGGCGTGGCCGCCGGCCACTTCATCGGCCTGATCGTCCCGCAGAGCCTGACCGACCGGCTCGGACTGAGCCACGAGGCCTACCACTTCATCGCTCTCGCCGGCGGCATCCCGGCGGGCATCGCGGCCGTGGTCGGACTCGCCATCCTGATCTATCGTCGGCGCACCGTCGGCCCCGTCTTCTCGGCCACCACGGTGAACGACAAGGTGATGTATGCCGTGCTGGCGATCGTGATCTTCCTGGGCATGTGGAACACGATCGCCGGGAGCCTGCTGACGATCGGCGGGGAGTACAACTACCGCGACGGCGTGTCCCCGTGGTTCCGGCAGATCTTCTGGTTCCAGCCGGACGCCTCCCTGATGGAGAACGCCCCCCTCGGTTTCCAGCTGCACGCGATCTTCGCCTTCCTGCTGTTCGCGATGTGGCCGTTCACGCGGCTCGTGCACGTGTTCAGCGCGCCGATCGGCTACTTCACCAGGCCCTACATCGTCTACCGCAGTCGGGACAGCCGGGCCGGCACGGCGACCGGGACGCGGGCCCCCAAGCGAGGCTGGGAGAAGGTTGGCTGACCTCGTCGAGCCCGTCGACGCACTGACCCCCGACCAGCTGAGCCGCTACTCCCGGCACCTGCTGCTGCCCGGGATCGGCCTCGAGGGGCAGAAGCGGCTGGTCAACGCACGCGTCGCGGTGGTCGGCGCGGGCGGGCTCGGCTCGCCGGCCCTGCTCTACCTGGCAGCGGCCGGGGTCGGTCACCTGACGGTGATCGACGACGACGACGTCGACCTGACGAACCTGCAGCGGCAGGTGATCCACCGCGTCGAGGACCTGGGCAGCCCGAAGGTGGACAGCGCCCTCCGGGCGGTGCGGGACCTCAATCCGATGGTGTCGCTGACCGGTGTCCGGGAGCACCTGGGGGAGGACAACGCCCGGGACATCCTGGCCGGGCACCACCTCGTGCTCGACGGCAGCGACAACTTCGACACCCGGTATGTCGTGAACGACGCCGCGGTCGCGCTGGGGATCCCGCTGGTCTGGGCGGCGGTGCTCCGGTTCGACGCCCAGATCACCACCTTCCTGCCGCCCGCCCTCGGCGGTGACGCGGCGGTGCAGCTGAGGGACCTGTTCCCGGTGCCGCCGCGCCCGGAGGACGTGCCGAGCTGCGCCGAGGCGGGGGTGCTCGGGGCGATGGTCGGCCAGGTCGGGTCGATCATGGCGGCGGAGGCGGTCAAGCTGATCACCGGGACGGGCGAGCCGCTCGTCGGACGGGTGCTGCTGCTCGACGCCCTGACCCAGCGGACCCGGGAGATCCCCCTCCGCGCGCGCGACGCCGGCGACCTCGATCCGTCCGACCGGAGTCCCGCGCGGGGTTGGATGCCCGAGGCGGGGGAGAGCCGGGACGTGGTCGCGATCCCGGAGATGTCCCCCGAGGACGTGCGGGACGGCCAGGACGGGCTGCAGGTCATCGACGTCCGGGAGCCCGGGGAGCACGCCCTGGGCACCGTCCCGGGTGCCCGGACCGTGCCGGTCGGGGAGGTACTCAGCTGGGACGACCTGTCCGCCCTCGGTGACGGCCCGGTGGTCTTCTACTGCAAGGTCGGGCCCCGGGCCGGTCGTGCCGCGCGGCACCTGGTCCACCTGGGCCACCCGGACGTCCGGGTGATGACCGGCGGGATCCTGGGCTGGATCGACCACGTGGATCCGACCCTGCCCAGGTACTGACGGCGACCCGATGGACCACGGCTCCGGGGTCGCGCACCCCGCCGACACCGACGGGCGTGTCGTCGGGCACGATGTCATCGTCCTGGCCGGGGGAGGGGGCACCCGCCTGGGCGGGGTCGACAAGGCGGCGCTGGAGGTCGGCGGCCGGCCCCTGCTGCACCGCGTGCTCGAGGGGACGCGACGGGCGCGGCGGGTCGTCGTGGTGGGCGCGACCGCGGTGCCCGACGGCGTGCTGCGCACCGTCGAGGACCCGCCCGGCGGTGGCCCGGTGGCCGGGATCGCGGCCGGGCTGGCCGCGCTCCGGCAGGGCTCAGGGCTCCCGGAGTGGACCGTGGTCCTGGCGGTCGACCAGCCCGGGGCCGGCCAGGCGGTGAGCGGGCTGCTAGCTGCGGCGGCGACGGCCGCCCCGGACACCGACCTGGTGTGCCCGCACGACGACGAGGGACACCCGCAGTGGCTGCTCGCGGCCTACCGCACCGCGGCCCTGACCCGGGCGCTGGAGCCCCTCGGCACCGGGCACCACGTCTCTGTCCGCCGGCTCGTGAGCGCACTGACGATCGCCGACGCGGCGGTCGTCGGCGTCGGCGACATCGACACCTGGGAGGACCACGCAGCCTGGCACCAGAGGCTGTCCGGTGAGCCCGACGCGACGCAGTGAGCGCCCCCGGCGGCGGGGGGCGTCACCGGCGAGCCCGGCGTGGTGAGTTCAGGGAGATCTGACAGGATGGCGGCAGGATCACAGGAGGCTCAGATGGCAACCGTTCGCTACTTCGCCGCCGCTGCAGAGGCAGCCGGGACGGAGCAGGAGCAGGTGAGCGCCGGCGACATCGAGGAGCTGGTCAACCAGCTCGCCGCGCAGCACGGCACGATGCTCGCCGAGGTGCTGCGCCGCAGTTCGCTGCTGCACCAGGGACGTCACGTGTCGGACCCCTCGACCCGGCTCACCGCAGAGTCGGTCGTCGACGTCCTCCCGCCGTTCGCCGGCGGCTGACCGGTCCTTGTCGCGCACGTCGATCCGGCGGCTGGGACGCGCCGAGGCGGTCGAGCACGCCGCACGGGTCGCCGAGATCTACGGTCGTGCCCTGGGCCGTCAGGCCGAGCCGGTGGACCACTTCGAGGCCACGTTCCGGCAGTGCGTCCGCGACTACGACGGGGCGACCGTCCTGGTCGCCTCCCACGACGCCCTGGGCCAGCCGGACAGCGGGTCAGACAACTCGGCGATCGTCGGCTTCCTCTACGGCTTCGACCTGCAGCTGCGGCACTGGTGGCCGCAGCAGATCGCGGGTCCGGTCCGCGCCGCGGGGCACGGCCACTGGTTGACGGACGCCTTCGAGCTGGTCGAGCTTCAGGTCGACCCGGCCTTCCAGGGCCGGGGTGTCGGCTCCGCGCTGCTGCGACGGCAGCTGTCGGAGATGCCGCACCGGCGCGCACTGCTGTCCACCGACCCGGACGGTCGGGCCCGGACCCTCTACCGGCGGATGGGATTCCGCGACCTGGTCCCCGACTTCGTCTACGCGGGAACGTCCTACCGCGCCGCCCTGATGGGCTGGGAGCGGCGCCCCGCCTGAGCGCGAGCTCGCGCAGCGGCGGTGCTCAGGCGTGGTCGTCGGCGAAGGCCGACCGCTCGATGTGCTCGATCGCCAGCTGGATGGTGCGGGCCGGTGAGTCGTGGTCGGCGTGGCAGAACAGGCTGACCCGCGCGGGCCCGACCACCCAGTGCGACACCTCGCTCGGTGGCCGCCGGCGGTCGTAGGCCTTCTCGGGGGGACCGTGCCGGTCCTCCAGCTCGCTGGCCGCGTCCTCATACACCTCGAGGACCGCGCTCGAGGGTCCGTTGGCCAGCGCGTGGATGCCGACCAGGGAGTGGCGGAACTCGTGGGCGATGAGGTAGTCGGCCGCCAGGTCTCGCTCACCGGTGAGCCGGAAGGCCTGGCCCGTGTGCCCTGGTGCGGTGTCCCCGCGGGCGAGGGCGAGACGCTCCAGGAACGCATCCACCGACCCCTGACCATCTGGCCAGTCACCGTCCAGGACATCCTCCACCAGGTCCTGGAGCATGGCTGCCGTCGGCAGACCCTTCGTGACCATGTTCCCCACCGTATGGCCGCATAGCTGATGTCGCATGTCCGGGAACCGGGCAGCCGCAGACCCTTGCCGCCCGGGCCGCCTGGTGGTCGAATCATCCATGGGCTTCCTCGACTTCCTCGACACGCTGCGCGGCGCTCTGCGGCTGCCGCCCGGACGACACGCGACCGTCCCGGTGCCACCCCACCAGCTCCCCACCGTCCCCGCGGTCATCGCGGCGCTCCGCGAGGCCGGGGACGACATGGAGCACGGCGACGGCGTCTGGCAGTTCAACCGGATGTACCTCCAGGTGACCGAGCTGGTTGCCCAGCGCCTGACCGAGGGGTACTTCGAGAACCGGCCGTTCATGGAACGACTCGACATCGTCTTCGCCCACCTCTACCTGGACACGGTCCGGGCGGACAGCGAGGGGCGGCGGCTCCCGGAGTGCTGGGAGCCCGTCTTCGCGAGCCGGTCAGCACCGCTGGCGCCCATTCAGTTCGCCATCGCGGGCATGAACGCGCACATCAACCACGACCTGTCCGTGGCGGTGGTCACCGCCTGCGAACAGCTCGGGTTGTCACCGTCCAGCCGGGGGGTCCGAGCCGACTACCAGAAGGTGACGGGTCTGCTCGCCGAGGTGCACGAGGAGGTGCGCCAGTCCTTCCTGGACGGCCTGGTGCTGGCGGTGGACCAGGAGCTGACACCTCTGCTGACGCTGGTCGGCTCCTGGAGCATCGGGCGGGCCCGCGACGCGGCGTGGGTGAACAGCGAGGTGCTGTGGCAGCTGCGTGCCACGCCGCTGCTCCGGGAGGAGTTCCGGGTCAGTCTGTGCCGGGCGGTCGGGTTGGCGGGCCGGACCCTGCTGGTCCAGGTCGCCGAGCCAGTATGACGTGAGGCGGCTGTGCGAGGCGGCTGCGGTGAGACCGTGGGTCCGGACGATCAGGTCCGGCGCAGCAGGGTCAGCACCTCCAGGTGGGGCGTCTGCGGGAACATGTCGAACAACCGGGCCCGGACCGGGGTCAGGGACGGCATCCGCGCCAGGTCAGCGGCCAGCGAGTCGACATTGCAGCTGGAGTAGAGCACGTGCTCCACGCCGGAGGTCTCGAGCCACCCCGCGAGGTCGGGGCCGATGCCGCGGCGTGGCGGGTTGACGATCACCAGGTCCGGGGGAGGCGCCGTGTGCAGGTGGGTCGTCACCTCGCCCGCCAGGAACCGGCTCGCGCCCGGCAGCTCGGCGGCCGCGGCGCGGGCGCTCTCCACCGCCTCATCCGAGACCTCCACGCCCACGACGTCGCGGGGCGTGCCGTCGGGCCGCAGCAGCCCGTGCAGGGCGAACCCCCCGACGCCGCAGTAGAGGTCCCACAGCGAGGCGGGGTCGAGGTCGTCGATCCAGACCCGGGCCTGACGGTAGAGACCCGCCGCCACCTCGGTGTTGGTCTGGAAGAAGGACCGGGTCCGCAGTCGCAGCCGCACCTCGTTCACCGGCATCAGCAACTCCTGCTCCTCAGTGAGGACGACCTCCTCCGGACCCTCCAGGACCGCGGCGTGGGTCGGTTGCAGGTTCGCCGACACCACGCGGGCGCCCGGCAACCGGTCGCGCACCACCCCCAGCCCGCGCCGGACCCGACCGAGCTGGCCGGGGGAGCGCAGCACGAAGCGGACCATCAGCTCGCTAGCGGGGGAGTGGGTGACCAGCACGTGCTTGAGCTCGCCGGTGCGCCGCGGCACGTCATACGGCACCAGGCCCAGGTCCCGGACGAGGTCCGGCACCTGCAGGACCGCCTCGGCCAGACCCTCCTCGTAGAGCCCGCAGTGCCGTAGGTCGACCCCGTGCCCCGCACGGTCCAGGATGCCGACCGTCGGGGCGGCACGATCCCCGCCGATGACGAGCTTGGCCTTGTTGCGAAAGCGTTCGGGACGGCTGGCGAAGGGTGGCTCCCACTGGGCCGCCGGGCCGAGGGCGGCCTCGCAGCGGGCCTGCTTGGTCGCCAGCTGCCCGGAGTATGCCGTGCCCATCAGCGCGCAGGAGCGGCACCGTGCCGTGTCGAAGTAGTCGCACTGCATGGTGTGGTCGACGGGCACCAGCCCAGGGTAGTGGCGGTCGTAGGGTGGCCGGTGTGAACCCCGACAGCATCCCGCTCCACACCACCGCCGTGGGCGACCCGTCCGACACGGACCGGACGACCGGCCGGATCGTCTTCCTGCACGGTCTGTTCGGCCAGGGCAAGAACTTCACCAGCATCGCCAAGGCGCTGCAGCCCGACTTCGTCTCCCTGCTCGTCGACCTGCCGAACCACGGCCGCTCGGGCTGGACGCAGCGGGTGGACTTCGAGCAGATGGCCGACACCGTTGCCACCGAGCTGCGTCGGGGGTTCGCCGCGGACGGTCCCGTCCACCTGGTCGGTCACTCGATGGGCGGCAAGGTGGCGATGACCGTGGCCCTGCGCCACCCGGACCTGATCGACCGGTTGGTGGTGGTCGACATCGCCCCGGTCGCCAGCAGCGACATGAGTGAGTTCCGGCACCTGCTCGGGGCGCTCGACACCCTCGACCTGTCGGACCTGCCCAGCCGCACCGAGGCCGACGCCCGGCTGACGGAGCTGATCCCGAACCGGACCACCCGCGGGTTCCTGCTCCAGAACCTGCGCGCCGACGGTGACGGGTGGCGCTGGCAGGCCAACCTGGACCTGCTGCTGCGCGACCTCCCGGAGATCGGTGACTTCGTGCCGAGCGGCGGGCCGTTCGACCGGCCCGTCCTGTGGGTGGCCGGGGCGCGCTCGCCCTACATCACGCCGGAGGCCGAGCCCCCGATGCGCGAGCTGTTCCCGCGCACCGTGTTGGTCACCATCAAGGGCGCCGGCCACTGGGTGCACTCGGAGAAGCCGGAGGCCTTCACCTCCGCGCTGCGCGTATTCCTCACCGCGGACTAGAGCGCGACCGGCTCTGCGCCGAGGATGGCCGTGGGAAAGCGCAGTCCGGCGCCTCCGAAGGTGGTGAACCCGAGCCGCTCGTAGTACGGGAACAGCTCGCTGTCGCAGCACAGATCGATGGCATACATCCCGTCGAGATCCGCGACGATGCGCCGGACGAGCTCGGCACCGATGCCCCGACCCTGGTGGTCGGGGTGCACCTCGAGCCACGGGATGAAGGCGTTGAGGACACCGTCGGAGATGGCGTTGACGTAGCCGACGACCCGGTCGTCGAGCACGGCCCACACACGGCGGTAGCTGCCCTCCATCACCTCCATCAACTTCTCGGCGGTGGGCGCCACCGGCCAGCCGACGAAGAAGCCCGTGATCATCTCGGGGTGGATGCGCTCGCTCGTGGTGAGGTACTCGACGGAAGTCACAGGCGTGATCCTAAGCAGGGGCGATCCTAGGCAGGCGCGATCCTAAGCAGGGGCGATCCTAGGCGCGGTGGCGCCGCACCTTCCGGGCCTCGACCTCGTAGCGGGACACCCGTCCGGCCGGGCCGGCGAAGAAGCGGCGGCGCAGGCTTCCCTCGAGCTCGACGGTGTCGTCCTCGCGCAGCCGGAGTGCACTGGTGCGGCTGCGGGCGCTCCAGCAGGCGACATCGATGGCATCCACCTGGGTGCGCGTGTCACCGCGCTGCCTCGGGCGGGGCACCACCACCCGGAACTGCACGAGCTCGTCACCGCTCGGCATGGTCCGGGTCTCCGGGCCGGAGCTGACCCGTCCGACCAGCAGGACCGTGTTCACCGCCTCAGGGACACCGGTGTTCGTGGGGTTCATGGCACCACTCTCGGACGCCCCGCACCTGCGCTGCAGTGGCTGCGGCCCGGCTGTGGAGAACGCGGGCTCCTGGTCCGCCCCTGGGGACAGCGGTGCCTGGCACTGCAAGAGTGGGGTCATGATCGAGCCGCGGGATGACCTCGCACAGGTGCTGGAGGAGGCGCGGGAGATCGGCTGGGGCGATCCCGCCGACTATCTGCGCGACCTGCAGCGCCACGACCTCGACGCGCTCGCGGCGGCCGTGTGCCGCACGGACGGCGAGCTGATCGGGGTGGGCGACCACGACCGGCCGTTGGCGCTCCAGTCGGTCTCCAAGCCCTTCACCTACGCGGTGGCACTCCAGGAGTGCGGGCTGGACCGGGTGCTCTCCTACATCGGGGTGGAACCGAGCGGCGAGGCCTTCAACGAGCTGTCCCAGCACGAGGACGGCCGGCCGTTCAACCCGCTGATCAACGCAGGGGCGATCATGGCGCAGGCGCTCATCCCCGGGGACACGCTGGAGGAGCGGGAGGCCCTCCTGCTGGACCGCTATGCAGCCCTGGCGGGGGAGCGGTTGGAGGTGAGCGAGGAGGTGCTCCGCGCCGAGCAGGTCAGGGGTGACCGCAACTTCGCCCTGGCGCACATGCTCGCCTCCTCCGGGATGCTGGCGCACGACCCGCACGAGGTGGTCCAGGGCTATCTGCGCCAGTGCTCGGTGGAGGCCACCACCGCCCAGCTCGCCGTCATGGGCGCCACCCTGGCCGGCGGTGGCCGCAACCCGGTCACCGGGCAGCGGGTCTTCGACGAGCGAGTGGTCCAGCAGACCCTGTCGGTCATGCTGACCTGCGGCATGTACGACTCGAGCGGCCGCTGGGTCGCGCAGGTCGGCATCCCGGCCAAGAGCGGGGTGTCGGGCGCGATGCTGGGGGTCGTGCCCGGCGCCCTGGGACTGGCGACGTGGTCCCCCCGGTTGGACAGCTACGGCAACTCCATCCGCGGCGTCGAAGTCTTCCGTCGGCTGAGCGACCGGTGGGACCTGCACGTGCTGCGGCACCGGGAGCCGTTGAGCCGCTAGTCCGCCGCTAGT
This sequence comes from Actinomycetales bacterium, assembly GCA_012515595.1. Taxonomy (GTDB): domain Bacteria; phylum Actinomycetota; class Actinomycetes; order Actinomycetales; family Dermatophilaceae; genus Ornithinicoccus. Next base: position 10,845 of record JAAYYA010000123.1, read on the forward strand.
CCAGGACGAAACTGTCGATCGCCGCGATGATCTCCGAGTAGTCGTCCAGGGGATCCAGGCCCATCACCCCGGCCCACAGGGCCACCATCTCGTCCTTGTACTCGTGGCCGTGGCCCGGGGGGACGTCGACCGACAGGGGCATATCGCTCGCGATCTGCCAGAAGGTGACGTATGGCGTGTAGCTCAGGTCGGGGGAGACGTCCCGGCCGACCTGCTCCCGCAGCCAGTCGGGCTCGCGCCACAGCAGGTCCCAGGACCACCAGACGACCGGGTCGGAGGCGTGCTGGCCGTAGACGATGCGCGGCTCCTCCCACTCCACGAAGGGGCCGCCGTAGAAGTCCTGGGTCAGCTCCTGGGGGCGCGTGGCGAACCGGATGTGCCGGCCGTTGTCGATGACCGGCGCGATCTCTGGACTGCCCTGGCGGCGGGACTCGGTCAGCGAGCTCCACAGTGGCGTGAAGCGCGGCGTGCCGGTCCAGACGGCGCCGTCGACCCGCTTCAGCAGGTCCTCGGCGTCCGCGAAGGCTCCCTGGCTGCCGTAGGAGCCGAGTGACTCGCCGCTGACATACAGCAGCGGCCGCTCGTCCTCGGGCAGCGTCGCGAGGCGTCGCTCGACCTCCTCGAGGAGCAGCCGCCCGGCCAGCGGCGGCGTGTCGAGGTCGGACAGGTAGGCCAGGCCGCTGGGGAAGAAGCTGTACTGCATCGACACGGTGGCGACGTCACCGCCGGTGAGGAACTCCAGGGCCTGCACGGACCACGGCTGGACCCATCCGGTGCCGGTCGTGGTCGTGACCAGCACCACGGAGCGTCGCAGGCCACCGGCCCGGACGAGTTCTGTCACGGCCGCCCTGGCGGCGTCCTCCACCTCGTCGTGCTCGGTCAGGCCGGCGTAGGCACGGATCGGCTCCAGCGCGGGCTGGCCAGTCACGCGCTCGATGTCGGCGGCACGAGGCCCGTCCGAGACGAACTTCTGTCCCTCGTGACCCAGGGTGTCCCAGGGCTCGTATGACGAGCGGCTGCCGGTGCGCTCCAGCTCGGTGGGTGCGGTGCGCCCCTCAGGCGGTCGCTGGTTCAGCTGGGTGGCGTTGCCCAGGGCCCAGTTCATGCCGCGCTGGTAGAGCACCTGGTTGCTCACGAAGACCACGACCATCGCCACGATGAGGGTCGCTGCGACCGGCGCGAGGGCGCGGGGGAGCACCGGTCGGATCGCCCGGCGCACCCCGCGCCGCAGGCGGACCAGTCCACGACCGAGCAGCAGGAGCAGCGCGAACAGCACCAGACCCGCCAGCACCCCGAAGAACTGGTTGAGCGCCCCGCCCCGGGTCACGCCGGCCATCAGCGAGATCTGCTCCTGCTGGTGCAGGCTGCGGACCCACACCAGACCGCTCACCACGACGAGCAGGGTCACCCAGAGGGTGCGCACGCCCCAGTCCGACCGGGCGTTGATCTCCACCCGGAGATCCGTCCGGCGGGCCAGCCAGGAGCTGAACCGCCCGAGCAGGTCCCCGATGACGTAGCCGTAGGCCATGCTGACGCCGACGTTCACGGCGGTCATCCACCAGGCGCGGGGGAGCAGGCTGGGCGAGAGGGCCACCCAGAGCAGGACCAGCCCCACGGTCAGCCCCGGGACCGACAGGTGGCGCAGCACGCCCTCGGAGCGCTCCTCCGCCCGCGTCGGGTAGACCGAGTGCGGCGTCCCACGCGGTGGCATCCGCAGCAGGTTGTGGGGCGAGGGGGTCCGGGCAGGAGCCGCCTGCTTCGGGCGCGGATCCGCCACCGTGGCGCCCGTCCGCTGCCCCTGCTCCGTCACCTGCCGGAGGATACCGTTCGTGCCTGACGGACCCGACCGGCCGCCGACTGACCGACTGACCGACTGGCCGACCTGAGAGGCTTGCGCCCATGAGCGAGCAGCGCCCGGCGACCCTGCAGGGGGACCGTCGCACGCTCGGCGCGGTGGCGGAGCTCGCACTCACCATGGTCCAGCCCCTCGCGTCCCGCGACTGGCTCCTGCACCTGCACTGGCTGCTGCGCGACCGCCGGGCGGTCCTGCGCGAGCTCCGGCAGGCGGGGCACGGCACCCGGTCCCGCGAGGTCGCAGGCGGGGGTGAGCGCTACGGGCTCGCCGGGACCCTCTGGTGGGTCGCGATGTCCGTGGGGCTCCTCCTGGTGATCGCGGGCGCGGCGCTGCTGATGCCGCCCCGCCGGAGCTCCGCCCGCACAGTCGAGGACGGGATGTGGGAGGCCCCGCCCCTGCTCATCGCCGGGGCGGTGGTCCTCTGCCTGCTGGCCCTGCTGCCCGTGCCCGCGGTGGTGCGGGAGAGCCCCGTCGGGTTCGGGGCGGGTCTGATGTCAGCCGCCTTCGCCCTGGTCACGCTGGCCTACAACGCCTCCCGGATCGAGGTGCTCCAGGCCACCGAGCACGGCGCCCGCACCGGTCCCTATCTCACCGCGGCGGCCGTGACCATCGTCGCCTCGGCGGTGCTCGCCCTCCGGGCCCGTGAGAAGGCCCCGCACCACCGGGTCCAGTGGCGGCAGACGGCGCGTGAGGTGCGCCGGCACGTCCGCTGGCTGCAGCGGAACACCCCGACTCCCGCGGAGCACCCTCACGTCACCACGGCGTGGGGCGAGGCGCTCGACCGTCTCGGCCCCGGCACCGACACCACGGCTATCGCCGGGGCCCGCACGCTGGGACCCTGGCAGTTCCTGGTCGCCGCGTGCTACGACGGAGAGATCGAGGTGCCCACGATCCGCGTCCCACCGCACCAGGTCGACGCTGGGGCCTGAGTGTTCAGGTCGGGCGTGACGGGTCAGGTCGGACTCAACGACGGTCCGCGTGGTCACGCAGGAAGCCGATCGCCCGGTCCAGATGTGGCTCGACGGGGGTGCCGATGAAGCAGTGGTCCGCACCGTCGGTGATCTCCAGCGTGCTGTCGACGCCTGCCGTCAGGAGCGCGCGGTGCAGGGTCTCGCTCTCCGTCACCGGCACCAGGCTGTCGTCCCGACCGTGCATGAGCAGGACGGGAGCGATGCCCGGATGCACCTGCCGGACCGGGGAGAGCCGGTCCGTCAGGGAGGGGTCCCCGCCGAGCACCCGCGCCACGCCGTCGAGCGGGACCTCATCGTCGAGCCACACCAGGTCCGCCGGACCATAGAAGAGCACCGTCGCGACGACCCCCAACACCCCCTCGCCCACGCCGACCTCGCCCAGCAGTCCGGCGTCGGCAGGCTCTCGCGAGCCGGCGAAGGCGACGAGCGAGGCCAGGTGCGCCCCCGCGGACTCGCCCCAGAGAGCCACGCGAGCCGGGTCGAGACCCAGCCCGTCGGCATACCGCCGCAGATAGCGGACCGCGGCGACGCAGTCGTGGACGCAGGCCGGGAAAGGAGCCTCCGCCAGGAGCCGGTAGTCCACCGTGGCCACGGCCATCCCCGCGGCGACCACCTTCTCGAAGAGCACCTGTTGTGGCCACTGCAGTGGCACGTAGCGTCGATCGCCCTCGGTCCACCCGCCCCCGTGGATCCAGATGACCACCGGGACCGGTCCGGTCGTGTCGAGCGGCACGTGGAGGTCGAGGGTCAGGGGACGGTAGCCACGGACGAAGGCATAGGTCAGCCCGGGCCAGGTGCGAGCGCCCCGGACGCCGTCAGAGCTGATGGGCGGGTGATGGGTGAACGGCGGCCAGGGGTCCTCCGCGGGCGGGCGCAGATCGCGGATGTCCATGGGCCGAGCATGTCACGCTGTCCGGCCAGCACCGAGGGGTCGACCAGCCAGGCGCAAGTCCGACCACCAACGTGCCCGACCAGCCGGCACCCACCCAGTGCATGGCCTTTTGACGCGCAGGGCGCGGTGCGTGTCAAAAGTCCCTACACTCGCGGGCCTCAGCAGGACGACCGCGGTCGTAGGCTGGCGGACGAGCGATCGAAGGGAAGTCCGATGCGGGTCCTGGTGCTGGTCCTCGTCCTCGTTGCCGGGCTGACGGCGTGCTCGGGCGGACCCGACGAGCCGGCGGTCACCTTCGACCAGGAGCTGCACGACGAGCTGGTCGCGATGCTCGAGGAGGACCAGCAGGAGCGCACCGGGGAGGGCGGGCTCGACGACACCGGCCGCACCGAGCGGCTCAAGGAGATCGTCGCCGAGCACGGCTGGCCGACCATCTCCCTCGTCGGCGAGGACGGGGAGGACGCCGCGTGGGCCATCGCCCAGCACTCCGACCTCGACCCGGAGTTCCAGGAGCAGGCGCTCGACCTGATCCGTGCGGCCGTCGAGGAGGGCGAGGCCTCGCCCGGCAACCTCGCCTACCTCACCGACCGGGTCGCCGCCGGCAAGGGGGAGCCACAGACCTACGGCACGCAGATCGGGTGCACGCCGGCGGGCCCCGAGCCCGCACCGATCCGGGACGAGGCGACGGTCGACGAGCGGCGCGCGGAGGTCGGGCTGCCTCCGCTCGCGAACTACCTCGCCGAGCTGGAAGAGGTCTGCGCCGCGACGCCGTGACCAACGGACGACGGAGGCCGCCGTCGGCCGGCCGACGACCGTAGGTCATCCTGGGGAGAAGGAGACAGGAGCCAGCAGGTGAGGGAGCAGGAGCAGGGGACGCCCGGCACACCGCCGCCGCCGATCGAGTATGACGAGGGGTTGCGGGAGCGGGTCGCCACCAACCTCGCCGGTCACCGTCGGCGAGCCGTTGACCTGGACGGCCGACGGCACGCCGCGGTCGCCCTGGTGCTGGTCGACTCCTCGCCCGCCGACCCCGTGGTCCGGGCGCGTCTCGCGGACGGCAGCCCGGCCCGTGACCCGCTGCGGCGTCCCGAGGGACTGCTGAGCGCTGCCGGGGGAGCTGCCTTCCTGCTGTGCCGCCGACCCCTGACCATGCGGCGGCACGCCGGACAGTTCGCCCTGCCGGGAGGGCGGCTGGACTCGGGGGAGGGGGTGGTCGAGGCGGCCCTGCGCGAGACCCACGAGGAGGTCGGGATCGACCTGGCGCCGGACCGGGTGCTGGGACTGCTGGACGACTATGTGACCCGGTCCGGCTTCGTCATGACGCCGGTCGTCGTGTGGGGAGGGGAGGCGGAGATCCGGCCCGACCCCGGGGAAGTAATGGCGGTCTACCGCGTCGGTCTGCACCAGTTGCAGCGCGCGGACTCCCCGCGCTTCGAGACCATCCCCGAGACCGACCGTCCGGTGGTGTCCGTGCCACTGGGCACGACGATCGTGCACGCCCCCACGGCAGCGGTCCTGGTGCAGCTCAACTGGCTGGGCCTGCAGGGCCGGTCCGACCCGGTCCGCGACTTCGACCAGCCGGTCTTCGCCTGGCGCTGAGCATCCGTGCCGCAACACGGTGCGTCCGGTCGGGGCTGAGAACGCAACACGGTGCGCCCGGTCGGGGATGGGGCCTGCCCTCAGGGCAGGCCCGCGGCCTTGCGTAGGGACTCGACGAGGGCAGCCGGACGCTTGGCCCCGTGGATCGGTGGCTGTCCCGGCAGGACGTAAGTGGGAATGTTGGTGACGCCGTGGTCGGCCGCGAGACGGCGGTCCGCCCGCACCGCCTCGGCATACTGCCCCCGTTCCAGCACCTCGCGGGTGTCCTCGGCCGCCAGTCCGACGTCCTGGGCGATAGCGACCAGCTCGTCGACATGGCGCAAGTCGCGTCCCTGCTCGAAGAAGGCCGAGAAGAGCGCGTCGAGCAGCGGCTGCTGCCGGCCCTCGACCTTGCCGTGGTGCAACAGCTGGTGGGCCAGGAAGGTGCTGGTGTGCTGCACCCGGTCGAAGTCGTGCGCCAGCCCCAGGCGAGCGCCGGTGCTGGTGACGAGCCGGATCCGCATCGTGGCGTCGTTGGCGGAGATGGAGTAGAGGCGCTGCAGGAACTCGACCTCCGTGCTCAGGTAGTCGGCGGACAGGTCGGGCGCCAGCTCAAAGGAGTGGTACTCCACGGTGACGGGGCCGCCGAACTCGGCGGCCGCCTCCTCGAAGCGGCGTTTGGCGATCCAGCACCACGGGCACGCGACGTCGAGCCAGGCGTGCACCTCGAGCGGTCGAACGGGCGTCGCGCCTGCGGTCACACCGCGAGCCTACGGACGCAGAGGGTCCTCTGACCAGCCCTGACGCCCGGTCTCCGGGCCACCCGAGACATGGCGACACGGGCTGGCTATAGTCAGGCCAAGTGCCAGGCAGTGTCGCCGCGGCGTTGCGAGGAGCGGATGATGGCGAAGACGTCAGAGAAAGCCACCGGGACGCTTTCTGGGGGGCAGGTGTTCTCCTACTCCCTCGGTGACGTGGCGAACAACCTGACCTTCATGATGACCTCGATGTTCCTCATGGTCTACATGACGGACATCGCCGGCGTCTCGGCCGGCGTGGCGGGCACCATCTACGGCGTCACCAAGATCTGGGCCGGCATCGCCGACCTGATCGCCGGTCAGACCGTCGACCGGACGAACACCCGGTGGGGGCGGCTACGGCCCTGGTTGCTCTTCGGCAGCACGCCGCTGGCCATCGTCTTCGTGTTGTTGTTCAGCGTGCCGGCCGGGCTGAGCCCGGCGTTGACCATCGCGTGGATCTTCCTGTTCGACGCGCTCTTCCAACTGGCCTACTCGTTCGTCAACATCCCGTACGGCTCCCTGTCGGCGGCGATGACGCAGGACTCCGTCGACCGGTCGAAGCTGTCCGGGGCCCGCTCGATCGCGAACTCCCTGACCGGTGTCGCGCTCTCGGCGGTCGTCGCCCCGCAGTTCCAGGACACCACGGGTGACAACATCCGGCTGCAGTTCACCCTGACCACGATCGGTCTGGGCATCGTGGCCATCATCCTCTACCTGATCTGCTTCCGGAACGCCAAGGAGGTCGTCCCGCGCAGCGCCACCCCGATCTCCCTGAAGCGCACCTTCGCGATGATCCGGCGCAACCGGCCGCTGATCGTGCTGTGCGCAGCGGCGTTCTTCCTGCTCGCCTCGATCTTCATGATGAACGCGGTGGCGATGTACTACGCCCGCTACGTGCTGGGCAACTCCGCGTGGTACACCTTCCTGACGCTGGCCCAGGTCGTCGGCACGATCCTGATCGCCTCGCTCGTGCCGGGGATCACCACCCGCTTCGGCAAGCGCCTGGGCTACATCGGGGCCGCGATCGTCACGATCGTCGCCTTCGTCCTGATCTACCTGGTGCCTGGGGGCAGCCTGGCGATGGCGATCGTGGCCTGGTTCGTCTTCGGCATCGGCAGCGGCGGCACCAACGCCCTGATGTTCGCGATGCAGGCCGACACGGTGGACTACGGGGAGTGGAAGACCGGGTTGCGTTCCGAGGGCGGGTCCTACTCGATCCTGTCCTTCATCCGCAAGTGCGGTCAGGGCATCGGCGGCTGGGCAGGTGCGGCCATCATCGGCGCCTTCGGCTACGTCGCCCAGGCCGAGAGCCAGAGCGGTGAGGCGTTGCAGGGCATCCGGCTGGCCACCGGGCTCGTCCCGGCCGCGTTCGCCGTCGCCGCCACCGTGGTGATGATCTGGTACAACCTGGACAGCCAGCAGCACAAGGACATCGTGCGCGACCTGCACGCCCGCCGCTCCGTGGGGGCGGTCAGCTCGACGTTCGCGGTCGACGAGGCGCGGGTGCGCACCACCCAGGTGGGCGACGCGCGGGACCTGTTGCTGCGCCCGCCGAGCCGTGGCGTCCTGCCTGTCGTCACGATCTTCGAGCGTGAGGGTGCGGGGGCCTCGGACATCGCCCCGGCCGTGGCCGAGAGGCTCGGGGTCACGTATGTCGCGCAGAAGTTCAGCTCCGACCAGGTCGCCGAGGCGGACGCCAAGCTGCTGGTGTCGGAGAACGCCTTCGAGCGGTGGCTGAGCACCGTCTCCTACAGCGGGACGCAGGACGCCGACCTCGCGCGTGCCCTGGACAGCGCCGAGGACCACTCGGTCGCCGAGCGCAACCGGCAGGAGGTCCTGCGGCTCGTCGAGGACGGGGCCGTGATCGTGGGCCGCAACGGCGCCCTGGTGCTCGGTCGTGCCGTCGGTGCCCTCCACGTCCGGTTGACCGCTCCGATGGACAAGCGGGTCGAGCGGGTCATGTCCAAGACCGGGCTGGACGCAGCAGCCGCCGAGGACCGCATCCTGTTCGAGGACCGGGTCCGGGCGCAGATGTCCAAGAACCTCTACCAGTGGAACCCGCACACCGACGAGTACTACGACCTGGTCATCAACACCGGCACCGTCACCTACGACCAGGTGGTCGAGATGATCGTCAAGTACTACCGGGCCAAGTACCCCGAGGCCGACCCCGGCGCCACCGACACCGCACCGCCGACCGACGACCAGACACCCACGTCCTGAGAAGCGAGGAACCATGCCCCGCCCGACTCCAGAGCAGCCGACCCTGGGCACCAGGTCGGCCCCCGTCATCGAGGTGGGCGGCCTGAAGTTCAAGGACCTGGACGGGGACGGTCAGCTCTCGCCCTACGAGGACTGGCGGCTGCCGGCGGGGGAGCGGGCCGCCGACCTGGTCTCCCGGATGACGCTGGAGGAGAAGGCCGGCCTCATGCTCATCGACACGGTCAATGCTGCGTGGGGCGGCACCCTCACCGACATCGCCCACGACTACGTCGGTCGCCAGCACATGCGCCGCATCATCTTCCGCAACGTCGTCGCCGTGCCGGGGGAGGAGCGGCAGGGCGACGACAGCCATCCGTTCGTCGCCGGCTCATCGCTCACGCCGCGGCAGGCCGCAGTCTTCCTGAACGCCGTCCAGGAACTGGCCGAGGGCAGCCGGCTGGGCATCCCGGTCCTGGCCAAGTCCAACGCGCGCAACCACATCGACCCCGACGCCCGGGCGGGCATCAACGAGAGCAACGGTGCCTTCAGCGGCTTCCCCAAGGAGGCCGGGCTCGCCGCGGCGGCCCTGGGGGCCGGGAGCATGGACCCGATCGAGGAGTTCGCCCAGGTGATGGGCGCCGAGTGGCACGCGATCGGCCTGCGCGGGATGTACGGCTACATGGTCGACCTCATCACCGAGCCGCGCTGGTACCGCACCCACGAGTGCTTCAGCGAGGACGCCGACCTGACCAGCGACATCGTGACCACCCTGCTGCGCACGCTCCAGGGCCCCGAGGTCGTCGACGGCTCCTCGCTGAACCCCTCGACCGACGTCGCCCTGACCATCAAGCACTTTCCAGGCGGCGGGCCCCAGGAGCTGGGGCTCGACCCGCACTACTCCTTCGGCAAGACGCAGGTCTACCCCGGCGGCAACTTCGGGCACCACCTCAAGCCCTTCCAGGCCGCGATCGACGCGGGGGCGGCCGCGATCATGCCCTACTACGGGGTGCCGATGGGCGTCACCCACGAGGGGGTCACCTACGACCAGATCGGTATGGCGTTCAGTGACCAGGTCGTCAACGGCCTGTTGCGCGAGGGGCTAGGTTTCGCCGGCTACGTCAACTCCGACACCGGGATCGTGACCGAGCGCGGGTGGGGCCTGGAGGAGGTCACCATCCCCGAACGGGTGGCGGCCGCCATCAACTCCGGCAGCGACACCCTGTCCGGCTTCCACGACATCACCGAGATCACCGCACTGGTGGAGAGCGGCCTGGTCAGGCAGGAGCGGGTCGACCTCGCGGCGCAGCGTCTCCTCGTCCCCTTCTTCCTGATGGGCCTCTTCGAGGATCCCTACGTGGAGGAGGAGGCGGCCGATGACGTCCTGGCCAGCCCACGGCATACTGACGTCGCCGTGGACGTCCAGCGCAGGTCGGTGGTGCTCCTGCAGAACCAGGACCGAGCCGACGGCGGGGGACCGGCGCTGCCCCTGAGGGAGGGGTCCACGGTCTACGTCCTGGGCGAGGTGGACGCGGAGGCGCTGACGGCGCGGGGATTCACCGTCGTGGATGGCAACGCCGAGGACCGCCCGAGCGCCGCCGGCGCCGACCACGTCCTCGTCCGGCTCAGCGCCCTGACCCTCGGCACGAAGGACTACCGCAGCGCGGACTGGGACCAGCGCCCCGACAAGGTCAACCCGATCGTGTTCCCGGGCGTCCGCGGTCTGGACGGGAAGAGTCCGTTCGGCGCGGCGGACGCGGGTGTGGCCTATGGCGCGGAGAAGTGCACCGACGACGGTCTGCCGTTCGGCGGGCCGCTGCCGTGGGAGAGCAGCATCATCGACTTCTCCGGCATGGAGGAGGCCGAGTCGTGGAGCGTGAAGCCCTCGCTGGCCACGATCCAGGAGGTGATGCGGGAGGTCGGTGATCCGTCCAAGGTGGTCCTGGACGTCTACTTCCGGCAGCCCTTCGTGCTGGACCAGGGGAGTGGTCTGCGTGACGCCGGAGCGATCGTCGCGACGTTCGGCATCTCGGACGAGGCGCTGCTGGACGTGCTCACTGGGACCGTCGCCCCGCAGGGTCGGATGCCCTTCTCGCTGCCGGCGTCGGCCCTGGCCGTCCGGGAGCAGTTCAGCGACGTGCCGGGCTACGACGGCACCACCGACGGCGCGTTGTTCACCTACGGTCATGGCCTCACCTACGGCGGGCGTTAGCGACATCCACCTGGGCGCTGCAAACCTGGCGGAGTCACGTTATGTCAAGTTATAGGTGGGTCGGTCCTCGCCGGGGGAGAGCGGCGCTCGGGGCCGCGGCCTGCGCGCTCATCTTGTCGGGCTGCTTCGGCGACCCACCGCCGGACCCGGCGACGGCACCGCTCGAGGTCGTCCTGGACGGGTGCCTGCTCAACCGGGACGAGGTGGCCGCGGGGCCGCACGACGTGGCCGTCGTCGGCGACGGCGATCTGGTGGTGCAGGACGCGTCCGGAGCCGAGGTGCTCGCCGGCGGCGGCACCCTGGTCACCAGGGAGGGCACCTACACGTTCGTCTGCACCATCGGCTCGGGCGAGTCGACCGCCACACTGCGGTCGGTCGCCGAGTCCGAGGACTGACTGATCCTGGCCCTCTCGGGTCGTCGGTCGAGCAACGCGTCGCTACCGTCGGGATATGGACACGGTCACTCGAGATGGACTCGTCCTCGACGTCCTGGACGACGGGCCCGCCGACGGTGAGGTCGTGGTCCTGCTGCACGGCTTCCCACAGGACGCGACGACCTGGGGGAGGGTGGCGCCGCACCTGCACCGAGCCGGGCTGCGGACGCTGGCACCCCACCAGCGGGGTTACTCACGCGGTGCACGCCCCAGGCGCGTGTCGGCATACTCCCTCCGGGAGCTGGTCGACGACGTGGTGGCCGTGATCGACGAGGCCGGCGCGGAGCGGGTGCACCTGGTCGGGCACGACTGGGGTGGCGGCGTGGCCTGGGCGCTGGCGCAACGGCATCCCGACCGGGTGTCCAGCCTCGTCGTGCTGTCGACGCCGCACCCGGCCGCGCTGTTCTGGGCGATCCGGCACGCCGGCCAGCTGCGGCACAGCTGGTACATGCTCGTCTTCCAGCTGCCGGCTCTGCCGGAGGTCCTGCTGGCCAGGCTGCTGCGCTCCGGCGCCATGGAACGGTGGGGCGTCCCGGCGCAGGACAGCCGGCGGTATGCCGACCGGCTGGGCCGGGCGTCGGCCCTCCGCGGACCGATCAACTGGTATCGCGCCGCTTTCCGCCAGGCGCTGCGGCGCGTTGTGCCGGGGAGTCGAAGGTCGCTGTCCCGACGACCTACCTCTGGGGCGCCAAGGACCCGTTCCTGGGTCGAGCAGCGGCCGAGCGGACAGCGCGGCACGTCACGGGTGACTATCGCTTCCTCGAGGTCGACGCCGACCACTGGCTGCCGGAGCGCGAGCCCGAGCTCGCGGCTCGCGAGATCCTGCGACGGGTCGCGGCCCTGTCGGCCGACGCCTGAGTCGCGTGCCGCGGCGCACGGGCACCACCCACCGCTCAGTCCGTCACCACCAGGGTGACCTCATAGGTGAAGGTCTCGCCAGGGACGTCCGGGTACTCGATGTGGAGCCGGCTCACGTAGGTCCCCGGGTCCAGGTCGAGGATCACGCCGGCCGTCTGGTAGGCAGTGAGTCCCTGACCGAGCATGGGGTGGTATTTCACCGGGGGTCGCAGGACCGACTGCGAGACGAACTCTCCGAGGGTCCCGTCGGGGGAGACCTGCGCGAGTTCCACCTGATAGTCCGTCCCGGAGATGATGTCGTTGACCTCCTTACGCGTCATGCCGTCCTCCTCCCACTTCCACCAGGTGAAGGCGGTCACGCCGGAGAAGACGTCGTCGTCGGAGAAGGTGTAGGTGGCCCCGTCGTTGTAGAGGATGTAGGAGCACTGCCGGTGTGCCTCCACGATGCCGGTCTGAGTTCTGCCCTCCCGAATCTGGTTCGCCGCGACGATCGCTGCCTGGATGGACTTCTGTGCCGATCCACGGGTGCAGGAGTCCGGCGGTGCTGCTGCCGAGACGCTCGCCGCCACCCCGACGCCGGAGAGCGCCATCGCCGCCGCGACGACCGCCGATCTCACCCTGAGTGCGTTCCTGGTCATGTCGATCGGTCCTCTCTGTTAGGTCGCCGGCGTCCTGCCGCCGAGTGAGAGGAACCTAGGGGAGCAGTGTTCCCGCCGTGTTCCCGGCGCTAACTTGACATAATGTGCCTTATCGGCGTTCAGTCCCGTGCTGTGCGACCAAGCACACAGTTACGCCCTGAACAGGCAGTCCGGCATCAGGTCTGGGCGTCGATCGGCTGGCAGTCGTTGCCGCAGGCCGAGTCGTGCGTCTCG
>JAAYYA010000124.1 GCA_012515595.1 Actinomycetales bacterium
CACCTGTGGGCCATCGTGGCCGGGCTGCTCGGCGGACCGCTGATCCTGTTCCTCAGCAACGGCCTCCACCTGCTCAGCGCCCCCTGGTGGACACCCGTCGGCATCCTGCTGTCCGTGGCCGGCGTCGTGCTGCTGGTGCTGCGACTTCCCAGGGACCGCGACGACCACGACTTCACCGGCGGCGCCCAGGTCTGAGGCGGCCCCACGACATACGGCCCATGGCGCCCATCGGCCCGCCGCGGGCACACGTCATACCCTCAGGTCTTGCCATGCGAGCCCTCGCGGCCCCGTGCCAGCGGCAATACAGTGGCGCGCATGGGCCGGGAATATGACCAGGACACCACGGTTGGCAGCGCTCCCCTGCGCATCCGCGCACGTGGACGTGCTGTTCTCTCCAACCCGATGACCAACCGAGGCACCGCCTTCACCGCAGAGGAGCGGGAGGCGCTGGAGATCGACGGGCTCATGCCGACCGGGTTCACGACGCTGGAGAACCAGACCCGCCGGGTCTTCGAGCAGTTCCGCTCCAACAAGTCGATGCTCGGCAAGTTCCTCACCCTGAACGCGCTGCGGGACCGCAACGAGGTGCTCTTCTACCACCTGCTCTCCAACCACCTGGAGGAGATGCTGCCGATCATCTACACGCCCACGATCGGCGAGGCGATCGAGCGGTTCAGCAGCACCTACAACCGCCCGCGCGGGGTCTTCCTGTCCATCGACCACCCCGAGAAGGTCGAGAAGGCGCTGGCCAACTACGGCCTGGGCGCAGACGACGTCGACCTCGTCTGCGTCACCGACTCCGAGGGCATCCTCGGCATCGGCGACCAGGGCATCGGCGGCATCCAGATCGCGATCGGCAAGCTGTCGGTCTACACGGCCGCCGCCGGCATCCACCCTCGCCGGGTCATCCCGGTCGTCCTCGACGTCGGCACCGACAACCTCGGGCTGCTCTCCGACAACCTCTATCTCGGCGAGCGGCACAGCCGGGTGCGCGGTGCCCGCTATGACGAGTTCATCGACGTCTTCGTGCAGGCCGTCACCAAGCTCTTCCCCCAGGCGCTGATCCACTGGGAGGACGTCGGCACCGCCAACGCCTTCCGCATCCTCGAGCGCTACAAGGACGAGGTGTGCACCTTCAACGACGACATCCAGGGCACCGCCGCCGTGGTGCTGGCGGCCCTGCTCGCGGCGGTCGATGTGACCGGCGTCGACCTCGACGACCACCGGATCTGCGTCTTCGGCGCCGGCAGCGCCGGCATGGGGATCGCGAGCCTCGTGCGTGACCAGATGCTGCGGACCGGACGGTCCGAGACGGCGGAGGAGGCCTACGCCCGCTTCTGGCCGATCGGCATCCAGGGGCTCTACCTCGAGGACGACCACCGGCTGCACGACTTCCAGAAGCCGTGGGCCCGCAGCCGGCTGGACGTGGCGGACTGGGACGTCGCCGACCCCAAGAAGATCGGGCTGATGGAGGTCATCCGCAACGCGGAGCCGACGATCCTCATCGGCACCTCCACCAAGGCCGGCGCCTTCAGCCGCGAGGTGGTCGAAGAGATGTCGCGGATCAGCACCCGGCCGATCATCTTCCCGCTGTCCAACCCCACCAGCCGTGCCGAGGCGACGCCGAGCGACATCCTCGAGTGGTCCGAGGGGCGAGCCCTAGTCGCGACCGGCAGCCCGTTCGAGCCCGTCGACTTCGACGGTGTCAGGCACGTCATCGCGCAGTCCAACAACGCGCTGATCTTCCCCGGCCTGGGGCTGGGAGTGGCCGCGTGCCGGTCGCGGCGGGTGACCGAGGGGATGATCGCGGCCGCCGCCGAGGCCCTCGCCGGGATGGTGAACCGGTGGCGCCCCGGAGCCTCCCTGCTGCCGGGCATGAGCGACCTCCGGCTCGTGTCGGCGACCGTCGCGATCGCGGTTGCCAAGCAGGCGACCGAGGAGGGCGTCGCGCAGATTCCCCTCACCGACCCGGTCGGTCAGGTCTTCGAGCGGATGTGGCAGCCCAGCTACCCCAAGGTCGAGGTCATCTGACCCGACACGACCGGGCGCGCGGGGTTGCGCTCCTGGAGGCGACCGGGCGCGCGG
>JAAYYA010000125.1 GCA_012515595.1 Actinomycetales bacterium
CAGGTGATCGAGGGAGGCCGCGACGTCCTCGCCCGCGCTGCCACGGCCAAGTGACACCAGGACCGCGTCGACCTGCGAGGCGGCGCCGAGGAAGGCCTGGGTGTGCTCCGCGGCCTCACCGATCGTCGTGTCGCCGCGGCTGGCATTCCAGATCGTCAGCCCGGGACCGCTGCCCTCTGAGAGGACGTCCGGCTCGTTGAAGCGCACGTCCTCGGCCTCGGCCCAGTGGTGGATCTGCACCGGCCGCTCCGCGGCCAGCTCGGTGGCCCACTGGTGGATCCACTGGGAGCGCAGGTTGCTGAAGCCGTCCCCGATCACGAGCAGGTCGGCGTCGGGGCCGGACCAGGCGGAGGCCCAGCCAGCGACACTCGTCGCGGGTGGTGCGGTCGACCCGGGGGTGTCGCCATCCGGTGCCGTGCCCGCGGTCGCCGCGTCCTGTGCCGGATCCGTCGCTGTGGTCGCGTCCGTGTCGGGGCCGGAGATCGGAGCCCGGTCTTCCCCCAGCGGTGACCCGCCGGGGAGGGCCGCGGTCATGGCGGACTCGGGGGCCTGGCCGACGCTCCAGACCGCATACGCCGACAACGAGACGGCGACGGCTGCCAGTGCGGCGAGCCCGAGGTTCTGCAGTCGGGTGCTGAGTTGCATGGGTGAAGCTGACCTGGCGCTGGATGATGCAGCGGACTGCTACCGCGCCGCCTCCGCCTCGGCGGCGCTCTTGGCGTCGGCGAGCGCCTTGGGCAGGTGTCCCGTGGACTTCTGGTAGAGCTTGGTGGCCTGGCGGTTGGCGAGCATCCGGCTCAGGCCGACGATGGCGCCGGAGAGCACGGCGAAGGCGATGGCCTCCTTGACGTCGATGTCCGGGTCCTCCGGGTTGGCCGGGGAGTCACCGCCGGAGACGAACTTCCACGTCCCGTCGGTCAGCTTCCGGGCGACGACGCTCGCGCCCAGCGCCGCTCCGGTGGCCAGCAGCTTCCACACCAGGTTTCCCATGGCCATAGCCTGCCACGGCGCCTACCGCGGCGCCTGCCCGGTGTAGATCGTGTCCGCGATGAGATCGCGCAGGGCCACGAACTCCGGGGTGGAGCGCAGCTCCTTGCCGGGCAGCAGGCGCCCGTACTTCTTGGAGATCTCGACCGACTCGTCCAGGACGACCCGACCCGGGCGCGGGCTCATCACCAGCACCCGGTCGCCGAGGAAGACCGCCTCCTCCACGCTGTGCGTGATGAAGAAGATGGTCTTGCGGCGTTCCCGGGAGATCTGCAGGAGGTCGGTCTGCAGCCGCTCCCGGGTCAGGGCGTCCAGGGCCCCGAACGGCTCGTCCATGAGGATGATCTCGGGGTCGTTGGCCAGCACGCGGGCGATCTGCGCGCGCTGCTGCATCCCGCCGGACAGCTCGTAGGTCTTCTGGTCCTCGAAGCCGGACAGTCCGACCAGGTCCAGGGCCTGTTGACCTGTCTCCCGTCGGGTGGCCGCGTCGATCCCGCGGAACTTCAGCCCGAGCTCGACGTTCTTGCGCACCGTGAGCCAGGGATAGAGGTTGGCCTGCTGGAAGACGACGCCCCGCTCCCACGAGGGCCCGGTGATGGGGGCCCCGTTGACCCGCGCCTGTCCCCCCGTCGGGCGCAGGAACCCGGCGAGGATCTTCAGCAGGGTGGTCTTGCCGCACCCGGACGGGCCCACCACGCAGAGGAACTGTCCGGAGGGCACCTCCAGCGAGGTGTCGGCGAGGGCGTGGACGACCTCCCCGCTGTCGGTGAGGTACCGCTGCGAGACCCCGTCCAGGGTGAAGCTCACTGACCGGCGACCTTGGTGATCGCGTCGCTGAAGATCGCCGCCTCGTAGGCCTCGACGGTGTTGACCTCGTCGATCTCCTCCTGGGTGACCAGGAAGTCCGCGGTGTTGATGAGGTCCTGCGCCAGCTGGCCGCCGAAGTAGTCCTCGCCGGCCTGCTCCGCGGCGGTGAGGAAGGTGTAGCCGCCGATCTGGTCCAGCACCTCCTGTGGGGTGATGCCCAGCTGCACGGCGATCGACTCGGCGGCGGCGTCCGGGTCGTCCTGGATCATCTGCACCGCCTGGTCCTGCACCGCCGTCCACGTCTCCATGAACTCCGGGTTGGCCTCGATGAACTCCCGCGTGGCGCCGGCCAGGTCGAAGGTCGGTGCGCCGGCCTCGGCGGTGTCCGCCGCGGACAGGATGATGTGGCCGGTCTCGGTCAGCAGCGGCAGGGTGGGGGCCCACACCCAGGCGGCGTCGATCTCACCGCGCTCCCACGCGGCCAGCATCGCGTCGGGGGAGAGGTTGATGAGGTCGATGTCGGATGCGCTCATGCCGTCCCGTTCCAGCGCCGCTAGCAGCGAGTAGTGCGCGGTCGAGGCGAAGGGCACGGCAACCGTCTTGCCCGCCAGGTCCGGGAGGGTCTCGCCGGCACCTTCCTGCACGACGAGGGACTCGGCCTCGCCGATCACGCCGTGGATCCAGATCACCTGCATGTCGATGTTGTTCGGCGGGGAGACCGCCTTGGTGGCCGGGCTGGAGCCGACCAGCCCGAGGTCGACGGACCCGGAGCCGAAGGCCTGGACCATCTCGCCGCCGGAGGCGACCTTGACCCAGCTGATATCCGCGTTCGGCAGGCAGCTCTCGAGCCACCCCAGGTCCCGCACCACGAGGTCGCCGTTGGGGATCGGCTGGTAGCCGACGCGGACCGCGACGTCGACGTCCTCGTTGACCTCGACCGGGCACTCCGCCGTGCCACCGGCCCCCCCGGTGCCCTGCTCCTCGTCGGGGTTGCTGGTCCGACCCTCGTCGACGCACCCGGCGAGCAGGAGCGCGGCCACGGCGGCCAGGGCGGCGCCTGTGGCGCGGGAACGGTGCTGGGTCATGTCTACTCCTTGTCAGGCCCGGCCGTACCAGGGCACGAGGATCGTGCCGAGGTGCTTGAGCAGGGCGTCGAGTGCCACGGCCGCCAGGCCGATGACGATGATGCAGGCGATGGTCAGGGCGGTCTGGAGCTGTTGCCCCGAGACGTAGGCGAGACCGCCGATGCCGGGGATGCCGGCGTTCAGCTCGGCCGCGACGACTGTGGTCCACGCGAAGCCGACGGCGATCCGGATGCCCCCGATCACCTCCGGCAGGGTCGCCGGCAGGACCACGTGCCGCCCGACCTGCCACTGGCTGGCCCCCATGGAGCGGGCGGCGTGGATGCTGTCCTCGCGCACGCCCCGGACCCCGTTGATCGTGGCGATGACGATCGGAGGGAACGCAGCCAGGAACAACAGCCAGTACTTGCTGGTGTTGCCGATGCCGAACCACACGATGAGCAGACCGATGTAGCCCAGCGGCGGCAGCGCCCGCAGGAAGTTCAGGTAGGGCTCCAGGGCGGTGTTGAGCCACCCGATGCTGGCCATCAGGAACCCGACGAGCGGCCCGAGGACCACCGCCACCCCGACCCCCACCGCGATGCGCTGCATCGAGGCGATCAGGTGCTCCCACATGTAGTAGTTCTGCTCCCCGCACACTCTCCGGCCGCTGTCCAGCTCGCGGCAGGTGTTGGACTCCACGAACGCCTGCCAGACCGCGGCGGGCGAGGGGAGGTAGAGCGGCTGCACCAGCTCGAGGGCGGTGATGGCCCACCACACCCCGAGCGCGACGAGCAGCACGGCCAGGCTCAGCACGAACTTGCGCAGTCGCTGGGTGCGGCGGGACCGACGTGCGTCTGCGGCGACCCGCAGGGACTGACCGAGGTGGTCAGCCTCGGTGACGACACCGTGCTCGTCGTCGTGCGATCCGGTCACCATGGGGGCTGTCTGCCCTTCCCGTCGGGGGTGTGCTCCGGTCGGGAAGCCTAACCCGATTGGCCGTGATCGGCGCGGTCCGCCACCGCGAGGCACGCCTGGACCAGGGCCGTGTAGCTGTCGGTGAAGGCCTCCACGTCGTAGGCCGACGCGATGTGCACCAGGGCCGCCGGGTCGGGGGGATCGGTCAGCAGCTCCCGCACCGACCCTGCCCAGGACGCGGCGGCGAGGTCGTCGTGGAGCACCCCACCACCGGTCGCCAGCAGCTGTCGGCTGCCCCGGTTGCTGTGGGCCACCACCGGCACGCCGCAGGCGAGGGACTCGATGATCACCCGTGGCAGGCCCTCGCGGGCGCTCGGGGCCAGGAGCACGTGAGCGGCCGACAGATGGGTCGCGATGTCGTGGGTCACGCGGATGTAGGTCAACCAGTCGAGCGACTCGGCCAATGCATGGACCCGACCGGCCAGGGGGCCTTCCCCGATGATCGTGAGCCCCATCGGCACCCCGGCCCTGCGCACCTCCCGGACGACGTCCACGCAGAACAACGGATTCTTGTTGGCGTTGAGATCACCGACGAACAGAGCGGACGGCGTGGCATCGGGGGAACGGTCGGCCCTGGCCGCCTCCGCGACGGCCGCGAACGCCGTGGTGTCGACGCCGGCCCCGGGCAGCTGCCAGGAGATCCGCGGCCTGAGCCGCTCTGGCAGGCCCGTGACGAAGACGGCGTCGGCTTCGTTCACCGTTGCGACCCCCAGCACCCGGTGGGCGAGGAGTCCCTCGACGACACGGAAGACCAGTGGCTTCACGCCGCGGTCGCCGGGCTGGAAGTGGAACCCGTGCGCGACGTAGAGCGTGCGCCGGCGCAGCCGCTTCGGGGCCGTGCCCCGCCACAACGCGGCGACGATGGGGGTCTGGACCTGGACGAAGTCCCAGTCCTCCCGCGCCAGGGCGCGCAACGCCCGCCAGGTGGTCAGCAGGGTGCCCGGGTTGAGCGATCGCCTGGTGGGCAGGTCGGTGAACCGCGCGTTGCCACCCTGCTCCAGCAGCCCGTCGGTCCAGGTGTCGCGTGCTGCCGCGAAGGTGAGGTCGAAGCCCTCGACGGCGAGGACCTCCCACATCCGCGGGGACTGCAGCGACAGGCTCCTGGACACGGTCCCGAGCGCGAGTGCCCGCCTCCTCGCTCCACCGTCGTCGGCGCCCATGCGGGTCAGCCTGCCATGGCGGAGGCCCGGTCAGATAGGCTTGATGACACGACAGGGGAGCGCACGAGCGCTGAGAGTGCGGCACCAGGCCGCAGACCCTCGAACCTGATCCGGTTAGCACCGGTGGAGGAAGTCGAGTCTCTGGTGGATCACTCCACCGCCCCTCCTGCAGTCTGAGGAGGAATCTCACATGCTGTATGCCGACACGTCCCGTTCCCGCCGATCTCTCGTGGCCGCGGGGCTGGGTCTTGTGCTGGCCTTGAGCGGGTGCACGCTGATGGGCGACGACTCCGGGTCCGAGCCGCCGACCGACGACCAGCAGAACCACTCGGAAAATGCGGGGTCGACCGACGGAACCCCTGCGAAAAATGGGGAGGTCGTGCTGGTCACCCACGACTCGTTCACCCTGCCGGACGAGGTCCTCGAGGGCTTCACCGAGCAGACCGGCTACGAGCTGGTGGTCCGTGCCTCTGGCGACGCCGGGAGCCTGACCAACCAGCTGGTGCTCACCAAGGGCAGCCCGATCGGCGATGCCGTCTTCGGCATCGACAACACCTTCGCGACGCGAGCGGTCTCGGAAGGGGTGCTCGCGGCATACTCCCCCTCCGACCTGCCCGCAGAGGTGACCGCCCACGCGCTGCCGGGGGACGGCGCCGACTACCTGACCCCCGTCGACTACGGCGACGTCTGCGTCAACATCGACGACGCGTGGTTCGCGGCCGAGGGCCTCACCCCGCCGCAGACGCTGGAGGACCTCACCGACCCGGCCTACCAGGACCTGTTCGTCACCCCCGGCGCGAGCTCGTCCAGCCCGGGCCTGGCCTTCCTGCTGGCCACGATCGGCGAGTTCGGGGAGGACGGGTGGCAGGCCTACTGGCAGGGCCTGATGGCCAACGGTGCCCGCGTCACCTCCGGGTGGTCCGACGCCTACGGGGTGGACTTCACCTTCAGCGGCGGTGACCGGCCGATCGTCCTGAGCTATGCGTCGAGCCCGCCCTTCACGATTCCGGACGACGACACCGCGGAGGGGGCGGGTGAGCCGTCGACGAGCGCGCTGCTGGACACCTGCTTCCGGCAGGTGGAGTACGCCGGGGTCCTCGAGGGCGCCGCCAACCCCGAGGGGGCGCAGGCGCTCGTGGACTACCTGCTCAGTGACGAGGTGCAGGCGGCGATCCCGGACTCGATGTACGTCTACCCCGTCACCGACGTCGAGCTGCCCGACCTGTGGTCGCAGTGGGCGGACGTCGCCCCCGCGCCGATCCAGGTGGACCCGGCGCTGATCGAGGAGCACCGCGAGGAGTGGGTGCGCGAGTGGGCCGACATCGCGACCGGCTGATCCCAAGTCTCGGGGTCGGTCTCCTGGCCCTGGTGCCGCTGGCGTTCCTGGCGGTCTTCTTCGTGCTGCCCGTGGGCGGCATGCTGCTGCGCGGCTTCCATCCCGACGGCGCGTGGGACTTCTCCGGGGTGGCCGAGGTGCTGGGGCGTCCCCGCACCGCGCGGGTGCTGTGGTTCACGGTCGGCATGGCGGCGGCCGGCACGGCGCTGACGCTGCTGCTGGGGCTGCCCCTGGCCTTTGCGCTCTATCGCCTGCGGTTCCCCGGCCGGGCGGTGCTGCGCGCGGTCGTGGTGATGCCCTTCGTGCTCCCGACCGTGGTCGTCGGTGTGATGTTCCGGGCGCTGCTCTCCAGCGGGGGGCCGCTGGGCTTCCTCGGCTGGGACGGGAGCTGGGTCGCGATCCTGCTCGCCTACGTCTTCTTCAACCTGGCGGTGGTAGTGCGCACCGTGGGCGGGCTGTGGGAGGGGCTGGACCGCCGGGCCGAGGACGCCGCGGCGGCGTTGGGCGCCTCGCCGGGCCGGGTCTTCCGCACTGTGACGCTGCCCGCGCTGATGCCCTCGATCATCTCGGCGGGGACGCTGGTCTTCCTCTTCTGCTCGACGGCGTTCGGTGTCGTGCTGACGCTGGGTGGTCTGCGCTACGGCACGATCGAGAGCGAGATCTACCTGCTGACCACCGAGTTCCTGGACCTGCAGGCGGCCGCCGTGCTGTCGGTGATCCAGTTGCTGGCGGTGGTCGTGATGCTGGCGCTCGCGGCCCGGGGGAGGGCACGCACCGAGCAGAGCCTGACCCGCACGCGGGGCGCGGCCCGGGCACCGCGGCGTTCGGATGCGCCTCTGTTGGTTGTCGCCGGGCTCGTCGTGGGATTCATCCTCCTGCCCGTGCTGACGCTCGTGTGGCGGTCGCTGCGTGATGCGAGCGGGTGGACCCTTGACAACTACCACCTGCTCGCCGACCCGTCGGCCTCGCCGGCGCTGCGGGTCAGCATCATGGAGGCCGTGGAGAACTCTCTCCGGACGGCGATCGATGCCACGGTGCTGGCTGTGGTGCTGGGACTGTGCGTGGCGATCGTGGTCTCCCGGCGTCCTCGTGGCGCGGCGGGACGACGGGTGGTGAGCGCGCTGGACGGGACGTTCATGCTGCCGCTGGGCATCTCGGCGGTCACCGTCGGCTTCGGCTTCCTCATCACCCTCGACCGGCCGCCGCTGGACCTGCGGACCTCGGCGGTCCTCGTGCCGATCGCGCAGGCGCTCGTTGCTCTCCCGCTCGTGGTCCGCACGATCGCGCCGGTCCTCCGCTCGGTGGACCCGCGGCTGCGCCAGGCGGCTGCCGCTCTGGGGGCCGGACCGCTGCGGGCGGCGTGGACGGCGGAGGGCCCCGTGCTCCTGCGTCCGCTGCTGGCCGCTGTCGGCTTCGCCTTCGCGATCTCGCTGGGTGAGTTCGGCGCGACGAGCTTCCTCTCCCGGCCGGACCGGCCCACGGTCCCCGTCGTCATCTATCAACTCATCAGCCGCCCGGGCGCTGACAACCTCGGCATGGCGCTCGCTGCCTCGGTCGTGCTCTCGCTGCTGACCGTCACCGTCATGGGCCTGGTGGAACGCCTCCGGGTCGGAAGCGTGGGGGCCTTCTGATGCTCGAGCTCAAGGATGTCAGCGTCCGCTTCGGTGAGAAGGTCGCAGTCGACGACGTGACTCTGGCTGTGCCCGAGGGCGAGGTGCTCGCCGTGCTCGGTCCGTCGGGGTGCGGCAAGTCCACTCTGCTCCGGGCCATCGCAGGCCTGGAGGACCTGACCTCCGGCACGGTGTCGATGGATGGCGCGGACCTGTCCGCCGTGCCGACGCACCGTCGGGGCTTTGCGCTGATGTTCCAGGACGGCCAGCTCTTCCGACACCTCGACGTGGCGGGCAACGTCGCCTACCCGCTTGCGCTCCGTGGTGTGGCTGCCCGCGACCGGGCCGCCCGGGTGGGGGAACTCCTCGAGACAGTCGGACTGCGCGACTACGCAGGCCGCGAGGTCTCCACGCTCTCCGGCGGCGAGCAACAGCGGGTCGCGCTCGCACGGGCGCTCGCGGCAGAGCCCCGGCTCCTGCTGCTCGACGAGCCGTTGTCGGCGCTGGACCGGAGTCTGCGGGAGCGACTCGCCGGGGATCTGCGCGACATCCTCACCGGCACCGGCACCACTGCGCTCCTGGTGACGCACGACCACGACGAGGCCTTCACCCTGGCCGACCGGATGGCCCTGATGTTTGACGGCCGGATCGTGCAGCACGGCCCGACGCAGGAGGTGTGGACCCACCCCGCGACCCGGCAGGTGGCGGAGTTCATCGGGTTCGGGACCTTCCTGGAAGGTGAGCCGGCCCATCGGGTCCTGGCTGCTGCAGGGATATCTGAGGACTCAGTGGCGGAAGGTCAAGTGCTGGCGCTCCGTCGCTCCGCCCTGCGACTCGACCCGGCCGGACCGCTCGAAGGCACGGTGCTGTCGGCGGCCGCGATCAGCGACGCGGTCCGTGTTGATCTTGAGGTGGATGGGGTTGGTGTGGTGGAGGCGCTGGCGGAACAGCACGAGACCGTCCGTGCGGGGAACCGGGTCAGCGTTCGGGTCGACCAGGCAGGCATCGCCGCCATCGCAGCGGAGAACTGACTGGTCACCGGCCACGAGCTGCTGAGTTCGTTGTGGTGCCGGTCAAGGCTCCGCAAGATGCTTAGTTCCTTCGCGCCGGTTCCCACATCGTGAAGTCCTCGGGCACATAGAGGGAAGGGTTGACCATGCATCGCTGCATGACCCAGGGGTGTTCAGAGTCGGGGGCGACCTGGTGTGGTGGGACGCTGCTGTGCTTCGAGCACGCCGCGATCGTGGAGCTGAGCTGTGAGGAGTCGCTGGGCTTGGGCCTGGCGTTCTCCGACGAGCCGCCGATGGCCGAGTGGGAGCGCGAGTTCGCGGCCTCGTCCAGGCAGCTCGCGGCCCCCAGGTTCAGAAGGAACTGACGAAGTCAGAAGGAACTGAACGACCACGGCCCCCGGTCGATGACCGGGGGCCGCAGTGTGCGCGCTCGGTGCGCGTGGTTCAGGTGACCAGGGTCAGTCCTCCTGAGGTGCGTTGCTCGTCATACTGCCCGGTGCCGCCGGCTCGGCCGGAGCGGTGGTCGGGAACAGCGCCAGCAGCTGGTCGTAGACGTTGGAGCTCAGCGCGGCCTCGCCGCCGACGATGCTGACCAGCGGGCTGCCGAAGCCGCCCGTGAGCCGCTCGACCTCGGTCATGACGCTCCCCGGCACGGAGTCCGTTCGGGACAGCGCGATGCCCGCGCCCGTGCGGCCTGCCACCGGGACGGCGGTCAGGGCGTCGGCGAACTCCTCGCCGGTGGCGACCATGACCTTGCCCTCGGCCGGGAACTGCGCCAGCACCTGGGCGGCCGTCTCGTAGCGGTCCGCCCCGGCGTACCGCGTCGCGGTGGCTCCGTCGATGGCGGCGGCCTCGTCGACCACGGCGTCGCTGAGCACGGTGGTGCCGCCCGCGACCCGCAGGTTGTCGTAGGAGGCCGTCTCCAGGAAGGCCCGCGTCGCCGACGGGAGGTGGCCCGCCTTGGCCAGCACCAGCGGCGCGTTCTCCCGCGACGCCAGGGCGCTCAGGACGAGGGCGTCCGGGAAGCCCTCACCGGTGGCCAGGAACATCTCTGGCGTGCTGTCCTGGTCGATCTCCGCCGCGACCGCCGCCGCCGTGGCGTAGCGGTCGGCACCGGCGAGCCGGGTGACGGTCGCGCCCGGCACCAGGTCCTGGATGTCGTCGACCACGCCGTTGCTGATCGACGCGGTGCCGCCGACCACGATGACGTTCGCCGGCTGCAGGCGGGTGATCTCGCCGCGCGTGGCCGACGGCAGGTGCGTCGGCCGGGTGAGCAGGAGCGGTCCGGCCTCCTGCTCGGCCAGTGGGGCCGCGGTGAGCGCGTCCGGGTAGTCCGTGGACGTGGCGATGACGACGGTGTCGGCCACGATGAACCGCTGGGCGAGCAGGGCCGCGGTGGCGATCCGGTCCGGGCCGCCGATCCGCTCGACGTTGAACTCGCAGGGGCCTTCCTGGTCTTCGGGGATGAACGGGTCTTTCGAGTCGATGGTGGCACCCGCGACCCCGGCGGCGTCGGCCTCGTAGAGGGTGATCCCGACGCCCGGTGCGCCGGTGCCGTAGAGGCCGACGAAGGACAGGAAGGCCGTCCGGTTCACGGTCTGCCCGACGGGGATCTCCAGCAGCCGGGTGTCCATGATCTCGCCGTCGTCCCACAGCGTGACGCGCATCTTGTCGAAGCCGCCGCCGTCGTCACTGGTGCCGGCGACGGTGAGGTTCACGACATACTCGTTGCGGGAGCAGTCCGCGTTGACGAACTGGATGCCGGTGACGTCCCAGTCATCGACGGTGACGGCCGAGGCGGGGACGGCGGCCGCGACGGCCAGCAGACCTGCCGCGCCGAACGCGGCGAGCGGGCCCCATCGGTGGCCCGGGGGAGTGGTGGGTGGTGTTCCTGACAGACGGGTGCGACGAAGCGCCATTGCTTCCCTCCAAGTCACGCCTCGGGTTTCGGGAGATCTCCCGTCACGGGACCCGCGGCGCGTGCTCACAGGGTGCCGGTCGGGGGTGGGGGGTGTCAAGAGTGATCTGCTGTGCCGCAACACATCTGAGGTCAGGTGAGTTCGGGTCAGTATGCCGAGTGGTCCCGGGCAGACCGCGACCCCCGGCTGGTCGGTTGCCGGGGGTCGCGGGTCGGGTGCGCTCGGGGAGCGCGGTTCAGGGGACCAGGGTCAGTCCTGGGGCAGGTTGCTGTCCAGGCTGCCCGGTGCGGCCGGTGCCGGCGGTTCGGCAGCGGTCTCGAACAGGGCCAGCAGCTGGTCGTAGACGTCCGAGCTCAGAGCCGCCTCGCCGCCGACGATGCTGATCAGCGGGAAGGAGAACCCGTCGGTGAGCCGCTCGATCTCGGCCATCACGCTCGCCGGCACGTTGTCCGTGCGGGACAGGGCGATGCCGGCTCCCGTGCGACCCGCCACCGGGACGGCGGTGAGCGCGTCGGCGAACTCCTCGCCGGTGGCGACCATGACCTTGCCCTCGGCCGGGAACTCGGCCAGCACCAGCGCGGCGGTCTCGTAGCGGTCGGCCCCGGCGAAGCGGGTCGCGGTCGCGCCACCCAGCGCTGCGGCGTCGTTCACGACGTCGTCACTGAGAACGGTGGTGCCGCCCGCGGCGTAGAGGTCGTCGAAGCTGGCCGCCCCCAGGAAGGCCTGGGTCGCCAGCGGCAGCCGGTCGGCCTTGGCGAGCACCAGCGGGCCGTTCTCGCGGGCCGCGAGGGCGCTCAGGACGAGCGCGTCCGGGAAGCCCTCACCGGTGGCGAGGTAGACCTGCGCGGTGCTGTCCTGGGTGATCTCGGCGGCCACCAGGGCCGCCGTGGCGTAGCGGTCGGGACCGGCGATCCGGGTCACCGTCGCACCGGGCACCAGGTCCTGCATGTCGTCGACCACGCCGTTGCTGACCGAGTTGGTGCCACCGACGACGATGATGCTCGTCGGCTGCAGGCGGGTCAGCTCACCGGCGGTCGCCGCCGGCAAGTGGGTCGGACGGGTCAGCAGCAGCGGGCCGGACTCCTGGTCGGCCAGCGGGGCCGCGGACAGGGCGTCCGGGTAGTCCTGGGACGTGGCGACCACGACGGTGTCGGCCATGATGAACCGCTGGGCCAGCAGGGCCGCGGTCGCGATCCGGTCGGGTCCGCCGATCCGCTCCACGTCGAAGTCGCAGGGGCCTTCCTGGTCCGTGGGGAAGAAGGGGTCGACCCAGTCGACGGTCCCGATGGGGTCACCGGCGGCGTCGGCGTCCTCGAGCACGATCCCGACACCCGGCGCGCCGCTGAGGTAGAGGCCGACGAACGACAGGAACGAGGTGGTGTCGACGGTCGAGCCGACCGGGATCTCGAGCAGCCGGTAGTCCTTCAGCTCGCCGTCGTCCCACACCTCGACGCGCACCTTGTCGAAGCCCCCGACGTCGTCGGTGGTGCCGGTGAAGGTGGCGTCCACGACATACTCGTTGCGGGAGCAGTCATCGTTGACGAACTGGATGCCGGTGATCTCCCAGTCCGGCTCCACCGTGACCGCCGAGGCGGCCCCGGCGGCGCCGATGGCGAGCGCACCCGCGGCCCCCATGGCCGCGAGTGAGCCCCATCTGCGTCGGGCTGGTGAGGTGGTGAGTGGTTCGGCTACGCGTGGCGCCATGGTTCCCTCCAGGTGAGCGCCCAGCGGTCGTCGGGTGTGTCCCGTCTTTGCTGCCCGCCGGTGCCTGCCCCTAGGCTGCCGTCCCGTCGTCGGCCGGTCTATGCGTACTTTTACCCATGCCTGACGTGCGGTTTTGGTGCCGGGTCAGCCTGCAGGACTACGTGGCTGTCAGTCCACAGGAGGGGGTGGCGCCGCTCAGCTGGTGCCGCTGCCCATCGCGGGCAGCTTCGGGTCGGCGCAGTAGTTGAAGACACCCGGGTTCTCGCCGCGGTCCGCGGAATGGTAGCTGAACAGCTGTCCGTCGAGCTCGAGGACGAGCAGGTGACCGGGCACCAGCGCCTGGGTGTACATCATCCCCGGCTGCGGGCAGCCGATGCTGCCGTCGTTCCAGGTGACGCTGTGGAAGCCGGCGACGCTCACCTGGGCGGCGTCGGCGCCCTCCCGCTCGGCCAGGTCGGCGATCGCCGCCTGCACGTCGTCGCGGGCGATCACGTCGTCGGAGACTGGTCCGGTGGGCAGCGCGGTGCCGTTGGTCGGGTCGGCCGGGTCGGTGGGCAGTGGGGTCACGCTGGGCTCCTCGGTCGTGGGGGCGTCGTCGGTCGCCGTGCCGTCGTCCGTGGTGGGCGCGGCGTCGCTGGTCGTCGTGGCCCCCGGGTCCGTCGTGTCTGTCTCGGTGCCGCAGGCCCCCAGTCCCAGGGCGATGGTCAGCGCCAGCAGCGGCGCCGTCGTGCGCAGTCGGGAGATCGTCATTGTCTGTCACCTCTCGTCGGGTCCCGAGTGTATGACGCGCACCCGTCCCGATCCGTTCCGGACTGCGGCCTGTAAAGACAAGGGAGAGGGGCGCCGGCCCCCTGCGCCGGCGCCCCGTCCCTTGATCCCCTGGGTGCTCCCTCCGAGGAGGTCCCCAGCACCCTGCGGGCCTTGCCCTTGGCCCTCACTTCAACAGACGTCACCAGCCCCCCGACCGTTGCACAGATCAAGTGTGACCCTCGTCACACCCCCAAAAATATAGGGGTTTCGCACGCCCCCCACACAAAAGTTCAGGGGTTTCGCACGCCCCCACACAAAAGTTCAGGGGTTTTGCACGTCTCCCCCGGAACTTCGTAGTGGTTTTGCTGCTCGCGCACAGCAGGATGGCGTCATGAGTCAGCCCGCGCTGGACCGCCACCTGCTGAAGGTCGCGGTGGACGTCCTCACCACGCCCTATCCCTACGTCTCGGGGCACGTCGCCAGGGGCCCGGACGACACGGACATCACCCCGCAGCGGCTCCACCCGGCCTTTCATGGGGCTCTCGACTGGCACTCGTCGGTGCACATGCAGTGGTCCCTGGTGCAGCTGCTCGGGCAGACGGATGCGCCGGATACCTCCGAGGCTCGGGCCGCTCGGGAACTGCTGGACGCCCGCCTCACGGCTGACCGCCTGGCGGTGGAGACGGCATACCTGCGGGCCCGTCCGTCGTTCGAGCGGCCCTACGGCTGGGCGTGGGCGGCGATGCTGGGCGCCGCGGTCCGGGACGAGGCGACGTGGTCGGGCGCGATGGCGCCGCTGGTCGACGTGATCGCCGACCACGTGGTGGGGTGGCTGCCGCGCCAGGCCTATCCGATCCGGCACGGTAAGCACCAGAACGACGCCTTCGCGCTGCTGCTCTTCCACCGGGCCTTCGGGGCGCTGGGACGGGACGACGTGGTCACCGCGGTCACCATGCGGGCCCGCGACTGGTTCGCGGCCGACGGGCCGGCCAGCACGGCCGACGAACCGTCCGGCAGCGACTTCCTCTCCCCGGCGCTCACCGAGGCCGCGCTCATGCAGGCGGTACTGGACCCGGGGGACTTCGGTCCCTGGCTGGAGCGCTTCCTGCCCGGCCTGGGCGAGGGCGGGCACCAGCACCTGCTCGAGCCGCCGACCGTCCTGGACCCCACCGACGGGCAGGGCGCCCACCTGCTCGGCCTCGCCCTCTCCCGCGCCTGGCAGCTCCGCGCCCTGGCGAGGTCACTGCCCGACGCGCGTGCCGGCATACTCCAGCGGTCCGCCGACACCCAGGTGGCGGCCGTCCTGCCCGCGGTCACCGGCGGCGACTTCATGGCCACCCACTGGCTGGTCAGCTTTCTCCTCCTCGCCCACCAATTTTGATCGTGGTTCTGCGGGCTCTCCACGCCTTCTCGTAGCGGTTTTGCGCACCTCTCTGGGTACGCGGAACGGGCCCACCCCCGTGAGGGGATGGGCCCGTCCTGTGATCAGATCACCTGGTCATCACTCGGTGGCGGTCAAGCCTCCACCGTCGATGGAGACCAGGGTCCGGCCGACCACGTCGGTCCCGTCAGAGAAGTTGACCGCACCGAGGTAGCGGGTGCCAGTCTCCAGACCGGTCCAGTCGAGGGTCAGGTCCACCGCGGTGCCGACGCCAGCCGGGAAGCTGGACGGCGTGACGGTGAGGTTGCCCGCGTCGGCGTCGGTGACGGCCCACACGTGGAGCGGCACGTTGGCCACCGCACCTTCGGCGCCATCCCAGTAGTCCAGCGCCAGGAAGTAGGTGCCGGCCGGGACATCCTGCAGCGTGATGCTCTCGTCCGACCCGCCGGCCGCGCTCTGGGCGATGACGGCCGTGTACTCCGGGTTGATCAGGAAGATGTCCATGTCAACACCGGCGGGCGTGATCTCATCCTGGAAGATCGACAGCCGCAGGACGCTAGTGCCTGCCGGGACCTCGACCGGCACGACCAGGTCCTGGAAGCCGCCGCCACCGGACGGACCGTCGGACGTCACCGCGAGCACCTCCGAGTCGGCGGGGATGAGCCCGTCGACGTCGGCCGTCACCTCGCCGGAGAAGCCGGTGGTGATGGAGTAGTCGAGCGTGCCATCCGTGCCCTCACCACTGACCTCGTCCGGGCCGGCAATCGCCAGCGGACGCAGCGCGATCGGGCTCTCCACCGTGATGTCACCGTTGACCAGGCGCAGCTGGCCGAAGTGCCAGGCGTTCGGCTCGGCGCTGGTGACGGTGAAGCCGACCTCGAAGGACGCGGAACCGTTGGCCGGAACCTCGATCGACGCCGGGACGTCGACGGTGATCCCCGCGGGCGCCTCCACCTCGACGTTGTAGGTGCCGCCCTCGCCGGTGACGTCGGTGACCGTGCGGGTCACCGTCTGCGCGCCAGCCAGGTCGCCGATCGAGATGCTCGGGTAGTTGAGGTCACTCGGGTCGATGTCCTCGGTGCACCCGCTGTTCTGACCGATAGCGCACGCGTAGTTCAGCCAGTCGTTCCAGCCCGCGTCGTAGACCAGACCCGGGTTGTAGGACGGGCCAGGCTGCACCTCACCGGCACCGAAGTCCAGCGGGCTGGCGTCCGCGCCGGAGCGCTGGATCGGGTCGCCGCTGTCCTGGGTGTCGCGGGCCGTGGTCATCATGGCCGACTTGATGGCCGCCGGGCTCCACTCCGGGAACTCCTGCTTCATCAGCGCCGCCAGACCCGCGATGTGCGGGGCCGACATGGAGGTGCCGGAGATCTGGTTGAACGTCGGCGTGCCGGGGTCGGCGTGGTCGGCGTGGTAGGCCGCCGCGATGTCGACACCGGGAGCGGTGATGTCCGGCTTGAGCAGGTCACCACCACCGGCCAGGGCCGGGCCGTATGACGAGAAGCCGGCCATCTCGGGCGCGTTCACCGGGTCGGTGGACTGGGCCGAGATGGTGACGGCGGTCTCCGGGTTGGCCGCGACCCACGCCTTGACGACGGCACCGTCGGTGCCGTTGAGGTGGATCGAGGGCACGAAGTGGAAGTCGGCGTTGAGCGACTCGGCGTCCGTGTTGTTGATCTGGATCATGCCGATGCCGCCGGACTCGGCGACCTCCTGGCTCTTCTCCACGCGGGCGTTGGAGCCGCGGGTGCAGAGCACGATCTTGCCGGCCGCCGCGGCGTCGTCGACCGAGCCGAGCAGGCACAGCTTGGAGTCGGCCGCGGTGAAGCCCTCCGCCGGGATGGTCTCGGAGTCCACGACCACACCGGAGACGCCCTCGCCGACACCGATGCCGTCGAAGGTCTCGTCGCCGGGGAAGTGCGCGGCGATCTCGGTCTCGGCGGCCGCGCCGATGGCGCTCAGGCCACCCAGCAGGACACCGGTCTGCGCCTGCAGACGGGTGAGCTCGCCGTCGACGACGTTGGGCAGGTCCTCCGGCTTGGTCAGCTGGACCGGGACACCGACGCTCGCGGCGTAGGCACCGCCCGCGAGGGCGTCCGGCCAGTTGACGCCGCTGGCCACCAGGGTGGTCTCCGGCTCGGTGACACCGAAGGCCTTGGAGACCTCGACCGCGGTGTCGTAGCGGTCCTCGCCGGCCAGACGCTCGGTGCCGCCCACAGCGGCGTAGACGGCCTCGGAGACGGCGTCCGGGCCACCCAGCACGACGACCTCGGACGGCGAGGTGTCCGCCAGGTAGTCAGCCAGCACGGCCGGGACCGCGTCGCCCTTGGTCAGCAGGACGGGGTAGCCCTCGGTGCCGGCCAGCGCGGCGCCGGTCAGGGCGTCCGGGAAGTTCTGGCCGCTGGCGACGAAGACCTTGTCGACCTCGCCGTACATCTCGGCGATGGACACGGCGGTCTCGTAGCGGTTCTCACCGGCCACGCGGGAGACGGTGCCGTAGGCGCCGATCTCCTCGGCGGTCTCCTCGTCGATGGCGCTGTTGCCACCCAGCAGGACGATGTTGTCGGGGGCCAGGGCCTCCAGCGCGGCCGCGGTGGCAGCCGGCAGGTGGTCCGGGCGGGACAGCAGCACCGGGGCCGCGGCGAGCGCGTCGGCCGGGGCGATGCTCGGCGCCATGCCCTGGGCGGCGGCCGACGACCCGGTCAGGGCGTCGGCGAACTCGTCGCCCGTGGCGATGTAGACCGTGCTCGTGTCACCGGTGAACTTCTCCGACACCAGCGCGGCGGTCTCGTAGCGGTCGTCGCCGCCCCAGCGCTCCAGGTCGGAGCCGAGGGTGAGGGTCTTGGCCGCACCACGGTTGTGCGTGCTGGCCGCGACGGTCATCGTCCAGGGGGCGTTGTGCGCCACCGAGGACTCGCCCACCGTGTCGCCGGAGTTGCCGGCCGAGGTGGAGACGAAGATGCCGGCGTCGGCCGCATAGAGGAAGGCCACCTCGTCGGCGCCCACGATGCTGCTGGACGAGCCGGAGATGGAGTAGTTGATGACGTCGACGCCGTCGGCGACCGCGTCGTCGATGGCCTGGACCAGGCCGGCGGTGGTGCCGGAGCCGGTGCCGTCAGCCGTCATCCACAGGCCCTTGTAGACCGCGATGTGCGCGGCCGGCGCCATGCCGGAGGCGTTGCCCAGGTCGGTGCCCATGATGGACAGCGGCACGCCGTGGTTGCCGGCGGCGGTGCCGGCGGTGTGGGAGCCGTGCCCGTTGTAGTCGCGGGCCGACTCGAACTCCTCGGGGATGATGGTGTTGCCGAACTCGGCGCCGTACCAGCGGGCACCGATGATCTTGTTGCTGCACGTGAAGGCCGCGTAGTGGTCCACGCCCGCGTCGTCGCAGTCACCGGCCCAGTCGGCCGGCGGCGCGGGCATGTCGCCCTCGGCGAAGCTGGGGTTCAGCGGGTCGATGCCGGTGTCGATGACACCGACGATCACGCCGTCGCCCGCGTTCTCGACCCCACCGAACTGCTCGGCCCAGACGCCGCCGTCACCGGAGAGGCCCAGGTAGTCGGGCGTCTGCACGGTGTCGGCGGTGCGGATCTCGTCCTCCCACACCTGGACGACCCCGGAGTGCTTCTGCATGTGGATCGCCTCGGCGGCGGTCATCTTCACCGCGAAGCCGTTGAGGGCCACCTCGTAGGTGGTCACCACGTCGGCCTTGTCCAGGCCGACGGCCTGCAGGACCTTGCTGCGCTGGGCGGCCAGGAAGTCCGAGTAGGCGGCCGCGGCCGCGCTGTCGACGTCGACCTTGTCGCCCGACTGCGGTGCCGTCGCTGTCAGCCCATGACCCCCGTCAAAGGCGACCAGCGGGTCGTCGGCCAGTTGCACGATATAGGTCTTGGTCTCGCCCAGCGAGAGGTTGGTAACGTCGTCGGCCTGCGCCGACAAGGTTCCAACCGCCAGGGGCGAGACTACGACCGCAGAGGCGGCGAGAGCGGCAATCCGCGCCCGCCTTCCCGGTGTAGTAGTACTCACGGAGTGTCCTTACTCGAGGGGAAAAAGCAGCAACCGGATGGTTCCGCGCACGCCGAAGGGCGATGCGGTACGGATTGCTCAAGCAGTGTCACCGTCGAGGGGACCGTTGTCCAGAGGTGTGGCCCAATCGTTACCTTTGGCTCATGACCCTCCCCATGGCCCCGGAGCCGGCGCGCCGTCGGCGGCTGGTGACGGAGACGGTGCTGGTCCTCGGGGTGAGCCTGGGGGCGTCCGCAGTCTGGGCCATGCTCACCCTGATCCGCAAGTTGACCGACCCGCTGCCGCTCTCCTCCCAGACCACCTCCATGAACACCTCCCGGGTCCCCGATCGGCCCTGGCTGGACCTGGCCTACCAGCTTGCCGACATACTGCTGCCTCTGGTCCCCGTGGCGCTGGCCCTCTTCCTCCTCGCCCAGGACCTCCCGCACGGGGCGTCCGGCGCCCGCAGGGCGATCGGGCTGGACCTGACCCGCCCCGGCCACGACACCATCGCGGGCCTCGGCCTGGCCGCGCTCATCGGGCTCCCCGGCCTGGGGCTGTACCTCCTCGCGCGCGAGCTCGGCGTCAACACCACGATCAGCGCTGCCGGGCTGCCGGACATCTGGTGGGGCATCCCGGTGCTGGTGCTGGCCGCGGTCGGCAACGCCCTGCTGGAGGAGGTGGTGATGGTCGGCTACCTGTTCACCCGGTGGGCGCAGGCCGGCTGGTCGACCGCCACGATCGTCGTCACCAGCGCACTGGTCCGCGGCAGCTACCATCTCTACCAGGGGTTCGGCGGGTTCATCGGCAACGTGGCGATGGGGCTGATCCTGGGGCTGGTCTTCGTCCGCACCAAGCGGGTGATGCCGCTGGTGGTCGCCCACACGGTCCTGGACGTGGTGGCGTTCGTCGGGTACGCACTGCTGGCTCCCCATGTCGCGTGGCTCTGACACCATCAGTCCGTATGCCGTGGGGCCGGGAACGGTGCCTGCCTCCCGTGAGTTGAGGCACCGGACGAGGGAGAGGAGGTCCTGATGCTCGACGGCCTGGTCGATGCCATCAACGAGTTCGTGAACACCCACGCTGACTCGGTGTGGGTGCTGTGGGTCCTCTTCGGCCTGTGCATCATCGACGGGTTCTTCCCGCCCCTGCCGAGCGAGTCGATCATCGTGGGGCTGGCCGCCGTGTCCGTGTCGGTGGGGCAGCCGAACCTGTGGCTGGTCTTTCTCATCGCGGCCGCGGGTGCGTTCATCGGCGACAACATCGCCTACACGATCGGGCGGCACTGGCTGACCGGCCTGGCCGACAGCCGACATCCCCGCGTCCGGCGGGCGGTGGCCTGGGCCGACCGGCAGCTCGAGCGGCGGGGCGCCGTGATCATCATGGCCGCGCGCTACATCCCGGTCGGCCGGGTCGCGGTCAACATCACCGCGGGCACGACCAAGTTCCCCCGGCCCCTGTTCATGATCCTGGACGCCATCGCGGCCGTCAGCTGGTCGGCATACTCCATCGCGATCGGGACCGTCGCGGGCACCTGGCTGCACGACAACCCGCTGCTGGCGATGGCCGTCGCCGTGACCGGCGGCGTGCTGCTCGGCCTGCTCGTCGAGCGGCTGCTGAAGCTGTTCACCGGCTCGCCGGAGGATGCCGGGCCGGAGCCTGAGGAGCCCCGCCCCGACGATCCCCGCTCCGACGATCCCCGCCCTGACGATCCCCGCCCTGACGATCCCCGCCCCGACGATCCCCGCCCCGAGACGAAGGAGAGCGCGTGAAGGTCCCCACCTGGCAGAGCCTCGGCGGCGACCACCGGGTCCTGCGACACGGCATGAACGTGTGGCCCCCGTTCCTGGCCGCCGGCATCCGGATCGAGGAGATCGCCGAGGACTACCGCTATGTGCGGGTGGCGCTGCGCAAGGGGGTGTTCAACCGCAACTACGTCGGCACCCAGTTCGGCGGCTCGCTCTTCGCGATGACCGACCCGTTCTGGATGCTCATGGTGATGCACAACATCGGCCGCGGCTACGTCGTGTGGGACAAGGCCGGCGAGATCGAGTTCGTGGCGCC
>JAAYYA010000126.1 GCA_012515595.1 Actinomycetales bacterium
ACGATCAGCTCATGACTGTGGGCGACCTCAAGATCCGGCCGCTCCCAGGATGAGTCAAGCACCGCCCAGGCCCGGTCCGGGCCGTCCTCGAGCGCGATCTCGCCCAGCGCCGCCAGCAGGTCGGGGACAGAGGATGCATAGGTGCCTTCGCGGAGCAGGTGATCGCGGTCGGCGGCCATGGCCAGCGCCTCCTCGCGCTGACCGCGCCAGTGGTGCAGGAACAGCAGGGTTGCCGCCGAGGTGACGGTGGCGTCCAGCGTCGGTGGCCCGCTCATCAGAGCCTGGGCGAGTCGCTCCGCCGCCGGCCACCCGCCGTCCTTGAGGGTGGCCGTGGTCAGCACGGCCATGGCCCCCGCCCCGCTCAACTGGGTGCGCCCCGCGCCCTGGGCGATCGTGACCGCGCGGCCCAGGTCTGCCCGGGCCCGTTCGTAGCGCCCCAGCCCCAGGAGAGCGATCCCGCGCACGTAGCCGTGCCGCCAGTTGACGAGCGGATCGTCCGGGAGGTGGGCGCGAGCGTCATCAAAGGCGGCCAACCCCTCGTCGAACTCGCCCTTCATCACCTGCATCAAGGCGGCGAAGGTCGCGGCCCGGGCTGCGTCGCCAGGGCTGCCCGCCTGCAGCGCCAGGTCGAGAGCATCCAGGGCCACCTTGTGGGCGCGTGCCGGCCCCATCCGATCTGCCCCGCACATGGCGCGGGTCGCCATCGCATAGGAGCGTCGCCGGATGATCTCGGGTGTCTCCGGGCAGCCCTCCAGCAGCCGCAGCGCCTCTTCGAGAGAGGCGTCCACATCGAACCCTCGCTCGTGATCGCACACGGCCTTCTCCATGAGGATCCCCGCCCGCATGAGGATCTCGTCGGGCGGACACGCCTGCAGGGCGGACTCCCAGATGGCAGCGGCGCGGGGGGCATTGTCCGCGGCCATGTGCTCCTGCGCCGTCTCGTGCATCAGCTGCTCGAGCGGGCGTCCGGCGACCTGGGCGGCGTCCGGCACCTGCGGCCAGAGGTCGATGGCCCGCTCCCCCAGCTGTGCGGCGGTCGCCGGTGCCAGCGTGCTGGAGGAGAGCATGGCGCGGACGGTCGCGTCGAAGGCCCGCGGGAGGTCGTGCGCGGACATCCAGTGCTGGGCGATCTGCACCCCGTGCGACTCCGCGTCCGGTCGCTCGGACAGGGTCAGGGCATAACGGCTGTGCCACTGGGACCGCTCTCCAGGCAGCAGCACGTCCAGGATCCCCTCCCGCAGCAGGGCGTGCCGGAAGCGGTAGTCGAACGGGCCCGCCACCAGGATGCCGCGCTCGACCGCCTCGGCGACCGCTGCATCCAGCTCGCCGGGCTCGCCCGCGAGCACCGTTTCCGCCAGGTCGTGATCCACGGTCGCCCCGCCGGCAGCCAGCGCACGCAGCACCCGTTGCGTCACGGGGGTCAGCCGTTCATAGCGCGCCATGACCAGCTCACGCAGGGTCGAGGGCAGCCCTGCGCCTGGGCTGCTCGCACCGAGGAACTCCTCGACGAAGAACGGCACCCCGTCGCTGCGCCGGACCACCTGGCTCAGCTCGAGCTGATCGAGGCGACGACCCAGGATGAGGCCGGCCTGCTCGGCCACGGTCTCCTCATCCAGCGCGGCCAGCTCGACCCGATCGACCGCGGGGTTTCGGTCGAGCTGGATCAGCAGTGGCCGCAGCGGGTGCCCGCGACCGAGATCCTCAGGTCGATAGGTCAGCAGGACCAGGACCCGACTGCGCCGGAGCCTGCGCAGCAGCGCGCTGAGCAGCGCGAGGGTCGTCACGTCCGCCCAGTGCAGGTCCTCCAGCAGCACCACGATCGGTCGTTCTTCGGACAGGGCCTCCAGCACGTCGCCGAACGCCTCGTGCACATCCTCGCCACTCGCCTCGCCCAGGTCGGGTCGGTCCCCGGGGCGCCCCCTGTCCAGCCGGGGCACGAGCGAAGTCAGCACGTCGGCGTTCCGCCCTGCCGCCTCCAGCAGCGCCTCAGCCCCGAAGGCCGCCCCCAGGTCCTGCACGATGCCCTTGATCGAGGCGAACGGCGCGCCCACCGCCCCACCGGTGTCCAGGCACTGCCCGACCGCGACCGCAGCCTCCCCGTCGATCGACTCGAGCAGCTCGGTGACCAGGCGCGACTTGCCGAT
>JAAYYA010000127.1 GCA_012515595.1 Actinomycetales bacterium
AGCACCTGGTGGAGCAGGGCGTCGAGTTCTCCTCCGAGACCGACACCGAGGTCGTCGCCCACCTGGTCTCCCGGGCCTTCGACCGGACCGGTGACCTGACCCAGGCGATGCGGGAGGTCGTCAACACCCTCGAGGGCGCCTTCACGCTGCTGGCGGTCCACGCCGACCAGCCGGACGTCGTCGTGGGCGCGCGCCGCAACTCCCCGCTGGTCGTCGGCCTCGGCGAGGGCGAGAACTTCCTGGGCTCCGACGTCGCCGCGTTCATCGGCTACACCCGGCACGCGCTGGAGCTGGGGCAGGACCAGATCGTGACGATCACCCCGGACAGCTACGCGGTCATCAACTTCGACGGGACGCCGAGCGACGGCAAGGCCTACGAGGTCACCTGGGACGCCGCGGCCGCCGAGAAGGGTGGCTACGACACCTTCATGGAGAAGGAGATCAACGACCAGCCGCACGCCGTCGCCGACACCCTCCTGGGGCGCACCGACGAGACCGGCCGGCTGGTCCTGGACGAGATGGGGATGTCCGAGGAGGACCTGCGGGCGGTCGACAAGATGGTCATCGTCGCCTGCGGCACCGCCGCGTATGCCGGGATGGTCGCCAAGTACGCCATCGAGCGGTGGGCGCGGATCCCGGTCGAGGTCGAGCTGGCCCACGAGTTCCGCTACCGCGACCCGGTGATCGACGAGCAGACCCTGGTGGTCTCGATCAGCCAGTCCGGCGAGACGATGGACACGCTGATGGCCGTCCGCCACGCCAAGGAGCTGGGCGCGCGCACCATCTCGATCTGCAACACCCACGGCTCGACCATCCCGCGCGAGTCCGACGGCGTGCTCTACACCCACGCCGGCCCGGAGATCGCGGTGGCCTCCACCAAGGCCTTCCTCGCCCAGATCACCGCCAGCTACATCCTCGGCCTCTACCTGGTCCAGGTCCGCGGCGGTCACGACCAGGGCGTGGTGCAGATCATGCAGGAGCTGCAGCGGATCCCGGAGAAGATCCAGCAGGTGCTCGACGGCATGGACCGGGTCAAGGAGATCGCCCGGTTCATGGCCGACACCCGTGCGGTGCTCTTCCTGGGCCGCCACGTCGGCTTCCCCGTGGCCATGGAGGGCGCGCTCAAGCTCAAGGAGCTGGCCTACATCCACGCCGAGGGGTTCGCCGCCGGCGAGCTCAAGCACGGCCCGATCGCGCTCATCGAGCCCGGCCAGCCGGTCTTCATCGTGGTGCCGTCACCGGACTCCGAGCACGGGCTGCACGGCAAGGTCGTCTCCAACATCCAGGAGATCCGCGCCCGGGGCGCCCGCACGCTGGTCATCGCCGAGGAGGGCGACGAGGACGTGGTGCCCTTCGCCGACGAGGTGATCCGGATCCCGCAGAGCCCGCCGCTCCTGGCGCCGCTGCTGTCCGTGGTGCCGCTCCAGGTCTTCGCCCTGGAGCTGTCCACGGCCAAGGGCCTCGACGTGGACCAGCCGCGCAACCTGGCCAAGTCCGTCACGGTCGAGTAGGGGCTGGCATGGATCCCACCGGAGCGGGGCGGTCAGGGTGATCATCGGCGTCGGCATCGACGTCGTCGACATCCCCCGTTTCGGCGCGACGCTGGAACGCACCCCGCGCCTGCTCGACCGGTTGTTCACGCCCGATGAGCGGGAGCTGCGGCTGCCCTCGCTCGCCGCGCGCTTCGCGGCCAAGGAGGCCCTCGCCAAGGCCCTGGGGGCGCCGGTGGGCCTGAGCTGGCAGGACGCCACCGTGGTCAAGGACGGGTGGGGTCGGCCCGAGTTCGTGATCCGCGGCAGCGTCCAGGCCCGTGCCGAGGAACTGGGCGTCACCACGATCCACGTCTCCCTGTCCCACGACGCCGGGATCGCCTCGGCGATGGTGGTCGCCGAGGGATGATCCGCGCCTACAGCGTCCCCGCGGTGCGCGAGGCCGAGGCCAGGGTGATGGCCGACCTCGAGCCGGGGGCGCTCATGCAGCGGGCCGCGACCGGCCTCGCCGAGGCCACGCTCGCCAGGGCGCGGGAGCGGGGCGCGGAGTCGCTGGTCGTCCTGGTCGGACCGGGTGACAACGGGGGAGACGCGCTGTATGCCGCGGCGCAGCTGAGTGAGCACCTGTCCGTGGTCGTCGTGCTGGTCGGGGACGTGGTCCACGAGGGCGGGCTACAGGCGGTCACCGACGCGGGCGTCACCCGGCTCCCGGTCGCGGCAACCCGCCGCGCGCTGACCCCGCCGGTCCACGACGCGCTCGCCGGGGCCGACGTGGTCGTGGACGGGCTGCTGGGCATCGGCGGCCGGCCCGGGCTCACCGGGGCCATGGCGGGGCTGGCCGAGTCGCTGCCCCCCACGGCGTGGGTCATCGCCGTCGACCTGCCCAGCGGCGCCGACCCGGCGGGAGTGACGCCGCTGGCCAGCAGTGTGCGCGCGGACGAGACGGTCACCTTCAGCCTGGTCAAGCCGGTGCACCTGCTGCCCGCGACCGCACCGGCGGTGGGACGGCTGACCCTCACGGACATCGGGGTGCCAGCGCCGGAGACAGCGGTCGTCGAGCGGCTCACGCCCGAGGACGTGCCGTCCCGGTGGCCGCTCCCGGGACCCACGGACGACAAGTACTCCCGCGGGGTGCTGGGGGTCGTCGCCGGCAGCACCCGCTACCCGGGTGCGGCGGTGCTCGCCGTGACCGCCGCCGTCGAGACCGGCGCCGGGATGGTGCGCTACGTCGGGCCCGAGATCGCCTCCCACCAGGTGCTCAACGCGGTGCCCGAGGCGGTCCCGGGGCACGGCCGGGTGCAGACCTGGGTCATCGGACCCGGCATCCCCGTGGACGAGAACACCTCCGACGTCCGTCGGCAGCTGGACGCGTGCCGCAGCGCCCTGGCCTCCGGCCTGCCCTGCGTCGTGGACGCCGGGGCGCTGGACCTGATCGAGGGGCCACGGGAGGGGCCGACCCTGCTCACCCCGCACGCGGGGGAGCTGGCCCGGCTGCTGAGCCGCCTGGAGCAGGGACGGGTCTTCCACCGCAACCAGATCAGCGCGGCCCCGCTGGGGCACGCGCGGCGCCTGGCGGAGATCACCGGCGCCACCGTCCTCCTCAAGGGGGCGAACACCCTGGTCGTCTCGCCCGATGAAGAGGTGCCGGTGCGCTGCCAGGCCGACGCACCCTCCTGGCTGGCCACGGCCGGGGCCGGGGACGTCCTCGCGGGCGTCGCCGGTGCGCTGGTCGCCTCCGGGCTCGACCTGCTCGACGCCGGGGCCCTCGCGGCGCTGGTGCACGGCCGGGCGGCCCACGCGGCCAACCCGGGTGGGCCGGTGCGCGCCCTCGCCGTGGCGCGGGCGATCCCGCGCACGGTGGCGGCCCTTCTCGCGCCGATCCCCACCACGAGGTAGCTCCCGGGCGCACGCGCGCCCCCTGCCGGGGCCGTCCGGCTCGACCGATAGTGTTCCGGCATGGATCAGAGAGTGAGCGTGGTGACGCTCGGCGTCCGTGACCTGGACCGGGCCGTGGCCTTCTACGGGGCGCTGGGCTGGGAGCCGGCGCCGGCTCCGGAGGGCGTGGTCTTCTTCCAGGCCGGAGGTCTCGTCGTCGCGCTCTGGGACCGGGCCGCGCTCGAGGTCGACTCCTGCGCCGAGGACTCCGGTGGCTGGGGCGGGGTGACGCTGGCCTACAACGTCAACAGCCGCGAGGAGGTCGACGAGGTGATCGAGCAGGCCGAGGCCGCCGGCGCCACGATCGGCCGGAAGGGCGGCGGCACCTTCTGGGGCGGCTACTCCGGCATCTTCACCGACCCGGAGGGTCACCCGTGGGAGGTCGCGCACAACCCGTTCTGGAGCGTGACCGAGGACGGGCAGACCATCCTGGGTGACGGCCGGGGCTGACCCCGCGGAGTGCGGCCCGCCCTCAGGTGGCAGTGAGGGGCAGGGCTGGGGCCCTTCCTCAGGCAGTGACGGCCGCGCTTCGGCGCTGTGCGGAGCGCGGCACGAGCAGCGAGAACACCGTGGCCAGCAGGCAGAGCGCGCCGGCGCTCAGCCAGGCGAGGTCGTAGGACCCCCGCAGGTCGCGGACCACGCCCGCGCCCGTCGCGGCGACCGCTGCGCCGACCTGGTGCGAGGCGAAGACCCAGCCGAAGACCAGCGGCGCCTTCTCCCCGAAGTGCTGCTGGCACAGCGCCACCGTGGGCGGCACGGTCGCCACCCAGTCAAGACCGTAGAAGACGATGAAGGCCCACATGCTCGGCTGCACGTCGGGCCCGAACAGCGCGGGCAGCGCCATCAGCGAGAGGCCCCGCAGCGTGTAGTAGACGGCCAGCAGCACGCGCGGGTCGACCCGGTCGGTGAGGGCCCCGCTGCCGATCGTGCCGATGATGTCGACCACGCCGATGATCGCCAGGAGACCGGCCGCCGCGGTCAACGGCATCCCGTGGTCGTGCGCCGCCGGCACGAAGTGGGTGCCGACCAGCCCGTTCGTGGAGGCGCCACAGACGGCGAACCCCCCGGCCAGCAGCCAGAAGGTGCGGGTGCGCGCCGCCTCGACCAGGCCGGCCAGGGCGAGCGTCGCCGCGTTGCCGGTGCGCGCGACGGGCGCGGTCGTCGGGTGGTCGGCGTCGGCGCCGTAGGCCTCCAGCCCGACGTCGTGCGGGTGGTCGCGCACCACGAGGAGCACGAGCGGGAGCACCGCCATCGCGGTGACGCTGACCAGGATCGCCGGCGTCCGCCACCCGTGGTGCGTGGCCAGCCAGGCCACCGCGGGCAGGAAGACCAACTGCCCGGTCGCCCCGGCCGCGGTGAGGACGCCGCTGACCAGCCCGCGACGCGCCACGAACCAGCGGCTCACCAGGGTGGCCATGAAAGCCATCGAGATCGAGCCGGCCCCGACGCCCACGACCACGCCCCACAGCAGCCAGAGCTGCCAGACCTGGGTCATCAGGACGGTGAGGCCGCTGCCGGTGGAGAGCAGCAGCAGCGCCACCGCCAGCACGGGGCGGATCCCGAACCGGTCCATCAGGGCCGCCGCGAACGGTGAGAACAGGCCGAAGAGCACCAGGTTGATGGAGACCGCCATCCCGATCGTGCCGTGCGACCACCCGAACTCGGTGTGCAGCGGGTCGATGAGCACGCCCGGCACCGACCGGAAGCCCGCGGCCCCGACCATCGCGACGAAGCCCGCGAGGGCCACCCACCACGCGCGGTGGAGCCGTGGCAGCCGGGGTGAGAACTGGCCGGGGCGAGGGGCCTGCACGTCGGGAGCGATCGTCATACGGGCAGTCTCCGGTGCTCGACCCAGGCGGGACGAGTGGCGAACTTGCCACTATGTGTAAACTTTCGGCCATGACTGGATCTCGCCGTCCGCACCGCGTGGTGGTCCTCTGCATCGGGCCGCTCGTCGGCTTCGACATGACCATCGCGCCCCAGGTCCTCGAGGCCGCGCGTGACGCCGCCGGCGAGCGGCTGTATGACGTGCGCGTCGCCTCGCTCGACGGGGGACCGGTGCGCACCCACAAGGGCTACGCGGTGCTGCCCGACCACGGCCCCGAGGTGCTGTCGTGGGCCGAGACCGTCATCGTCCCCGGGACGAAGCACCCGGTCATCCATGTCGAGGGGCGCGCCACCCCCGAGCTCGAGGAGGCGTGGTCGCGGCTGCGTCCGGGGACCCGGCAGGTGTCGGTGTGCACGGGGGCCTTCGCGCTGGCTGCCCTCGGGGTGCTCGACGGGCTGCGCGCGACGACCCACTGGGAGTATGCCGAGGGCTTCCGGCGGCTGTTCCCGCGCGTGCGGCTGGACCCGGACGTGCTCTTCGTGGACGAGGGCGACGTGCTCACCTCGGCCGGGCTGGGGGCCGGGGTGGACCTGTGCCTGCACCTGATCCGGCGGGACTTCGGCGTCGAGGCGGCCAACCACGCGGCCCGCGGCTGCGTGGTGCCGCCCTGGCGGGAGGGCGGTCAGGCGCAGTTCATCGAGCGCCCGGTCCCGCCCCGGTCCGACCAGTCGACCTCGGCGACCCGCGTCTGGGCGCGGGCCAACCTGCGCACGGTCGCCCGCGTCGATGACCTGGTCCGGCACGCGCAGATGAGTGAGCGGACCGTGAGCCGCAGGTTCCGGGAGGAGACCGGGATGTCGCCGCAGCAGTGGCTGCTGCAGGCGCGACTCGACCGGGCGCTCGAGCTGCTTGAACGGACCGACCTGCCGGTGGACCGGGTGGCCGAGGAGGCCGGCTTCGGCACCGCCGCGGCGCTGCGGCAGCGGATGCGGTCGAACCTGGGCACGACGCCGCAGGCCTACCGCCGGACGTTCGCCGGCCCTGCGGCGGGCCAACCGGCCTGAGGTGGCGCCCGCCGCCCTGTGACCGGCCAGGCCGGACGGCTCGGCGGCGGCTCAGCCCGGCGGCCGTATCTCCCGGCCCAGGGCGCTCAGCTCACGCCGGAGGTTGGGGGCGCGGACCAGCGCCCGGACCCGCCTCAGGGTCGTCGTCTCGGCGATCAGCGGCCAGAGGCGCACCAGCTGCCAGTCGCGGCCCCGCATCGTCGCGCGGTCGCCGTCGATCGCCCCCAGGCGCTCGGCCAGGTCGAGGACTCGGGGGTCCTCCGGGGGCAGCGCCACGTGCTGGTGGCTGGGCTCCACCTCGCGCAGCAGCTCGTCGACCAGCAGCTGTCCCCGCTGGATCTCGGTGAGCCGAGCGCCCTGGTCGCCGTCGAGGAGGTCCTGCAGCACGTCATACGGCCCGATGGGAGCGGCCCCCAGGGCGGCGAAGACGTAGCGGTCGCCCAGGCGGGGGTGGTCGTCGACGAGGTCTAGCGCGGCCCGCCACCCACGGGTCCGGGCC
Source organism: Actinomycetales bacterium (assembly GCA_012515595.1). GTDB lineage: Bacteria > Actinomycetota > Actinomycetes > Actinomycetales > Dermatophilaceae > Ornithinicoccus. The sequence continues at coordinate 6,817 of JAAYYA010000127.1, forward strand.
ACCGCCGCCACCAGCTCCTCGCGGAGCTCCACGAGCTCCGCGGTGGCGCGGCGCGGCTCGAGCCGGGGCCACGTCGTGAAGAAGCCCTCGACGTCGCCCGCCCGGGCCAGGTGGAGGCCGACGTCCCGGTGACCGCGCAGCGGGTCCTTCAGCGTGTCGGCCACGGCGTGGGCCTCCTCCAGGCGCCCGGCGGTGACCAGCCGGTGGATGCGCTGCCGGAGGAGGCCCCCGTGCTCGATCGGAGGCAGTGCGGCCAGGATCGCGTCGACGTCGCCCTCGGTGAGGAGTCCGACGGCGTCGGCTAACACGGCCAGTTCCGCGGGCCCCGGCGGGAAGCTCTGGTTGGTGAGCATCGACCGGTGGTGCTCCAGCCGCGCCACGGGCGTGAGGAGCTGCCGGATCATCACCGTGTCGTCGGGTGCCGCCTCGACCGCTGGTCCGAGGGCTGCCAGGAGTCGGGCCCGGGCAGCCTCCGGGGGCCCTCCGTCGACCAGAGCGAGGAGGAGGGTGCCGGTCTCGGACCGCTCGCTCACCCCTGCGGGCGGTTGATCGCGCTGCACACGGCGTTGAGCGAGGCGGTGACGATGCTCGGGTGGATGCCGACGCCCCAGCGGACCTGGCCGTCTACCGCGCACTCGACGTAGGCCGCGGCCGTCGCGTCGTCACCGGCGGACATCGCGTGCTCGGAGTAGTCCAGCACCCGCACGTCCACCCCGACGCTCTCGAGGGCATGGACGAAGGCCGAGACCGGGCCGTTGCCGCGTCCCTCCACCTGGTGCTCGACGCCCTCGACCGCGATCGTCGCGGTCAGCACGTCTTGCTCGTGCTCGCCAGACTCGTGGACGATCGAGAAGTCCCGGATGGCAACCGGGCCGGTCTGCTCGAGGTACTCCTCCTCGAACTCGGCCCAGATCGCGTCGGGGGACATCTCCCCGCCCTCGGAGTCGGTGCGGCGCTGGACGACCTGGCTGAACTCGATCTGCATGCGGCGCGGCAGGTCCAGCTTGCGCTCGGTCTTCATCACGTAGGCGACGCCGCCCTTGCCGGACTGGCTGTTGACCCGGATGACCGCCTCGTAGGTGCGGCCGACGTCCTTGGGGTCGACCGGCAGGTAGGGCACCTCCCAGCGGAAGTCGTCCACCGGGACCCCGGCCTCGGCGGCGTCGGCCTCCAGCGCCTCGAAGCCCTTCTTGATGGCGTCCTGGTGCGAGCCGGAGAAGGCGGTGAAGACCAGGTCGCCGCCCCACGGGTGCCGCTCGTGCACCGGCAGCTGGTTGCAGTGCTCGACCGTGCGGCGGACGCCGTCGATGTCGGAGAAGTCGATCTGCGGGTCGATGCCCTGGGTGAACAGGTTCATCCCCAGCGTCACCAGGCAGACGTTGCCGGTGCGCTCGCCGTTGCCGAACAGGCAGCCCTCGATGCGGTCCGCCCCGGCCAGATAGCCCAGCTCGGCGGCCGCGACACCGGTGCCGCGGTCGTTGTGCGGGTGCAGGCTCAGGATGACGTTCTCCCGGTGGTTCAGATGCCGGCCCATCCACTCGATGGAGTCGGCATACACGTTAGGCGTGGCCATCTCCACGGTCGCCGGCAGGTTGATGATCACCGGCTTCTCCGGGGTCGGGACGAAGACCTCCATCACCGCGTTGCAGACCCGTACGGCGAACTCCAGCTCGGTGCCGGTGTAGGACTCGGGGGAGTACTCGTAGAAGATCTCGGTGTCGCCGGGCAGCTGCTCCTCGTACTTCTTGCAGATCCGGGCGCCCTGCACCGCGATGTCGACGATCTCGTCCTCGCTGGCCCGGAAGACCACGCGCCGCTGCAGCGTCGAGGTCGAGTTGTAGAGGTGCACGATGGCCTGCTTGGCGCCCGTGATCGCCTCGTAGGTGCGCTCGATCAGGTGCTCCCGCGCCTGGGTCAGCACCTGGATGACGACGTCATCGGGGATCAGGTCCTCCTCGATGAGCATCCGGACGAAGTCGAAGTCGGTCTGGCTGGCGGCGGGGAAGCCGACCTCGATCTCCTTGTAGCCCATCTGCACCAGCAGCTCGAACATGCGCCTCTTGCGCTCGGGGGTCATGGGGTCGATGAGGGCCTGGTTGCCGTCGCGCAGGTCGACCGCGCACCAGCGCGGGGCCTGGGTGATCGTCTTGCCCGGCCAGGTGCGGTCCGGCAGGTCGACGGCGGGGTAGGGGCTGTAACGCTCGAACGGCATCCCGCTGGGCTGCTGGGGGTTGCGCTCGGTGGCGGTCGTGGGGGTGACGCTGGGCGACGCGACGGTCGCGGTGATCTGGGTGGCGGTCATGCTCGGTTCCTCGCTGGGGGCTGTCGGGGTGTCCGGGACAGCAGAGACTCCGCAGCGAGGGCCGGACCTAGGAGGTCTCGCTGCGGCGACTGAGGAGGAGCATGCGTGCCATTGGGGAGAACTGTAACCGATCGCCTTGCCGTTGCGTCAAGCCGGCCCCGCGCCGGGTCGCGGGCCGCCGTCACGGACCCATGCACGTGTCCGGATGCTTCACGCCCTGTCGTGG
>JAAYYA010000128.1 GCA_012515595.1 Actinomycetales bacterium
GCGGCCGACCCGGGCACGAGCGGGGATGCTGCCGGCGACGGTGGCGACGTCGTGCGCGGCGCCAAGGGTGTCGACGGCGGCGCGGTCCGCGTCAGCGGCACCTACGCCTGAGCCGCACCCCGGCGCCCTCCCGCCAGCACCAGTGACCGCGAGCGTGCAAGTGGATGGATCCTTCTCGCCCCGCCCCGGGGCCTCGCGTGAAGGAACCATGCACCTGCACCGGACTGGCACGGGCACCGGACTGAACGCGGCGCTGAGGTCAGTGGGTCAGGGGTAGACGACGACGTACAGCGTCAGGGTGTCGAGCTCGCCGAGGTTGCGGGCGAACACGGTGCGCGCCACGTCGCTGGGGGTCATCTCGCGCAGGACGGCCGGTGGGTCCTGCTCGGCGTCGACGATGAGGACCCCGCCGACCGACTCGGGCACCGTGACGTTGAGGACCAGCGTGCTGAAAGCCGTCGGGATGTTCTTGAAGGTCCAGTTGGTGCCGTCCATGTCGGGCTCGGGGTCCGTGCCCCGGCCGGCGTCGACCAGGGTGAGGGTCGCCCCGATGGCGGCGGGTGCGCAGCCGGCGGACTCCATGTCGGCCCAGGTGGGGCTGCCACCCAGGCGCTCGTCGCACTCCAGGGTGGTGATCGTCATGTCGTCGTACTGCCAGTAGTCGTTGAACCGTGCGACGGAGAACAGGACCAGCGCAGCGGGGATGAGCAACAGCCACAGCCAGCCGCCGCGGAAGCGGCGCTTCTGCTTCTCATCGGGGTCGACCCAGGTCGCCTCGTGCCAGGCTGGCATCTAATGCCTCTCCCATGAGGGCGCCGCCGTAGCCCGGGCACAACCCGGGCACGGCGGCGTTGAATCAGTTCTCGGAGGAGGCCCAACGCTCGTAGGCGTCGTCCTCGTCCAACTCGTCCTCAGGCGACTCGGCGAGCGCGTCGTCGGGTCCGGTGTCACCGGTGGCACCCAACTCGCGCGCGAGCGCGTTGAGGTCGGTCTCCGGAGAGTAGTACTTCAGCCTCCGAGCAACCTTCGTCTGCTTTGCTTTGGCCCGGCCGCGCCCCATGGCGAGACCCCCTTGTGCGTTGTGCGGGACGGCATCGCTTGTTGGGTGGCACGCCTTAGTGACACCCCAACCGCGGAGCCGGCCCGGGGAATGTATCTGTCGTGGGTCTAACGGTACATGACTCCGCACCGGGAAGCCTCATCGATTCGCGGCACGCCGAGCCAACCGGGGCGTCGGGCCTGCTCAGCGTGCGGTGGAGGGTGGCGTCGACGGCGGGCTCAGCGTGCGGTGGAGGGCTGCGCCGACGGCACCCTCAGTTGCGGCGGAAGGCGAGGAAACCGCAGGCCACGAGGCCCACTGCGGCCAGGGCCGCGACGAGCCAGCCCCAGGCGGGGATCTGCTGGGACGACTCCTCCGCATCGGTGATCGCCGCGGAGTCCTGGGTGGTCTCCGCGGCGTCGTCGGTCCCCGGGTCCGTCGTCGGCGCGTCAGTGGTCGGGGCGTCGGTCGTCGCCTCGTCGCCGGTCGGCGCGTCGGTCGTCGCCTCGGCAGGGTCGGTCTCCTGCCCGGTGGGCGCGGCCGTCTGGTCCTGTTCGCCCGGCTCTTCGGCTCCGGGGTCTGTGCCCGCCTCGATCGTGAAGTTGATGGTGCCCGAGATCGGGTGGCCGTCGGAGGAGGTCACCCGCCAGGCGGCCTCGTAGTCGCCGTCCACGAGCTCCTCGGCCAGCGCCTGGGTCACCTCGACCCC
>JAAYYA010000129.1 GCA_012515595.1 Actinomycetales bacterium
CGACCGTGGCTGCTCGTGGTCCAGGTCGGCCGCCAGCCGGGCGAGCAGGGGGTTCAGCCAGTCGGCCGTCGCCGCCGAGCGGCCCGGTGAGAGCACCAGGTCACCGGCCAGGACGCTGTGCCCCTGACCGCCAGGCACGGGTGTGGCATCCGCGGGGACCGCGAACAGGTCGAACACCTCGGGCGGGGGCTGCACGCCCTCACGGTGTCACACCTCGGCGCCGTTCTGCCCGGACGGCGCTCAGGGTGCAGCGGCCTCCCCGGAAACAGCACACCGGGCGTGGTCCACGCAGGACCACGCCCGGTGGCGTGAGAGCTCAGACGGTCGTCATCAACGGCCGAGCACAACGGACGTCAGGGACGACCAGCGGCAAACAGGCCCGGCGAGTAGTACATGCTGGTCACCTTGGAGCCGCTGAAGCCGCTCCCGTCGCGCAGCGAGTGGATGACCTGTCCGTCACCGAGGTAGATGGCGACGTGGTAGATGCCACCGCCGTTGCTGTAGAACAGCAGGTCGCCACGCCGGATGTTGTCCAGCGAGACCCGGGAGGTGGCGGAGTACTGGGCGGAGCTGCCGTGGGGCAGGGAGACACCGGCGTTGCGGTAGGCCGCCTTGACGAAGCCGGAGCAGTCGTAGCCGCCGCCACTGTCGGAGCCGTAGATGTAGGGCAGACCCAGGTGGTTGTAGGCCCAGCCGATCGCAGACTCGGCACCGCCGGACGGCGGCGCGGGAGCGGGCTCGGGCTCAGGCTCGGGGGCCGGAGCCGGGGCGGGCTCCGCGGGCTCGCTCGGCGCGGGAGCGGCCTCACGCGTCGTGGAGCGGCTCGCGGGCGTTTCGGACCGGGCCTCGGCCGCGGCGGAGACCTCGACCTCGGGCTCGGGCTCCTCGACGACCGGCGTGACGCCGACGAAGCCGAGCTCACCGACGGCCGCGTTCTCGGCGTCCGCCGGGGCGGGGGCCGCCTGGGCCGGGCGGTCGATCGGCTGGCTCACGATGTCAACGGTGCCCGGCAGCGCGACCGCGGTGGCGGCCTGGCTCAGCGTCTCCGTCGCGGCCTGGAGGGCCTCGAGGCGCTGCGTGGACTCGCGCTCGGTGGCCGCCGAGGCCGTGGACTCGGTGGCCGGCCGGTCGGCGGCGACGACGTCCGGGCCCACGACGGGCTCCAGCGCGGCCATCGCGGCCTCCAGGTTGGCTTGGGGTTGCGTCGTGGCGACCAGCACCGACGAGGCGAGGATGCCACCGGACGCCGCCACCGAGAAGGTGGAGGTGGCCGAGTAGCGGCCCTGGGCGAGGGCGGTGGCGATGCGGCTCGGCGCGCGGTGGCGCCCAGCGGGGCTAGGACGGTTCACAAGTACCTCTCCAGCGCCTGCGGAGTTAGCTGTCGGGCTCGGGCTGGAGTTGCCCGGGTCCGTCCTGTTGCCAGGTCCGGACCTTCGCCCCAAGGGAGTTTCCTCCCGGGGAGTGGGTTCCCCGCTCTTGTCAGCGGTCAAACAGGGGGCGCGCGATCCGGTGACAAGACTCGGCGTCCGAACCACGCGGCCCGTCGTGCGACGGGCTGTTACGAAGGTACATGGTTGCACGACAAATGTCACGAAAGGGTAACGAAGAACACTTTTGTGTCGCGGAAGTGTCGGGTGTCACACTCGGGCTGTGACCATCCCGGCGGGCTCCGCCCCCTCACCCAGGCCCTACGCGCCGCAGGCCGCCACGGCGCCGGCCCCGGACCCGACCGGACTGCAGACCCGCACGGTCGGCACGCTGATGAGCAGCCAGGTCATGGGCGGGATCGGCGTGGCGAGCGGCATCGCGGTCGCCGCGCTGATGGCTGCGGAGATCAGCGGGCGGGACGACCTGTCCGGGCTGGCGAACACCACGCAGGTCCTGGGCGGCGCCCTCATGACGATCCCGGTCGCCGCGCTGATGGCCGCGCACGGCCGGCGTGTCGGCCTGGTGACCGCCTACCTGGTCGGGACGGTCGGGGCGGTCCTGGCGATCACCGCCGCGGTCATCGGCAACTTCTGGCTGCTGCTGCTCGGGACAGCCCTGTTCGGTGCCTCCAGCACCGCCAACAGCCAGGCCCGCTACGCCGCAGTCGATCTCGCACCGCCCACCCGTCGGGGACGGCACCTCAGCCTGGTCGTCTGGGCCACGACGATCGGCTCCGTCCTCGGGCCCAACATCCTGGGGCCGGGCAAGGCGCTCGCCGGGGTGCTGGGGCTGCCTCC
>JAAYYA010000001.1 GCA_012515595.1 Actinomycetales bacterium
GCGCTTCTACCCTGAGTTCATGGCCCGTGACGGCTGGGGTGCGCGTCCCCTCCTGCTGGCGGTCGAGCCCGACCCGCGTCGCCTGGCGCGGACGGAGACCGAGCTCGCGCGTCACTTCGGCGCCTCCCTGCGGGTCCGCGGAGAGGCCTCCGCCCGCGACGCGGTGCGGACCCTCGAGGGTGCCCGGGCCCGGGACGAGCGGGTGGCGCTCGTCCTGATCGGGCACGACCTGTCCACGGCGGACCGCGACTCGGTCGTCGCCACCGGACGCACCCTGCACCCCGAGGCGCGGCGGGCCCTGCTCATCGACTGGGGCGCCTGGTCGGACGCGGACGTCGCCCGGACCATCCTGCAGGGCACCGCCATCGGAGACCTGCACTCCTACGTGCTGCGGCCCTGGACCGACGGTGACGAGCTCTTCCACCGCACGGTGGCCGAGATGGTCCAGGACTGGTCCCGCGCCGACCCCCGCACCAAGCGCGAGGTCGTCGTCGTGGCCGACCGGCACTCCGGCCGCGGGTTCGAGATCAGCAACCTGCTGCACCGCAACCGCATCCCCTACGCCTTCCGGGAGCGTCACTCCGCCCAGGGCCGCCAGGCCCTGGAGGTGGCCGCGCCGGAGCGGGACGGCGAGGTCGTGGTGTGGCTCGCGGCGCTGGGCGGACCCACCCTGGTCGACCCGACCGACGGCGAGATCCTGGACGCCTGGGGGATCCCCACCACGCTGTCCGAGGACGCTCGCGATGTCGACCTGCTCGTCGTCGGGGCCGGCCCCGCGGGGCTGGCGGCAGCGGTCTACGCCGCGTCCGAGGGACTCCGCACCCTGGTCGTCGAGCGCGAGGCCATCGGTGGCCAGGCCGGGACCAGCTCCCTGATCCGCAACTATCTCGGGTTCTCCCGCGGCCTCAGCGGCTCCGAGCTCGCCCAGCGGGGCTTCCAGCAGGCCTGGGTCTTCGGCGCGCGCTTCGTGCTGACCCGCACCGTCGACCGGATCGAACCGGTGGACGGGCGCTTCCGCGCGACCGTGTCCGGTCAGGGTGCGGTGACCGCGAGCGCCGTCGTGGTGTCCTGCGGTGTGGCCTACCGGCGCCTCGGGGTGCCGGCCGTCGAGGCCTTCACCGGTCAGGGCGTCTACTACGGCGCGAGCGTCTCTGCCGCCCACGCGCTGACCGGGCTGTCGGCCGCGGTGATCGGCGGCGGCAACTCCGCCGGCCAGGCGGCCCTCCAGCTCGCGCGCTACTGCCGGTCCGTGCACGTCATCATCCGGGGCGCCACGCTCGAGGCGACCATGTCGGCCTACCTGATCGAGGCGATCGCGGGCGAGCCGGTCATCACCGTGCACCCCTCCTCCGCCGTGACCGACGCCGCCGGGCCGGGCCACCTCGAGGAGCTCTCCCTCACCCGGCTGGACACCTCCGAGACGACGCGCGTCCCGGTGGACGGCCTGTTCGTCATGATCGGCGCCGAGCCGCGCACCGAGTGGCTCCCGGAGGAGGTCCGGCGCGACGAGCGGGGGTTCGTGCTGACCGGCAGCGACACCGGCGAGGCCTCGGACCCGCCGCGCCAGCCGCACGAGACCTCGGTGCGCGGCCTCTTCGCCGTCGGCGACGTCCGCAGCGGCTCGGTCAAGCGGGTCGCCTCCGCCGTCGGCGAGGGCTCCGTCGTCATGTCCGAGGTCCACCAGCACCTGAGCGTGCCGCGCCGGTGACCAGCCACCGCGCCGGGGGACGGAGGCCCGCGGCGCCGGTGGCAGCCGCGACCGCCGTCGCCCTCCCGCTGGCCGGCCTCGCCCTCCTGCTGGGGTTCCCACGGCTGGACCTGCACTGGGCCCACCACCCGGCACACTTCTGGCTCGTCCTGGCGACGGCTGCGGTCTCCTCGGTGCTGGCCTACACCACCGGTGACGCTGCCGCCCGACGCGGCGACGCCCGGCTGAGCCACGTCTCGCTCGCCTTCCTGGCCTCGGCCGGTTTCCTCGGGCTGCACGCCCTCGCCACCCCCGGGGTGCTCCTGGCAACCTCCAACGTCGGCTTCGCCGTGGCCACCCCGGTCGGCGTGGCGATCGGCTCCCTGTTCGCGCTGCGCTCGACCACGGAGGTCGCCGGGGCGGCTGCGGTCGCGGAGGTCGCGCTGGCCAGGCGCCTGCGCTGGGGGCTGCTGGCCGTCATGGCGCTGTGGGCCGCGGTATCCCTGCTGGGGCTGCCCCCTCTCGACGGCCCGCCTGCCCAGATGGAGTCTGTTCCGGTCGTCCTGGCCGTCCCCGCCGTGGTCCTGTATGCCGTGGCCTCCTGGCGCTATGCCCACCTGTGGCGCGCCCGACGGGAGGGCGTCCTGCTCGCTGTGTGCACGGCATACATCCTGCTGGCCGAGGCCCTCGTGGCGATGGCCCTGGCACCCACCTGGCGGGTGTCGTGGTGGGAGTGGCACGTGCTGCTCCTCGTCGCCTTCGCGCTGGTCGCGGTCGGAGCGCGGCGCTCCTGGCATGAGGAGCGGTTCGCCGCGCTCTACCTGGAGGACACGGCGGCCGGTCACCGGGAGGCGAGCGTGCTCTTCGCCGACCTGCAGGGGTTCACCACCTTCTCCGAGGACCACCCGTCCGCGGAGGTGACGGCGATGCTGAACGACTACTTCGCCGTCGCCGTGCCGGCGGTGGTGCGCCGGGGCGGTGACGTGGACCGGATCATCGGCGACGCCCTGATGGTCACCTTCAACCGACGCGGTGACCAGCCCGACCACGCGGAGCGGGCGGTGCGCGCCGCGCTGGAGCTGCAGGAGGCGACGGCCAGGGTCGCCGCGGGGCACAGCGACTGGCCGCGCTTCCGGGTCGGGGTCAACACCGGGCCGATCTCGGTCGGGCTGCTCGGCACGCACGGGGCCCGCACGCACACGGTCATCGGGGACACCGTCAACACCGCCTCGCGCATCGAGGGCCACGCTCCCGCCGGCGGGGTCGCGGTCGGCGCGGCCACGCTCGCCGCCGTGCCCGGCGCCCGGACGACCCCGGTGGGGACGCTGCGGCTGAAGGGCCGGACGGAGCCCGTCGAGGTGCACCTGGTGCTGTCGCTCGAGCCGGACCCGTCGACGCCGGCGTGAACCACAGGCACTGTCGCCCGCCCGGCACCGTCGCCCGCCGGGCACAGTCGTCCGCGGCGCCCGTGGCATCCTTGAGGGGTGAGCACCGTGCAGCGCCGACCCGTCCACCGCCGACCCCGGATGGTGCCGTTCCTGGCGACCGGCGCCGTGATCGGCGTGGTGGTCGGTGTGCTGCTGGCATTCCTCGGCCCGGACGCGCCGAACGCCTCAACGGGACAGGAGCTCATGGCGATGGCCGTGCCCGGCGGGCTGCTGGGCGGCCTGGTCGGCGGCATCCTGTATCTCGTGGCCGAGCGCCTCTCCGGCCGATCCTGAGCCCCTCCTCCTCCCCGACCGAGCGCACGGTGTTGCGATGATCCGGGCCACCGAGCGCATGGCGCGGCGGTAATCTGGGCCACCGAGCGCACGGTGCTGCGACGCACACCTGGTCCCCAACTGTGACCGGCAGTTTTGGTCGCGCAGAAGACGTCGTATGCGACGTGTTCCGCGCGACCAAGACCGCCTAACGCTGCGGCCATCACAACACCACGCACTCGGTCGCCCCTGGGGGCGCACCACCACGCGTCCGGTCGCCCCTGGGGGCGCAACACGACGCGCTCGGTCGAGGGGAGGGAGACCCTCACACGAGCGGCAGAAACTCCGAGAGGTCGGCGCGCTGGCCGCTGGCGCGGACGCGGCCGGCGTCGCGCTCGGCCTCCCACGTGGCCTCCCCCACCACGAGCCGCAGCCAGGTCACCCCGTCGGTCTCGATCACGTTGGTCGGGGTGCCGCGCGTGTGGCGCGGGCCCTCGACGCACTGGACCGCACCGAAGGGCGGCACCCGCACCTCGACGGACCGTCCCGGTGCGCGCTCGGCGAGCTCCTCCAAGGTGAAGCGCACCGCCGTCGCCACGACCGTGCGGGGCGCCGCGGCGGGGTCGGCACGCCACTCCGCCAGGGCCAGCTCCCCCGAGTCGATCGGCACCCTGCGACGGGGCGGCACGTCAGCGGCCTCCCACCGGAGCGCCCACAGGAGAACCCACCGGACCCACCGCTCAGGCCAGGGGGTCGCGCTCGATGGGACACGACATACAGCGTGGTCCGCCGCGGCCCCGGCCGAGCTCCTGCCCGGCGATCTCGATGACCTCGATGCCCAGGCTCCGCAGGTAGTCGTTGGTCACCGTGTTGCGCTGGTAGGCGACGACCACCCCCGGCTCGAGCGCCAGCACGTTGCACCCGTCGTCCCACTGCTCGCGGGCGGCGGCCCGCGGGTCCTGGTCGGCGGCGACCACCCGCGGGGTGCCGATGCCCATCGCCTCACCGATGACCTTCATCATGTCGGCGGGGTCGTTGGCCTGGATGTCCAGGTTGGGCAGGGAGTCCCCCACCCCGCTGGCCGTGATCGTGAACGAGGCCAGGTCGGGCAGCTCGGAGTAGCGCGTGAAGGTCTCCTCGTCCAGCATCGTCATCACGGTGTCCAGGTGCATCAGCGCCCGCGCCCGGGGCATGTCGAGCGCGATGATCGTGTCGATCTGGTCGGAGGCGAGGGTGCGCTGCGCGAGCCGCTCGACCCCCTGCGTCGTGGTCCGCTCGCTGATGCCGACGAGCAGCACCTTGTTGCCGAGCACCAGGATGTCCCCGCCCTCGGAGGTGGCCGGCCCCGCCTCGACCCCCTCGGTCCACCAGTCCATGCCGGCGTCGCGGAACATCGGGTGCCACTGGTAGATCGCCTCGTAGTGCACGGTCTCCCGCCGCCGCGCCTTCTTGTGCATCGAGTTGACGGCGACCCCGCCGTACAGCCACGCCGAGGTGTCCCGGGTGAACAGGTGGTTGGGCAGCGGCGCCAGGAGGGACTCGTGCAGCCCCATCGCCGCGATGACCACCGAGCGCGGGGCATCCATGCGCTCCAGCACCTCGGCCTTGGTGATGCCGCCGACGAGGAACTCGGCCAGGTCGTGGTCGGCCATCTGGTCGAACAGCTCGTGCATCTCGTGCGCCGCGAACGGCCCCAGGTGCCGGTCGTCCAGCGACTGCGTGAGGATCTGCTTGCGCGCCTCGGGGATCCCCACCGTCTCCTCGAGCAGCTGGTGGAAGTGGTGCACGACGATGCCCCGCTCCTCCATCACCCGCACGAACTCCTCGTGCTCCTCCTGCGCCCGCTCGACCCAGAGGACCTCGTCGAAGAGGTACTGCTCCTTGTTCTCCGGGGTCAGCCGGCGCATCTCCAGGCCGGGCCCGTGCACGATCACCTGCCGGAGCCTGCCCACCTCGGAGCCGACGTGGAAGGGCATGGGAAGGTCCTTTCGGTCGCTGGGTGCGCACCCATCCTTGCACCCGTCGCCGCCCCGTGGGGAGTGGAAAACCGCGGCAGTATGCCGTGAGCCGGCTTCCCGGGCCAGCCCGGGTTGCTCCGTGGTCCGGCCGGCCGGACACAATGGGGCCATGGACGCGACCGTGCTGCACGCCCCCGGAGACATCCGCCTCGACCAGGTCCCGGACCCCCAGATCGTCCGGCCGACCGACGCCGTCGTACGGGTCGTCGCCACGTGCGTCTGCGGATCGGACCTGTGGCCCTACCGAGGCATCTCCCCGGTCAAGAGGCCGCGCCGCATCGGGCACGAGCACGTCGGTGTCGTCGAGGAGGTCGGCAGCGAGGTGCGCACCGTCCGCACCGGGGACTTCGTGATCGCGCCGTTCCTCTGGTCGGACAACACCTGCGCCCACTGCGCCGCCGGTATGCAGTCGGCGTGCGCCCACGGCGGCGGGTTCGGCGGCCCGGACCGGCACGGCGACTTCGTCGACGGCTGCCAGGGCGAGTTCGTGCGGGTGCCGCTGGCCGACGGGACCCTCGTCGCCACCCCTGACCAGCCTGACGAGGACCTGCTGCCCTCGCTGCTGACGCTCTCCGACGTCATGGCGACCGGCTGGCATGCGGCGGTCTCCGCCCGGGTGCGCGAGGGCGGCACGGTCGTGGTCGTCGGGGACGGCGCCGTCGGGCTCTGCGGGGTGCTGTCCGCCGCGCAGCTGGGCGCCGAGCGCGTCATCGCGATGTCCCGGCACGCCGACCGCCAGGCGATCGCCACGGAGTTCGGCGCGACCGACATCGTGGCCGAGCGCGGTCCCGAGGGCGTCGCGCGGGTCATGGAGCTCACCGACGGCGTCGGCGCCGACGCGGTCCTGGAGTGCGTCGGCACCAAGGAGGCGATGGACCAGGCGTTCGCGAGCACCCGGCCGGGCGGCACCGTCGGCTTCGTCGGGGTGCCGCACGGGGCGGAGGCGCCGGTGCCGCAGATGTTCCGCCGCAACGTGGGCCTGGCCGGCGGCATGGCCCCGGTCCGCGCCTACCTGCCCGACCTGCTCGAGCGGGTGCTGGACGGCCGGATCAACCCGGGCCGTGTGTTCGACCAGGTGCTGCCGCTGAGCGAGGTCGCCGACGGCTACCGCGCGATGGACGAGCGCACCGCCATCAAGGTGATGCTGCGTCCCTGAGCGCCGCGGCCAGGGCCCGCAAGGTGCTCCTGGCCTGACGCAGGTCCGTGGCCGTCAGCCCGGTGGCCGCGAGCATCCGGTTCCGGTTCTGGGCCGACGAGGTCTGCAGCTCCGCGAGGACCTTCCCGCCGCGCTCGGTCACCTCGACCAGCGGCGCCCGACGGTCCCCCGGGTCCGGCTGCAACCGCACCAGTCCGTCGTCCCGCAGGTCGTTGACCACCCGCTGCACGCTCTGCCGGGCCAGTCCGAGCCGCCGGGCCGACGCCGCGACGCTGAGCGGCTCCTCGGACACCACGCTGAGCACGTGCCACCGCGCAGCGGTCTGCCCGGCCGTCGCGGCCAGAGCCTCGGAGGTGCGTCGGGACGACCCGGCCACCTCGTAGACGTCAGCCATCAGCAGCCGGTAGTCATCAATCAGCTCGCGCACGCCCAACCTCCCGTGTAAACTGACAGCATACTGTCAATGTACGCCACGGCAATCGAAGGGACGGACCGATGATCCTGCGTCTGTGGAGCGGATGGACGACCCCCGACCTGGCGGCGGACTACGACCGGGTGCTCGACACCGAGGTGGCGCCCGGCATCGTGGAGCGCGGCCTGCCCGGTCTGGAGCAGTTCGAGGTGTGGCGCCGCATCGCCGAGGAACGGGACGACCGCCACGAGTTCCTCACAGCGATGCGCTTCACCGACCTGGCGGCCGTGGCGGAGTTCACCGGCGGCGACCCGCAGCACTCGGTCGTGCCGCCCCGCGCCCGCGCGGTGCTGGACACCTTCGACGCGCACTCCCGCCACTACGAGCTGCGGCGCCGCCACGTCTGACCAGCCCCCGCGATTTCGGAGGTCAGGGCGCTGTCGGGTAACCTCTCCGACGGAGGATTCGCATAGTGGCCTAGTGCGCACGATTGGAAATCGTGTTGGGATAAAACCCTCGGGGGTTCAAATCCCCCATCCTCCGCCACAGTGATGTCCCAGGACATCCCGGACCCCCAGCCCGCGCGGGCTGGGGGTTTTCTGTGTCCCGGCCCTGGCCCGGCCCGCACCGCCCCCGCCCCCGCCCGGTCCGTGCGACCAGATGGGCCCCAGGTGAGTGCCCTGACGTCGCACAGCGCCCCTTTGGTCGCACGGCTCGCGGCGAACCCCGCCGCCCCGGGCGGCCCGGCGGCGCGTTTCGTCCCGCGCCGGCCGGCACGTACCATGGGAGCCGGTCCCCCGTGCGGTGGTACCTCACTGAACTCCCCCAGGGCAGGAATGCAGCAAGGGCAGGTGAGCTCTTCCAGGTGCGCGGGGGACCCTTTGCGTCCGTTATCCCTTCGTGACCCACGGGTGGGAACCGGCGACGCGACCCGGACCGTCGCACCGCCATGAAGAACACGACGTTGCTCGCAATGCTGCTGGTGGTGGGGCTCGGTGCCACGGCATGCTCAGGGGACCCCGAGCCACACGACCCGACCCAGGGCACGCAGGGCACGGAGGGCGACGACCACGAGGCGGCCCGCCACTACGTCGAGGACTACGAGACGCAGCGGGACGGCGACGGTGCGGCGGCACCCGCTCCCGCCGGGGCGTACCAGACCGAGGCAGGCGCCGCCGAAGACGTCGGACCGATCCCCGTCCCGCCGCCCCCGCCGGGGCCGGGCGAGGACAACACCTTCACCGACGTCGGCGACACCGTGTGGGTCCGCGCCCAGGAGGACCCGCAGTCCACCTTCGCGCTCGACGTGGACACCGGGTCCTACCGGGTCGCCCACGCGATGGCCGCTCAGGGGATGGCGCCGGAGCCGGACTCCATCCGGATCGAGGAGTGGGTCAACGCCTTCTCGTATGACGATCCCGCACCCGAGGGGACCGCCCTCGGTCTGCAGGTGGAGACCGGGGCGACCCCGCGGGGCGGCGACGGGACCGCGCTGGTGCGCGTGGGGGTGAGCTCGGCGCAGCTGGCCGACGAGGACCGCCCGCAGACCAACATCACCTTCGTCATCGACACCTCCGGCTCGATGGACATGGGCAACCGGCTGGGGCTGGTGCAGTCGTCGCTGGCGCTGCTGGTCGACAGCCTCAACCCCGACGACACGATCGCGATCGTCATCTACGGCGACGACGCGACCCCGGTGCTCGAGCCGACCCGGGTCGCGGACCGCGACACGATCGTCGACGCCATCGACGACCTCCGGGCCGGCGGCAGCACCAACATGGAGTCCGGGCTTCGGATGGGTTACTCCCAGGCACGCGCCGCCTACGTCGAGGACGGCCTGAACGTCGTGGTCCTGGCCTCCGACGGCGTCGCCAACGTCGGGGTCACCGACGGCGGGGCGCTGGCCGAGGACATCGCCGGCGCGGGTGAGGAGGGCATCCACCTGGTGACGGTGGGTTACGGGATGGGCAACTACAACGACACGCTCATGGAGCAGCTGGCCAACCAGGGCGACGGCTTCTACGCCTACCTGGACACCTTCGAGGAGGCCGAGCAGCTCTTCGTCGAGGACCTGACGCCCACCCTGACCGTCGTCGCGCGGGACGCCAAGAGCCAGGTCGAGTTCGACCCGGAGTTCGTGGAGTCCTACCGGCTCATCGGCTACCAGAACCGCGCCCTGGAGGACGACGAGTTCCGCGACGACACCGTCGACGCCGGCGAGCTCGGTGCCGGGCACCAGGTCTCCGCGCTCTACGAGCTGGTCCCGACCGGCGCGGTCACCGACGGCACGGTCGTCGGCGAGGCCCGGCTGCGCTGGGCCGACCCGGACACCGGGGAGACCACGGAGGTCAACGCGCCGGTCGAGTGGTCGCAGGCCGAGGTCTCCGACACGCTCCGGCTGGCCGCGCTGGTCGCCGACTCGGCCGAGTTGCTCAAGGGCAACAGCATCGTCAGCGGGCGCGGCATCACGGTCGACGCCCTGCGCGCCGAGGCCCGCCAGCTCGCCGACCGGGAAGTTGCCGGCGCCGAGGACCTGCTGCCGCTTCTCGAGGACCTGACCGTCTACGGCGGCCCCGACGAGTAGTCCCCACCCCCCGACCGAGCGCGCGGTGTTGCGCTCCCAGACCCAACCGAGCGCA
>JAAYYA010000130.1 GCA_012515595.1 Actinomycetales bacterium
GGCTCGAGGTCGGGGCACGTGCCGACCTGGTGGCGGTACGGATGGACAGCCCGCGCACCGGTGGTGCCGACCCGTCCCAGGTGCTGCTCGCCGCCACGGCCGCCGACGTGGACACGGTCGTCGTGGACGGCCAGGTCGTGGTGCAGGAGGGCCGGCACCGGCTGGAGGACGGCCGCCGCCTCGGTGCACAACTCGCCGAGGCGATCGAGCCGCTCTGGACCTAGCGATCAGCTGCCGCAAGGACCGCGGACACACGGTGCGCAACATCACTTCTCGCTACTCATTGACAATCGTCACGCAAATCGTGACGTTATGCACCTTCGCGAGAGTGCCTGTCCCCTCTGGTGCGAGATGGTCCGCCGAGGCTCGATCGCCCTGTTGGTCGTCCTCGCCACCGCCGATGGGACACTGACCGGCATGGCGATCCTCATCACCGGCATCAGCGAACTGGTCACCTGCGACGAGACCCTGGAGGGCGCCGACCAGAGCCAGGGCCTCGGCATACTGCATGACGCCGCAGTCATCGTGGGGGCGGAATTCGAGGACGCCCCGACCACCGTCCAGTGGGTCGGCCCCGCTGCTCAAGCCCCCGCGGTCGACTGGTCCTTCGACCTGGGCGGGCAGGCGGTGCTGCCGGGCTTCGTCGACAGCCACTCCCACCTGGTCTACGCCGGGGACCGGTCCGCCGAGTTCGCCGCCCGGATGACCGGAGAGCCGTATGACGGGGGAGGCATCGCCACGACCGTCGCCGCCACGCGGGGCGCCAGTGATGCCGAGCTGCGGACCCTGCTCACCGCGCGGCTCGACGAGATGCGGGCCCAGGGCACGACCACGGTCGAGATCAAGAGCGGCTACGGGCTGGACCTCGAGGAGGAGGTGCGCCACCTGCGGCTGGCGCACGAGCTGACCGAGGAGACCACCTTCCTCGGTGGGCACGTGGTGCCGCCGGAGTTCCGGGACGACCGCGCCGCCTACGTCGACCTCGTCGCCGGCGAGATGCTCGCGGCCGCCGCCCCCTACGCCAAGTGGGTCGACGTCTTCTGCGAGCCCAACTCCCCGCACGCCTTCACGGGGGATGAGGCGCGCGTCATCCTCACCGCCGGTCGGGACGCGGGGCTGGGGCTGCGGGTCCACGGCAACCAGCTCGGTCACGGCCCCGGCGTGCAACTGGCTGTGGAGCTCGGCGCCGCGAGCGTCGACCACTGCACCTTCCTGTCCGACGCCGACGTGGACGCCCTGGCGGGGTCGGAGACCGTGGCGACGCTGCTGCCGGGCGTGGAGTTCTCGACCCGCTCGCCCTACCCGGACGCCCGCGGGCTCATCGACGCCGGCGTCACCGTGGCCCTCGCCACCGACTGCAACCCCGGCACCTGCAACTCCTCCTCGATGCCGCTGATGATCGCGCTCGCCGTCCGGGAGATGGGCATGACGCCGGGGGAGGCGGTGCGCGCCGCCACGGTCGTCGCTGCGCAGTCGCTGCGCCGCGAGGACATCGGCGTGGTCCGGGTGGGTGCCCGGGCCGACCTCGCCGTGGTGAGCGCCCCGAGCTACCTGCACATCCCCTACCGCGTCGGGGTCCCGATCGTGAAGACGCTGCAGGTCTGAGACCCGGGGCTCACCGCTCGGTCACGTAGTCCGCCAGCCCCCGTCCGATCAGCCGCAGCAGCGGCACCGGGTCGGCCAGGCACCTCTGCACGTCCGGCTCGAGGTCGGTCAGTGCATGGACCGCGGTGAACCCGGCCTCCCGGGCGACCTCCGGCGGCAGGTCGCAGTGACCGGTCACCCCAACAACTCGTATGCCGTGTGCCCTCGCCCGGACGAGCACCCCCAGGGGCGCCTTCCCGGACAGGGTCTGCTCGTCCAGTCGACCCTCCCCGGTGACCACCAGGTCGGCACCATCCAGGGCAGCGTCGATCCCCACGAGGTTGAGGAGCAGGTCAGCGCCCGCCACCTGCGTGGCGCGCAGGGCTGCCAGCACGGCATACCCCGTCCCGCCCGCGGCGCCCGCACCCGGGGCGGCGGCAGGGGATGCCCCTGCAGCGGCGCCCGAGGGAGAGTCGGCCCTGCCCAGTGCCGAGTCCAGGAGGTGTGCCCAGCGGGTGAGGGCGGCCTCGATGCGGTCCACGGTCGGCTCGTCCGCCCCCTTCTGCGGCGCGAAGACTGCGGCGGCGCCGCGCTCCCCGAGCAGTGGGTTGTCGACGTCGTTGGCCAGCACGACCTCGGTGTCCGCCAGGCGCGCGTCCAGCCCTGACAGGTCGACCTCCGCGACGGACTCGAGCCAGTGGACGCCGCCCTGCACGGGTCGGCCGTCGGTCCCGACGAGCCGTACCCCGAGCGCGGCGAGCATCCCGGCGCCTCCGTCGTTCGTGGCGCTGCCGCCGAGCCCGAGGACGATCCGGCGGCAGCCGTGGTCGAGGGCGGAGCGGACCAGCTCGCCGACCCCGCGCGTGGAGGCGGTCAGGGCCCTGGCGGGGCCGTCGGCGGGGCGGGACGGCACGAGTTCGGGGTCCAGGGCGATCCCCGAGGCCGCGGCCAGCTCGACCACTGCGGTGGAGGTGTCAGGCTGCCAGGCCCAGGTCGCCGGGACCGGATCCCCCCAGGGGCCGGGGACCGTGGCGCTGATCGGCTGCCAGCCGTGCTCCAGGACCGCAGCCACTGTGCCCTCGCCGCCGTCGGCCACCGCCGCCTCCACGACGCGGACAGCGGGCCGTACGCTCCGCAGCCCCTCGGCCAGAGCCCGGCGGACCTGGGCCGCCGTCAGCGATCCCTTGAAGGAGTCGGGTGCCAGCACCACGACCGGAGCGCGTGACATGGCCCCAGGCTCTCACCCGCGCCGGCGCCCGGCGACCACGCCGACCGTGCTCGGCACGCAGACGGACCTGGTCAGGGCACGCCTGTGGACAACTTCTGCGCGCGGTCGGCCCGTCGCGGCACAGTCGGGGCGTGACCATTCATCAGTTCCCGGGGACCAACCCGCGCCGCACCCCCACGGCGCCCGAGCCGAGACGCCGCGGTGAGCCGTGGACCACCGAGGACTACGAGCTCCTCGTGACCCGCTGCCGCGAGGGCGCCTCTGCCGCCGAGCTCGCCGAGGCGCTGGAGCGCAACGAGAAGCCGGTGCTGCAGCGGGCGAAACGGCTCCTGCCGATTGACCAGCGGGGTATGCCGGAGGACGCGATCCTCCCGCACCTCCACCGGCTGCTCGTGGAGGACGACGACTACGACTGGGCGCACCACCTGGCGGCCACGCCGCCTCCCCGGCCCGTCGTGAACCACCTGCCGCCGCCCGAGGTGCGTCGCGGCATACCGGGTCTTGAGGACTGGGAGCTCCTGACGATTGCGGCCCTGATGATCCGGCTGTGCGCTGACGCAGACACCATTGGACTGCGCCACGACCTGTCGATAGAGATCGGGCGACGGGACCTGGACGAGCGGCTCGAGAACGCCCTGGCGAGGGACTCGGCCCGGTCGCTCGCCGACTTCCGGGAGGCGGGCTACTACCGGGATGACGCCTGGTACGGCTCCGAGTCGGACCC
>JAAYYA010000021.1 GCA_012515595.1 Actinomycetales bacterium
CGTTTACGGGACGACAGGCCGTCCCATATGACGCACCGTCACCGGACAACCCTTCTCGGGCGGTCTTGCGAACATTCGGGCGTGGGTTTCCGCCGATGACCTGCACCGCCTCCGCAACGGGTTCCTCCTACGGGACGGACAACTGGACCGACCGCAACCGCTGCGAGGGCGGACCACTGAGCGTTAGGGGGTCCCGTCCGGCTCCGATGCCCTCTCCAGGCTTCGGACCGCTGCCAGGCGGTGGAGCTCAGACCGTCGGATGAGGAGTGCGGCAACGGGCGCCCGCGATCGCGCTGGCGGCGTGATGATTGGTCGTCATTCGCGCCCTTTGGTTCCTTCGCGCACCATCCGACGATGTTCGCCGCGGCCGGCGGCGTGCCCGCGTTGCGGGCGGAGTCGTTCAGTCGCGAGCGATGCGAAGGGCGACCCAGAGCGCGCACCTTCGGCAGATGTAGGCCGGTTCGCTCCCGAGTGCGTGGAGCGACCTTCGTGGCCGCTGGCGGCCGCAGCACGAGCATCGTTGCTGGGTGTCATCGGCCATGTCGCGATGGTGCCACGGGCCGGTGACCTTCGCGGGTCACAGGTAGCGGCAGACGTCCTCGGGGGAGCATGTGGCCGGGTCGCCGGTGGTGGCGTGCTCGCGCAGGATGGCGATCGTGGTGCGTAGCTGCGCGAGCTCGGCGAGCTGCCGGTCGATGACCGCGAGGCGGGTGTCGAGCAGGTCGGTGACGTGCTGGCAGGGGGCCTGGCCCCGGTCTCGGATGGCCAGCACCTGGCCGATCTGGGCCAGGGTCAGCCCGGCGGCTTGGCCCCGGCGGATGAAGTGCAGCCGGTCGAGCACCTCGGGGCCGTAGTCCCGGTACCCCGCCGGGCTGCGGTCGGGGTCGGGGAGGAGTCCGACGTCCTCGTAGTACCGCAGGGTCTTAGCTGTCGTGCCCGACGCCTGAGCCACCTCACCGATCCGCATGCCACTCATTCTGCCTTGACCTTCCAGTGCACTGGAAGGTCGATCCTGGTCCTGAGGCGCGGCAACAAGGGAGGACTTATGACGGCAACGGACAAGGGCAGGTCGTATGACCTGGCAGTGATCGGGTCCGGTGGGGCGGCGTTCGCGGCCGCGATCCGCGCCACCACCCTGGGCAAGCGGGTGGTGATGATCGAGCGCGGCACCATCGGCGGTACCTGCGTGAACACCGGGTGTGTGCCCTCCAAAGCTCTGCTCGCGGCCGCCGAGGCCCGCCACGTCACACTCGACGCCGCCCGGTTCCCCGGTCTGCCACTCCCCGACGCCCCACCGGTCGACATGCCCGCCATGGTCGCCGGCAAGGACAAGCTCGTCGGATCGCTGCGCAGCGAGAAGTACGCGGCCCTGGCCGCCGAGTACGGGTGGGCCCTCCACCCCGGCGAGGCCACCTTCGTCGGCACACCGACTGAGCCGGCACTCCGCGTGACCGGCCCGGACGGCACGGCGGAAACCGTCCGGGCCGCGCACCACCTCATCGCTACCGGCTCCACGCCCTGGGCGCCGCCGGTCCCCGGCCTGCAGGAGGCCGGTTATCTGACCTCGACGACCGCGATGGAGCTGGACCACGTCCCGGAGTCGCTGCTGGTCATCGGCGGCGGCTACGTCGCCATGGAGCAGGCCCAGCTCTTCTCCCGCCTCGGTGCCCAGGTCACCATGCTCGTCCGCTCACGGCTGGCCTCCCACGAGGAACCCGAGGCCGCCACCGCCCTGGAAGAAATCCTCGCCGACGAAGGCATCGAGATCATCCGCGGCGCGGTGCCCACCGCGGTGCGCCGCGACCCGGCCACCGGCGAGGTCACGGTCACCGCCACCACCGCCGACGGCTCACACGAGCTCCGCGCGGCCGAGCTCCTCGTTGCCACCGGCCGCCGCCCGGTCACCGGCACGCTCGGCCTCGACACCATCGGCGTGCGCGCCGGCAAGCGCGGCGAGGTCATCATCGACAGCCACCTGCGCACCACGAACCCGCGGATCTGGGCCGCGGGTGACGTCACCGCCCACCCGCAGTTCGTGTACGTCGCCGCGGCCCACGGCGCCCTGGTCGCCGACAACGCCCTCACCGGAGCCGGCCGGGAGGTCGACTACCGCCACCTGCCCCGGGTCGTGTTCACCAGCCCCGCCCTGGCCTCCGTCGGAATGACCGACCAGCAGGCCCGCACTGCCGGGATCCGCTGCGACAGCCGCGTCCTGCCCCTGGCGCACGTCCCGCGCGCCATCGTCAACCGTGACACCCGCGGGCTCATCAAGATCGTCACCGACGCCGACACCGGCCGCATCATCGGCATC
>JAAYYA010000131.1 GCA_012515595.1 Actinomycetales bacterium
GGGGAAGGGGTGGTGCGGCTCGTGGGGAGGATGGGGTCGCCCCAGCGGCCCCGGGTTGACCCACGAGAGCCCGGGATCGCAGCGGACTGGCTCTGCGGGGCGGTGCTGGGTCGAGGGCCGTTGGGGATGGTCAGACCGGACCGAGGTCGGGCCGCTTGGGCGGCAGGCTGTCGCCCGATGACGTGCCGCGCAGGCGGCGGCCGACCCAGGGGGCGGCATACTCCTTGGCCCAGACCGCGTTCTCCCGCAGCGCCTCGAGCCGGCCCGGGCGCGGCGCGGGTGGGAGGGGGATCCGCCAGTCGGCCTCCTGGGCGGTGTGGCCCAGGGTCTCGTAGGCCGCGAGGGCGATGCGGCGGTGCCCCTCGGGACTCATGTGGATCCGGTCCGGCTCCCACATGCGCCAGTCGCTGAGGAACGTCAGGCCCCACTGGTTGAGCAGGTAGGCGCCCTGGCGGTCGGCGATCGACCACAGGTGGGCCAGGTAGACGGCGACCTTGGGGCGGGTGCGCTCCACCACAGGAGCACCGGAGGGGTCGGTCGGAGTCGCCATCAGCACGTCCGCGCCGGTGGCACGGATGCGGGCGACGGCCTGCTCGAGCTCGGCCGCGAGCGCGTCGGGGTCCGATCCCGGGCGCAGGATGTCGTTGCCGCCGCCGATGATGCTGACCAGGTCCGGCTCCAGCTCGAGGCCGTCCTCCACCTGCCGTCCGGCGATGTCGGCCAGGCGGCGGCCCCGGATGGCGAGGTTGGCGTAGGTGAAGTCGGGGGAGTGCGCGGACAGAAGTGCGGCCAGCCGGTCGGCCCAGCCGCCCAGGGTCCCGTCGGGCCCTGGATCTCCCACGCCTTCGGTCATGGAGTCGCCCAGCGCCACGTAGCGGCTCCAGGCGCGCGGTTCGGGACGGATGCTGCCGGTGCGGGTGTTTCCTGCCATGGACCTCTTGTGAATCCTCTCGGGTGGGCGGTGGCTGCGGGCTGCGGGCTGCGGGTTGCGGGCTGCGGGCTGCGGGCTGCGGGCCGTGGTGCGGTGGTCGCGCTGCGGGAGCGGGTGGTTGCGCCGGGCGAGGCTCAGGGTAGGCGCCAGTCGACGGGCTGGCCTCCCTGGGCCACGAGCAGCTCGTTGGCCCGGCTGAACGGGCGGGACCCGAAGAACCCGCTGCGCGCCGACAGCGGGGAGGGGTGGGCGCTCTCGATGGTGGGGACGTCGCCGAGGGCGGGGGCGAGGGAGCGGGCGTCGCGCCCCCAGAGGATGGCGACCAACGGTCCGCCCCGCGCGGCCAGGGCGGCGATGGCCAGGTCGGTGACCTGCTCCCACCCCTTGCCTCGGTGGCTCGCGGAAGCCCCCGGTCGGACGGTGAGCACCCGGTTGAGCAGGAGCACCCCGTGGTCGGCCCACGGGGACAGGTCGCCGGTGGTCGGTGCCGGCAGGCCCAGGTCGGTGGACAGCTCCGCGTAGATGTTCTGCAGGCTGCGGGGGACCGGCCGCACGTCCGGGGCCACCGAGAACGACAGTCCGACCGCGTGACCCGGCGTCGGGTAGGGGTCCTGGCCGACGATCAGCACGCGCACCTGGTCGAGCGGCTGCTGGAAGGCGCGCAGGACGTGCTCGCCAGCGGGCAGGTAGCCCCGACCGGCCGCCACCTCCTCCCGGAGGTACCGCCCGAGGTCGCGGACCACCCCGGTGGCCGGGGCCAGGGAGCGGGCCCACGAGGGGTGCACCAGGTCCACGAGGGTGGCGATGGGCAGGTGGCTCACGACGCCACAGTATGCCGGGAGCCGCCCGATGCGGCAGGCTCAGGCGATCCAGGGTGCCCGTGTGCCCGACGACCTGGCCGAATCGTTGACAGTCACTCTGTTTGCATCGTTGACAGTCACTTTGTCTGCCATGGCAGGCAACCCGACTGTCAGGCCAGGGGCCCCGCATCGCGCGGCTGCGGCACGTCGGAATGACAAGGGTGTCATTCGCGTCGTACAGTAGGCGCCAAGCCGTCGGGTGGGCTGCCCGGCGGGATCTCGAGGGAACGTAGAGGACGACATGGGAGCCGCACCGAGGATCGGCGGGGACGAGGCCGCCGGGCTGACCGAGCGCGACCGCCAGATCATCGACTTCGAACGCCAGTGGTGGAAGTACCCCGGCGCCAAGGAGCAGGCCATCAAGGACCTGTTCGACATGAGCGCGACGCGCTACTACCAGCTCCTCAACCAGCTCATCGACTCCGAGGACGCCCTGGAGCACGACCCCATGCTGGTCAAGCGGCTGCGCCGGATGCGCGCCGCCCGCCAGAAGTCGCGCTCGGCCCGCCGGTTGGGCGTCCAGATCTGAGCCCCCGCGAGCCCGAGGCACAGGCTCGCCCCAGACACGCAGAGCGGCCCGGGAGTCCGAAGACTCCCGGGCCGATCCGTGTCCGTGCGGGCGGCTGTCCGTGCGGGGCTGTCCGTGGTGGCGTGTGCGGCAGGTGACCGTGCGTAGCGCTAACCGTGCGTGAGCGCTGACCGGCGATCAGTAGTCGGTGACCTTGCGGCCGCGGCTGGTCGCGGTGCGGAGGGCGAGGCGGTTCTCGACCTCCAGTGTGCGGCTGCGCTCGGCGTGCATGTCGCGGGCCACGTCGATCTCCATCGGGTAGCACATGGCGCTTCTCCTCTCGGGGTGGTGATGCAGGTGGTCGGTTGGTGTGGGTGGTTGATGCGGGGGCGTCGTGGTTGATGCAGGGTTACTTGAGGTGTGGGGTGGTGGTGCGTCCCGGGTCGCCCGGTCCGCCCGTGGGGGACTGCTCCGGGGACTGCTCGGTCGGGGCCAGGTGCCCGACGACGATGTCCCCGGAGACCGAGCGCAGCCTCAGCTCCACATAGGGCTCCCCCTCGGCCGGCTGGCCCAGCGAGAGCAGGGTGGAGGTGACGTCCCCGGTCAGCGTGTGGATGTCGGTCCAGGCCGGCAGTCCGGGGGCGACGGCGACGGTGAGGTCGCCGCTGGCGGTGCGGGCCTCCAGGCTGCCGCCGCCGAGCCGGTCGACCGCGATGTCGCCGCTCGCCGTGGTGACCCGGGCGCCGTGGTCGGACTGCTCGATCCGCACGTCCCCGGAGCCGCTCTTGGCGCCGGCCTGCCCGGACACGCTGCCCAGCACGATGTCGCCGCTCCCGGTGACCGTCTCGACGTTGCCGGTCACGGTGCCGATCCGGACCTCGCCCGAGCCGCTGCGCACCGAGGCGTTGCCGGTGACGGCACCCACCTGCAGGTCGCCGGAGCCGCAGGTGACCTCCAGGTCACCGACGTCCTCGACCTGGTTGTCACCCGAGCCGGAGCGGAGCGCGCAGGTGCCCAGCACGCCGGTGGCCACCAGGTCGGCCGACCCCAGCTTGGTGGCCAGGCCGCTGCCCCGGGGGGTGCTGACCCGCACGGCCAGCTGGTTGCTGCCGAAGGTGAAACTGAAGCCGTGCCGGGAGCGGGGCCCGATGATGGCGATGCTGTTGCCGTGCTGCTCGACGGTCGTCTCGTCGGCGCCCTTCCCGGTCACGGTGACCAGGGTGCGGCCGTTGGTCTCGCCGGCCAGGACCTCGACCCGGCCGCTGCCGATCTCGATGGACAGGTCGGGCGGGGCGGGAGTCTCGAAGGTGCGGTCCATGGTGGGTGTCCTCGGTCTCTCGTGTCTGGGGTGCTCTGGTGTCTGGTGTGCTCAGGTGCCTGGGGTGCGCAGGCGGGGGAGTAGGTGCTCAGGACCAGCCGGTCATCCGGCGGCCGGGACCGCTCGGCGGGCGGGGGGCACCGGGCGGGGTGGGGTAGTCGAAGCGGACGCCGTGGCTGCGCAGGTTGATCCGCAGTCCGCTGGAGGTCGCGTCGCGCACGGCGTCGACCAGCCAGCTGTTGAGGGACTGGCCGACCTCCGCCGCCAGCTCCTCCGCCCGCTGCTTGAGCCCCTCGGGGAGGCGAAGAGTGATGCGGATCTGGTCGCCGCTCTCGTCGACCGGCTCCCGCTCCGAGTCCTGCGGGTACGCGTCCTCGGGGCCGGCTGGAGCGCCGACGCCGTCCAGGACGAACTCGACCGCGCGGCCTCGCAGCCGGGTCTCGACGCTTCCGGACGGGAGCTCCGTGGTGATCTCGGCCGCAGCGTCGGTGAGTGCCTCGAGCAGCACCAGCCGGATCGCCGGGTCGACGGCCGACAGCACGCGCTGTGCGGCGGTGCTGATCTCCGGGCCCGCGAGCTCGGTGGCCGCGGCCACCTCGGCACGGAGCCGCTCGACGTAGGTAGTAAGTTCCATGACGCCAACTATGACACCATCATGATGTCATGTCAACACCACAGTGATGTCAAACTTGCGGCACCTGTGATGTCATCGCGCTGTCACGGCCATCGGGCCAGGTCACAGGGCCTGAGGTGCGCGGCGGGGTGGGGCCGGGTCAGGGGTCTATCGTCAGGGGCCTATCGATGTGCCGTGCCGCACAACCGCTTGGGTTGCGTCGCGCGTGTCGCCTACGGTGGTGGCCATGTCTGCGCCAGAGTTCCGGGAGATCGCCCGGGGGACCTTCGTGCGTCGGCACACCGAGCTGGAGCTCAACATCGGCCTGGTCGTCGGCTCCGAGCGGGCGCTGGTGATCGACACGCGCAGCACGACCGCCCGCGGGGAGGACCTCGCGGCAGCAGTCCGGGAGATCACCCCGCTGGAGCAGGTCGTGGTCAACACCCACGCCCACTACGACCACTGCTTCGGCAACGCCGCCTTCCGTGACTCCCAGATCTATGCCCACGTGGGGGCCGCCGAGAGCCTCCAGCGCACCGCGGAGCACCAGCGCAGCCAGGTCGTGGAGCACCTGCACCGCACCGAGCGCCCCGAGCTCGCCCAGACCTACCTGGACACCGAGGTGGTCCTGCCGTTCTACCTGGTGGAGGACGAGGTGACGCCGGTCGACCTGGGTGACCGCACGGCATACCTGCTGTTCGGCGGGCGGGCGCACACCGACCACGACCTCGTGGTCGCCGCCCCCGACGTGGACGTCGTCTTCTTCGGGGACCTGATCGAGCAGGGGGCCGACCCGGCGATGGACGACTCGTTCCCGCTGGAGTGGGGCCCGACCCTGCAGACCCTCCTGGAGCATCCGCACGTGAACGGCGCCACGGCCTGCGTCCCCGGCCACGGGGAGGTCGTCGACCTGGCCTTCGTGCGGACCCAGCAGGGCGTCCTCACGGCGCTGGCCACCGAGCTCCGGGCGGCTCTGGCGACGGGGGTCTCGGACGTGGACGGGCTGGTCGCCAAGACCAAGGGGCTGGGGCTGCAGGACGCGACCCTGCGGGACGCGGCGGTGCGCGCCCTGGAGACCCGCAGTAGCCACGCCGGGGTCGACGCAGCACGATAGGGGCATGAGCTCCGACTCCCGCACGGACCGTGCCCTCGCCAACCCCGCCGGCTACCACGACCTGGTCGCGGCCAGCCTGACCGACCCGGAGGGGTTCTGGGGCGCCGCGGCCGAGGGCCTGACCTGGATCCGCCGCCCGAAGGTCGTCCTGGACGACGCGCGGGCCCCGTTCTACGACTGGTTCCCCGACGGCACGCTCAACGTCTGCTTCAACGCCCTGGACCGCCACGTGGTGCAGGGCCGCGCCGACCAGACGGCCCTGATCTACGACAGCCCGGTGACCGGCACCCAGCGGCGCTATACCTACGCGCAGTTGCTGGACGAGGTGGCCCGGTTCGGCGGGGTGCTGCGCCACCTCGGGGTCGGCCCGGGGGACCGGGTGGTGATCTACCTGCCGATGATCCCCGAGGCGGTCATCGCGATGCTGGCCTGCGCCCGGATCGGCGCGGTGCACTCGGTCGTCTTCGGCGGGTTCGCCCCGGCCGAGCTGGCGGCCCGGATCGAGGACGCGGAGCCGACCGTGGTCGTCTCCGCCTCGTGCGGGATCGAGCCGAGCCGGGTGGTGGAGTACAAGCCGATGCTCGACGAGGCGATCCGCCGTTCCAGCCACAAGCCGGCGCACACGGTGATCGTGCAGCGGGAGCAGGCGGTGGCCGAGCTGGGCGAGCGTGACCTGGACTGGTCGCTGCTGATGACGCCGGGTGCCATCGAGCCCGCCGAGTGCGTGGCGGTCGCCGCCACCGACCCGTTGTACGTGCTCTACACCTCGGGCACCACCGGGAAGCCCAAGGGGATCGTGCGCGACAGCGGTGGCTACGCGGTGGCCCTGCATTGGTCGATGAGCAATCTGTATGGCGTGCAGCCGGGGGAGACCTGGCTGTGCGGCTCCGACGTGGGCTGGGTCGTGGGCCACTCCTACATCGTCTACGGCCCGCTGCTGGCGGGGGCCACGACGATCCTGTTCGAGGGCAAGCCTGTGGGGACGCCGGACGCCGGCGCCTACTGGCGGCTGGTGGCCGAGCACGGAGTGGTCGCGGCCTTCTCGGCGCCGACCGCGATCCGGGCGATCAAGAAGCTGGACCCGGACGCGGCGCTGCTGAGCGACTACGATATCTCGACCCTGCGGACCCTGTTCCTGGCCGGGGAGCGGCTCGACCCCGACACCTGGCAGTGGGCCACCGACGCCCTGGGGATCCCGGTGATCGACAACTGGTGGCAGACCGAGACCGGCTGGCCCATCACGATCAACCCGGTCGGCATCGGGCAGCTGCCGATCAAGCCCGGGTCCTCCGGCCCGGCCACCGTCGGCTACGACGTGCAGGTGCTCGACCCCTCCGGCCAGCGCGTCGGCCCGGGCGTGGAGGGGGCGATCTGCATCAAGCAGCCGTTGCCGCCCGGGACGCTGCCCACGCTGTGGCGCGACGACCAGCGCTACGTCGACTCCTACCTGTCGGCCTTCCCGGGCTACTACCTGACCGGCGACGGCGGCTACGTCGACGAGGACGGCTACCTGTTCATCATGGGCCGCACCGACGACGTGCTGAACGTCGCCGGGCACCGGTTGTCGACCGGGTCGATCGAGGAGGCGCTGGCCGGTCACCCCTCGGTCGCCGAGTGCGCGGTGATCGGGGTCCGGGACGCGCTCAAGGGACAGGTGCCACGGGCGCTGGTCGTGCTCAAGGCCGGGGTCGAGCTGGATGACGCCGGGGTGCAGGGGCTGCGCGCCGAGCTGGTCCAGCGGGTCCGCTCCGAGGTCGGCGCCGTCGCGGCGCTGCACCGCGTGGACGTCGTCGACGCCCTGCCCAAGACGCGCTCCGGCAAGATCCTGCGCAAGACGATGCGCCAGATCGCCGACGGCGACCAGGCACAGGTCCCCTCCACCATCGAGGACGTCGCCGTGCTCGACGCCCTCCGCGGGGTGCTCGAGACCGAGGCCTGACCCCGATCCTGGCCCCGTGCGCCGACTCACCGGAGGTCGGACGGGAAGGCGAGCGCACGGCATACTGACTCCCGGTTTCGTGCTCAGGAGGGGGCGAGTATTTGCACTCGACCCCTCAGAGTGCTAATCATGGACTTAGCACTCGACCCATGAGAGTGACAACTGACCGACCGAGCGAGGGTTGGCCGTGCCAGAGCGACGTGAGCCTGGTGCGGTCGGTCCGTCCGTCGCGGGCGTGAGGCCGGTCTCCACCGCGTATACGTGTGGGAGGAACCACCCGAATGGCCAAGACCATTGCTTTCGATGAGGAGGCCCGTCGCGGGCTCGAGAAGGGCATGAACACCCTTGCCGACGCCGTGAAGGTCACCCTCGGCCCCAAGGGCCGCAACGTCGTCCTGGAGAAGAAGTGGGGCGCGCCCACCATCACCAACGATGGTGTGAGCATCGCCAAGGAGATCGAGCTCGAGGACCCCTACGAGAAGATCGGCGCCGAGCTGGTCAAGGAGGTCGCCAAGAAGACCGACGACGTCGCCGGTGACGGCA
>JAAYYA010000132.1 GCA_012515595.1 Actinomycetales bacterium
CTGACTGCGCCTGCTGAGTCCGGCCTGCCGGCAGGCGAGATCGCCGCAGAGATCGAGGCGCAGCGGCTTCAACCTGAGTGGTCCGTCGTGGCGGTCGACGAGTCTGGCGTGGTCCGAGGGCGAGCGATGTGGTGGGGGCGCGACGCGTCCGTGCCCACCGCGCTGGACGTGTGGGACGTCGACGCACAGGTGCCGGACCGCGCCAAGTTGGCCAAGGCACTCCTCGATGCGGGACACGAGGCCCTGGCCAGTCGGGGGGTGAGCGTCCCGCTGCCGCACACGCTGCGTCTGCCCAACGACTGGCGCGACCAGGCGGACGTCGCCGTCGAGGTGGACCTGAAGACGCGTTGTGCCGCCGCGGCAGGCCTGACGCTGGTCAACGAGCGACTCCAGTTCCAGTGGGACCGGGGCCAACCACTGCCGCCCCAGCCCACCTCGGTGGTGTTCGAGTCGGCCGACGACGACGCCTTCCTCCGGCTGTTCGCGGCGGCCGCGCGCGGGTCGTTGGACGTCGGGACCAGACGTGAGCTCGAGTCCGGCAGTGCCGAGGAGCTGGCCCGTGCCGAGGTCGACTTCTATCTCGCCAGTCCCGGGGATCGCTCGTGGTGGCGAACGGCCGCCACGACCGACGGCACCCTCGTCGGTGTGGCCATCCCGTCAGCGACCCCGACGAACCGCAACGTCGGGTTCCTCGCTGTGCTGCCAGAGCAC
Source organism: Actinomycetales bacterium (assembly GCA_012515595.1). Classification (GTDB taxonomy): domain Bacteria; phylum Actinomycetota; class Actinomycetes; order Actinomycetales; family Dermatophilaceae; genus Ornithinicoccus. The sequence goes on from JAAYYA010000132.1 coordinate 712, forward strand.
CGTGGCCGGGGCTACGTTGATGCACTCCTCGCCTTCATCACCCGCTTCCACGCCGCGGAGGGCGCCCCTCGCATCACCGCCACCACGGATGCCGTCAACGCACCCATGGCTGCGGCGTTCCGCCGTGCCGGCTACCGCTGCACCGAGACCCGCGTCGATCTTGAGGCGCCCTGAGGGGTGCCGGCGTCCGTCACGCCGCCCGCTCAGGGTGCGACACTGAGCCCGTGACCAGTCCTGCAGCAGTGCCCTCTCCGGGACCGTGGCAGCCGCCGCCGGGCACTCGCCCCGCGTGGAACTGGATCCCGCCCGATCATGGGCTCGCGCCCAGGTTGGACCGCGTCCCACGCTGGGTCCGGCTCTGGTACAGGACCCCGGTCCTCGATCGCTGGGCCCACGCGTGGATGTGGGACCACGGCGGCTGGGACGTCATGCCGCCAGTTGAGCCCGGGCCGGAGGAGAGCGGCTCCAGGGAACCCAGGGTGCCCCAGCCTTCGCCGCCGGCGCTGCACGTGTCGCGTGAGCTCAACGACGATGAATCACGGACCGCCCGGCACGTCGACGTCGGCACCGCTCGCGAGGTCCCCGCACTCGACGAGGCGGGGCGGCACCCGGCGCAGGTAGCCGCGGGCACCGGCGTCACCGGCCGCTCCGGCCAGCACCCCCTCCCAGTGGTCACGACCGAGCAGCACCGGGTGTCCAGGACGTCCTGAGTATGCCGCTCGCCCCAGGGCGTCGCTGCCGTCACCGGCGCCGTCCAGCACCCGGGCGACGACCTCGGGTCCAACGTCGGGAAGGTCCACGAGGTGGACGAGGGCCTGCAGCGGCGTGGTCCGGCCCCGGGTGGCCAGGGCGGTGAGGCCGGAGCGCAGCGACTCCCCCATCCCCTGGTCCCAGGTGCCGCACCGGATCGTCGCGACGGTGCCCGATCCAGCGCCGTCCGGCCGCGTGCCGCGCAGCCCGGAGTCGAGGAGCGCCTCGACCTCCTCCGCCTGCGCGCCGGTGACGACGAGCACGTCACTGCACCCGCCGTCGAGCAGCGCACGGGCCGCGCGGACGACCCACGCTCCGTCGGCGTCCACGACCGTGCCCTTCGGTTGACCGAACCGCCGCCCCGCCCCCGCGGCCAGGAGCAGCCCGGTCGTGCGGGGGCGGGGGTGCTGCGAGATCACAGGTTGCGCGGCTTGCCCGCATCCGGTCGGCTGAAGTCGCAGACTCCGCTCGGGAAGATCTCCTTCAGCCTCCGGATCTCGGCCCGCGTGGGTTCCCACTCGCCATACAGGCCCTGGTTGACGGCTCGCATGACCGGCTGGGTCGTGCACTTCCAGACCCCGCCCTCGTAGGGGCCACCGGCGACCCGGCGCGAGGAGGAGTAGATCGGGAACTGCTGCGTGCACTCACCTGGTGCGCCGTCGTCGAGCACGCCGTCCCAGACGTCCGGGCCGGAGGCGATGGGCGTGCCGTCCGTCGCGAAGCACGAGTCGACCGCCGCCGCCGGCTTGTTGCCGGCCACGCCGAGCTCCGGGTTGGCGTCGATGTTGGCCATCCACTGGTCGATCACCGCGAACGCCTGCGGCGTCGGATCGGCCTGCTCCTCTGGGCGAGCGTCGACGAACCAGATCACCTGGTTGGACGCGTCGCCGTC
>JAAYYA010000022.1 GCA_012515595.1 Actinomycetales bacterium
CCGCAGACGAAAAGCCCAGGTCAGACCCCGAATCCACTTCCCAATATGGCACTACGGTAGTAAAATTAGAGTGTTGGTGAGGGACGTCACCGCCAGGGCGCAGGCCCGGCCGACCCTCGCCGCGAGGAGGTCCACCATGGATGACTACATCACGGCGCTCGACAGCACCGGCCTCGACGTCCACGGGCAGAAGGCCCTGCGCGACCTGCCCACCGCCGTCCGGCAGCTGGTCGAGGCGATGACCGCCAAGGGCTGGAACTGGGGCGTCTACACCTACCCTTACCAGGACGGGTGCGGCTCGCGTCGCCGAGACGTCGGGGGCGCCAACCCCGACACCGGCGACCGGGTCAGCTTCATGTGGCAGTCCAGCTGGGACCTGCGGCGCGGGTGGGGAGGGTGGACCCCGTACCGGCTCATCGTGCAGGAGTCGCGCGAGGGGTTCGGCCCTGTGCGCCACACCACCGTCCGGGGCGCGCTGGCGTTCGTCGCCACCTGCCCCGCCCGGGCGATCATCACGTCCGACCGCGCCGCGCGGCGCGACGGCATCGTGCCGGTCCCGCAGGTGTGACGGTCTCCATCCCGGGTGGCTCCAAGCAGGGCGCCGCCCGGGGCGTGAACGAGCCAAAGACCAGGTCGGCAACTGCCACCCCTTGCCCAGGTAGCACTATCGTAGTAATATTGAGGTGTTGGTGGGGGACGTCACCGCCAGGGCGCAGGCCCGGCCGACCCTCGCCGCGGGGAGATCCACATGGGCAACGGCTCGTATTCCTTCCGCATCCTGGCCAGCGAGACCACCACGGTCGAGGACCGCGTCCGGGAGCTGAACGCCAAGGCGGCCCGGCGAGGGCTGCTCGGCCAGGTTGAAGCGACGTTCGGACCGGTCGAGGAAGTCACGTACGACGTCGACGGGCGCGCCGTGCAGTGCCTGGTGTGCCAGGCCACCGTCACCGGCCGCCCCTCCCACGCGGGCCGTTTCCAGGTGGTCGCGGTGGCGACGGTGCTCACCGAGGGCCCCACCGAGCAGCCCGCCGTGCTCGTGCACGAGTTCGCCGACGCCCCCGGCCTGGACCTGTCGGGCATGGCGATCCGGCCGCAGTGGTGCGAGGACTGTCGGACCAACCGCCGCCGGACCCTGCTGTTCCTCGTGCGCGACATCGACGACGGACGGGTGTTCCAGGTCGGCCGCCACTGCGTGCAGAACTACACCGGGCGCACCATCGCCCAGCCGGTCGGACTCCTCGACCTCACCGAGGCCCTGCGGACCTTCGAACGGGACTTCGACGACGAGGACATGCCCACCAGCACCGGCGGGCGCGACGAAGAGGTCGCCGACGTCCTGGCCGCCACGGTGGCGGTCATCGGCTCCACCGGTGGCTACGTGCCGACCAGCGAAAAGCCGGCCACCGCCGACTTCGTGCGCCTCACCCTCGCCGGCGGCACCGTGCACCGCGACCGCCCCGAGTACGCCGGCGCGTACGCCGAGGCGGCCGACATCCTGGCCTACATCGACACCGACGCGTTCGGCAGCGACGCCAACAGCTACGTATGGAACGTGCGCCAGCTGGTCGCCCGGGGCTTCGTGCCCAGTCGGCAAATCGCGTTCCTGGCGTCCGTCGTTCCCGGCTACCAGCGGTGGAAGGCCGAGCAGGCCGCAGCGGCCGCCGCCCCGTCACAGTGGTTCGGCACGGTCGGGGACCGGGTGCAGTTCACCGGCGTGATCACCCGAGTGATCACCTGGGAGAGCTACTTCGGGTACACCCCCACCACCCAGGCCCTGTACCTCATCACCGACAGCGCCGGGCGCATCGCGAAGTGGGTCGCCTCCCGCCCCGCCCTCGGCCAGGAAACCGGCGCCACGGTCACCCTCACCGGCACCATCAAGGCGCACGAGACCTACCACGACGCCCGGCTAGGGGTGGACATCCAGCAGACCGTCCTGACCCGTTGCAAGGCCGCCCAGACCCCGGCGGCCGACGTCGCCTGAGACTCCCAGCACGCCCGCGCGGCGGCCGCACCGGACCCCCGGCAGCGGCCGCCGCCCTGCCGCGAGGCGACCTACGTGGCTCAGCAGAAGACCCCGGTCGCAGACCGAGCAGGGCAGCAACCTGGGAGCCTCTCCCAAGGACCCACCTAAGATGATCTTGAATGTGGTCGAAGCCTGCGGCCTCGCTGCCGCTCGGCCGCAGGCCACATCGAGACGCCGGCTTTCGTCTCCCCCTCCACCGGGGCGTCACTTTTGTTCGCGACACGCCGACATGCGGGGTGGAATCTGATTCAAGATGCGCTTAGGTAGGACTCATGACCACACGTCGAGCCGGGCGCGGGGGACGACCCAGTAAGGGCGACCGCGACCAGCTGATCACGAGACCTGCGCGCCCTATCGGCGACGCGGTGCGTGACGCCGCTGAGGCCGCTGGTCTGACCATCAACGACTACCTCGAGGCGCTGCTTGCCCGGACCCACGGTCTACCGGAACTAGTGCCAGCAGCAGCCCGTCTTGACCAAGTGGAGTTGCCCCTGCAACAGACGGCCTAGGGCGAGGCCCTAGACACGACGAAGGCCCCCGGTACGAACGGGGGCCCTCGCGAGTACCGCAGTGGACCGCCCGCTAAGCGGTCCACGTGGCGTTCGCTCCCTGGGGAGAGAGCAACGCGTGATCTCCAGGAGTCCATGCCTTGAGGCCCTAGGAGTGTGCCTTTGACTGTACCTGGAACATGCCCGGAAGCAAGAGTCCACGCCAGTGCGTGGGCTCTCACCTGCGCGTTGAGCCCGCGGCCGCGGGTGCGTGTCGCAGCCACGACCGCCAGCGGCGAAGTACTGAACAGCTACCCCCGTCACGCGCAGACCTCAGGCCCTGTCCCGGAGCAACCGTGGGCGGTCTACCTGGCCGACACCTCCGGTCGGTTCCGGCTGCTGGCGTTCGACCTCGACGCGACCAAGCAGGGCCGCGCGGCCGTAGCACGGGACGCCGATGTGCTGGCCGGCCTCCTGAACGACGCCGGCCTATCGCACGTGGTGTGCGAGTCCGGGCCCGGCGGAGGCCGACACCTGTGGGTACGCCTGGCCGCCGACGAGAGCGTGGACGCCGAGGTGGTGGCCACACTCGCCCGCCTGGCCGGCGCGCTGTGCCCGAGCTTGGACCGAGCCCCCCTGAGCAACGCGGCCACCGGATGCGTACGCCCCCCCGGCACCCCCCACCGCCACGGCGGCGCCTCCCGAGTCCTGACCGGAGACCTCGCGGTCCTCACCCGCCCCACGGCCACCGCCGCACAGGTACGGCACCTGATCGAGCTGATCGCTGGGCAGGTCGACGTCCACCACCCCGGCGCCGACATCGACGCCCGCACCCCGCTCCCCCTGGACGACCACGGCCACCGCTACCTCCCAGGCCCCCGCCGACCGCTGCCGGCCGCGTGCGCCGAGGCTCTGGCCGATGACGCCGCGGCCGGAGACGCCTCCGCGGTGCTGTGGCGGGTGCTCATCGGTGCCGCAGCCGCTCGGTGGCACCACAGCGACATCGCTGCCCTGGCGGCCTCTGCACCTGGCCTGGAACACGTGCGGACCTGTCGGGACCGTTCCGCGCGCCGTCCCCGACCTGCTCAAGGCCCGGAGTCCCCCGCCGCGGTGCTGCGCCGGCAGTGGGACCGTGCCGTGCGCTACGTGGCCACCAGTACCCGACGCACCGGGACCGACCCCACCTGGGACACCCGCGCCGGCACCCTCGCCGCCCACGTACGCGAGGTCCAGGCCCGTGCCGACGCCGCCCCCGGTCGGTGGACCCACCACGGCGGCCCCACCGACCGCCGAGTCCTGGACGTCCTGTGCGTCCTGGCCCTGCAGGCCGTCACCACCACGATCGAGGCCGACATCCGACGCCTCGCGCTGCACGCCGGCATCGGCCGCGAGACCGCCCGCACCGCCCTACACCGCCTCGCCGCGGACGCCTGGATAGCCCCCGTCCAGGCTGCTGCAGGTCCGCACGGGGCGACCTGGACCATCGATCCCCAGGCACTTATCCCCACCTCTTCCGACCAAGAGCGGTCACAAGCGGACCCGCGCCCCGTGGGGGCGGGGTCCGCCGAGCGATCCGCCCTGCTCACCGGCCTGCTTGTCCGCCTCACCGCGGCCACCCACGACGTGTTCACCCGCACAGGCCTGGGTTTTGCCTTGGGGAACACCTACGCACGCGTCAGCGCACAAGCCCCGGTGGAGGACGAGGACCTGGTCCTCACAGGCGACGCTACAGCGGCCCGCCGCATCCTCGAGCGACTCGTGAACGCCGGCCTGCTGTACCAGAACCCTCGAGGTCAGTGGTGCCTGTACCGCAGCGACCGTCGCACTACAGTCGCCAAGCAGCTCGGAGTCCACGGCGTCCTGGCCGACCGAGCCCGCCGCTACACCCTCGAGCGAGTGGCCTGGGCCTGGTGGCAAGCCGAGACCATCTGGATGTCCACCCCACACTCGAGCGCTGCCAAGCGCCGCCGTCCCGGACCCGGCCAGCTCCTGCTCCTTGCCGAACCCGGCACCAACATCTGGGGCGCCCACCCCCGGCACTCCAACGGACGCGCCGACTTCTCCACCGCCCGACGCATCCTCGACACCGACCAGCCTCAACCTGCTACCCGGGCCGCGAGCAGCTCCGACGCAGCCTGAACCGGCCCCGGCGCGGACCCGGGCCGCCCGGACGGAGCGAGGCGGCCGGGTCCCCCGGCGCGGACCCGGGCCGCCCGGGTGATCAACTATGGGCTAAAATCGTAATCGTAAAATTGACGTTTTCGTTTTACGGTTCTATACTGGAGGGGTTGCGATCCCCTTGTGTGGAGGTGCCCCCGTGTCCGATGCGTTCCCCGCCGGGTCCGGCCCCGGTGCGACCGCAAACCCGCAGGACGAGCAGGAGCGCACCGCCGTTGAGCTGCGGTGCGCCTACCCGGGGTGTACGCGACCCCCGGCGGCGCCGCGCCCGGGGGTCGGGCGCCGGCCCCGCTACTGCGAGCAGGTAGTGGCCGGCACCATGCACAGCCGGCAGAACGCCCGCACGGCGCGTCTGGCGCTGCAGGCCGCCGGCACACCCGGGGAGGACGTGGCCGCCGGGGAGCCGGTGACGATGGCACGTGCCCAGGCCTCGCTGCTGCTGGAGCGCCTGGAGCAGGTCGTGGCCGACCAGGCCCAGCTGCTGACCCAGACCCTGGATCAGGTGCGCGTCATGGGTGACCCGTCCGCCATGCAGGCCGAACTCGCCAGCGTGACCACCTCTGCTCGGGCCGAGGCAGAGCAGGCCCGCGCCGAGGCCGCAGCAGCCGACCGCGCCCGGCTCGCCGCCGAGACCGCCCGTGCCGCCGCGGAAGCCGACCGTGCTGACGCCGACGACGCCGTCGCGGAGGCCGAACAAGTTCGCGCCGTCGCCGAGGCCGAGGCCGAGGTCGCCCGTACCGCGGCCGCGGCGGCGTCCGCCACCGCTGAGCAAGCGGAGGCACGATACCGCGAAACCGTATCTGACCTGCACGAATCCCGTCAGCAGGTCGAACGTCTGGAGCAGGACCTGGCCGCTGCGCTCTCTCGCGCCGAGCTCGGCGAACAAGCCGCCGTCACCCAGCAAGCCCGCGCCGAGGCCGCCGAGACGGACCGGGACCGCCTGGCCGGCGAACTGACGGCCGCCACCGCCCGAGGGGACCGCGAGGCCGAACGAGCCGAGTTGGCCGAGGCCGCGGCCGAGCATCTGCGCCAGCACATCGAGGCTCAGGCTGCCGAGCTGGCCGAGACCCGCGCGGCCGCCCGCGCCGAGGCCGCAGCCGCCACGGCCCGCATCGACACCCTCACCACCGACCTACGCGCCGCCCGTACCGACCTGGACACCGCCCACACCCGCACCGCCCAGCTGGCAGCGGAACTGGCCGAGTCCCGCGCGAAGGCCTCCGCTGCTGCGGCAGCAGCGGAGACCGAGCAAGTCCGTCTGGCTGGTGAGCTCACCGCGGCCCAGGTCGCTGCCGCCGCTCAGCACACCGCGGACACCGCCACCATCACCGACCTGCGCCACCAGGTCGACGACACTCGCGCCCAGGCGGCCGCGGTCACGGCCGACCTCGCCGGTCTGCGTGCCGAACTCACTGCCGCCCAAGCCGCCCTCACTGCGGCCCAGGACCACGCGACCGCCCGCATCACTGATCTGGTCGCTGCCCGGGACCAGGCCACCGAACAGCTGCAGCAGCTCCGCCACGAACTCGCCGACCTGCGTAAGCACTCCTCCGACGACAAGACCCACAAGCCCACCCAAGGACGTCGACGGGACCGCGAGGACCCCCAGTGACCGACCCGATGAGGCACCCAGCCAGCCGGTAACCACAGCTGAAAACACCGGTACATCCCGCGGAGGACCTCATGAGGTGGGGGTGATTCCGGCGGAATCACCCCCACCCCGCCCCCTGACGGGTGCCGTCGAGGCCGTGCACCGGCAGGAGAACCAAGGGCGGGGGTGTCCCTGCGGGCCACCCTGACGGAGCCGGCTGCGCCGGCACAGCAACCCCTTCTTCTCCCCTCCCGGCCTTCCAGTCTGCGGGC
>JAAYYA010000133.1 GCA_012515595.1 Actinomycetales bacterium
AGTGGTTTCGTACGCCCTCTATGGACCAGGCCCTGGATCGATGTCCCCCGATGCGCCCGAAGCTCAGCCAGCGTCCGAAACCTCCGGGTACAGCGACTCCGGGGGAGGAGTCAGCGGGCACACCTCGCGCAGGAACTCGTCGGGGTCAAGCCCTTGGGCGGCCACCGCAGCGCTCAGTTGAGCACGCTGCGGAGCGGCTTGCGCCCAGCATGATCCGAGAGTCTGGCACGTCCCGCGAGGTCCGGTTATCCACAGGCGTCGCCAGTGCTACGATGTAGCACATTGGAGGTGAGGCACGATGGCCAGCGTGGGTATAAGGGACCTGAAGCAGAATGCGTCCGCGGTCGTGGCCCGGGCAGCCGCCGGCGAGACCATCACCATCACCGACCGGGGCCGCCCCGTCGCGCAGATCGGACCGAGGACGACCCACGGGCTGCAGTCCCTGCGCGAGCAAGGGCTGCTTCGCGAGCCCCGTCGACCGGCTGCAGACCTGCCGCTACCCGAGCCCCTCACTCCCGGCGCCCGACCCCTGAGCGAGGTCCTCGAGGAGGACCGCGAGGACCGACTGTGAGCGCGCTCTACCTGGACTCCTCCGCCCTGTGCAAGCTCGTCGCGCAGGAACCGGAATCACCGGCCATCCACTCTCTGGTGGTCTCGCACGACGGCGACCTGGTCGCCAGCGACCTCGCCCGCACCGAGGTGCTGCGCATGGCCGGGCGCCTTGACCCTCCCCGCCGGGCAGAGGCCAGAGCGGTCCTCGACGCGCTAGTCCTCGTTCCGCTGCTGACCCGCATCACCGACGCCGCCGGCGTCATCGGGCCTCCCGAGCTCCGCAGTCTCGACGCTCTGCACCTGGCCACAGCGCTGGAGCTCGGCGACGACCTGGCCGGGATCGTGACCTACGACCAGCGCCAGGCCGACGCGGCCCGGCAACTCGGTCTGACGGTCATCAGCCCCTGAGCATGTCGGCCAGCGCACGATCGTGACCGTGCGACAGCCGAGCCGTGCGACCGGAAGGGCGCCGCGCGACGTCCAGGCACGCACCCGGCGCCCATCCGGTCGCATGGCGCCTGGCGGCCCGGCCGCCGGCACCCTTCGGTCGCACGACCCACCCTTGTGCCTGTCGGTGCCGACCAATACGGTCAGGCCATGTCCCTCCTCTCAGACCTGACCACCGCCCTGCGCTCGGGCAGCATCGAGGTCGTCGACCTCACCGCGCCGCTGAGCGACGAGACGCCCCTGCTCGAGCTGCCTCCGGAGTTCGGGCAGACCGCCCAGTTCCAACTGGAGGAGATCAGCCGCTACGACAACCGCGGGCCGGCCTGGTACTGGAACAACTTCCGCACCGGCGAGCACACCGGCACCCACTTCGACGCGCCCAACCACTGGGTCACCGGTAAGGACCTGGACGACATCGGCTCGGTCCCGCCGGGCGCGTTCGTGGCGCCGGCGATCGTGCTGGACGTCACCGAGCAGGTCGCCGCGGACCCGAACTTCCTCATCGAGCGCGAGCACGTCGAAGCCTTCGCCGCCGAGCACGGCGGACTCCCCGAGGGCGGCTGGCTGCTGTGCCGCACCGGCTGGTCCTCCCGAGTCACCCAGGAGGAGATGATCAACAACACCGAGACCGGCCCGACCAGCCCCGGCATGTCCTCGGCCTGCGCCCGCTGGGTCGCCGAGGAGTCGCCGCTGCAGGGCATCGGGGTCGAGACCGTCGGAACCGACGCCGGCGCCGCCCACTCCTTCGACCCGGCCTTCCCGTGCCACTCCTTCCTCATGGGCAACAACAAGTACGGCCTGGCCCAGCTGCAGAACCTCGACCAGCTCCCGCCCACCGGCGCGGTGGTCATCGCCTCGCCGCTGAAGATCGTCGGCGGCTCGGGCTCACCGGCCCGGGTGATCGCCCTCGTCGAGCGCTGATCAGGAGGCGCTGGTCCCGTGCTGGTCGCTGAGGCCGTCGGCCGCACCCTGGTCGCCGCGGGCGTCGACCACGTCTTCGGCGTGGTCGGCTCCGGCAACTTCCACGTCACCAACGCGATGGTCGCGGCCGGCGCCCGGTTCGTCGCCGCCCGGCACGAGGGCGGTGGCGCGACGATGGCCGACGCCTACGCCCGCACCTCCGGTCGCCCGGCCGCGCTCTCGGTCCACCAGGGCTGCGGGCTGACCAACGCGATGACCGGCATCGGGGAGGCCGCCAAGTCGCGCACCCCGCTGATCGTGCTGGCCGCCGAGGCGACCAACCGCGCGTCCAACTTCTTCGTGGACCAGGACGCGCTGGCCCGGTCGGTCGGTGCCGTCCCGTTGCGCATCACCGATCCGCAGTATGCCGTCACGCAGGTCCGCGAGGCCGTCGCCACCGCGGTGCACCAGCGCCGCACGGTGGTGCTCAACCTGCCGCTGGAGGTGCAGGCGGCCGAGGTGCCGGCCGGTCCGTCTCCCGGGGGCGTGCCCTCCCAGGTCCAGGACCCGCCAGACTTCCTCCCGCCGGAGCCGCCCCGGCCCCTGGAGCCGTCGGGCTCGGACGTCGCGCGGCTCGTCTCAGCCCTGCGGTCGGCACAACGACCGGTGTTCGTGGCCGGTCGCGGCGCGCGCAGTGATGCAGCGCGGGACGCCCTGGTCGCCCTCGCCGAGGAGACCGGCGCCCTGCTGGCCACCTCAGCCGTGGCCAAGGGCCTGTTCCACGACAGTCCGTGGGGCCTGGACGTCTCCGGCGGGTTCTCCTCGCCGCTGGCGGCCGAGCTGATCCGCGAGGCCGACCTCATCGTCGGGTGGGGCTGTGCCCTCAACATGTGGACGATGCGGCACGGCGCCCTCATCGGCCCGGAGGCCACGGTCGTGCAGGTCGACGACACCGAGGCGGCCCTCGGCGCCCAGCGGGAGCTGACCTTCGGCGTGCACGGCGACGTGACGGCCACCGCCGTAGCGGCGCGGGCGGCCCTGACCAGCGCGCCCACCGACGCCCCGACCACGGACGCCCCGGGCGGGGGCGACGCCGGTGAGCGCACGACATACTCCTGGCGCAGTGACGAGCTCCGCGAGCGGCTCGCCAGCGAACTCGCCTGGCGCACCGTGCCCTTCGAGGACACCTCCGGCGACGGGCGGATCGACTCGCGGGCGCTGACCATCGCGCTGGACGAGCTGCTGCCGCGCGAGCGCGTGGTGGGGGTCGACTCGGGCAACTTCATGGGCTACCCGAGCATGTTCCTGTCGGTGCCGGACGAGCACGGGTTCTGCTTCACCCAGGCGTTCCAGGCGATCGGGCTCGGGCTGGCCACGGCGATCGGGGCTGCCCTGGCCCAGCCGGACCGGCTGCCGGTCGCGGCGCTCGGCGACGGCGGGGCCCTGATGGGCGCGGCCGAGCTGGACACGGTGCGGCGGCTGGGGCTGCCGATGGTGGTCGTGGTGTACAACGACGACGCCTACGGGGCTGAGGTCCACCACTTCGCCTCCGGCGACCACCCGATGGACACGGTGACCTTCCCGGACACCGACATCGCGGCGGTCGCGCGGGGCTACGGGTTCACGGGCGTGACCGTCCGCGCGGTCGGCGACCTGGAGCCGGTGCGCGCCTGGCTCGACGGGCCGCGCGACACCCCGCTGCTCATCGACGCCAAGGTGGTCGCCGACGAGCCGTCGTGGTGGCTGGAGGAGGCGTTCAAGGGGCACTGACCCGCGGGGCCACCACGCCGTGCGACCAGATGGGCGCCGTGCGACGTCCAGGCACTCACCTGGCGCCCATTCGGTCGCACGGCCGGCGATAGGCGCCGGTCGCACGGCCGGGAAGGGCCAGTCGGTCAGGCCATGACCGCGGTCACCTCGATCTCGATCAGCAGACCCTCGACGGCCAGGCCGGTGACGCCGATGATCGTCTGCGCGGGGTGCTCCTGGGAGCCCTGGACCTGCTCGATGGCGGCGGTGATCACCTCGTACTCCCGCGGGGTGGTCGTGTAGATCGTGCGCCGCACGACCTGGTCCCACGAGGCGCCAACCGCCTCGAGGGCGCGGCCGACGTTCTCCATCGCCGCCACGGTCTGCTCGCGCAGGTCGCTGCCGACGACCGAGAAGTCCGGGGCCAGGGCGACCTGGCCGGCCAGGTAGGCGACGCGGCTGCCCTCGGCCACCGTGACGTGGCTGAAGCCGGGCGCGGGGTGCATGCCCTCGGGGTTGATCAGTTCGCGGGAAATGGTGCTCATGGGGTGCTCCTTGGGGGTGGGGTGATGCGGGGGGTCAGGGGACGGCCGGCTGCAGCGCCTGTCGGACGTCGTCCGGCCACGGCTCCGGCGGCGCACCCTCCCCCGCGCCGGAGCGGACCCCCACGTTGACGCACACCATCCGGCCCCGGGCGGCGGGGCCGCGCGGGCCGACGACCTCAAAGGCGTAGGTCAGCGAGGTGCGGCCGATCGCCTCCACCCACAGGCTCGTCACCACCTCGTCCCGGAACCAGAGCCGGTCCAGGTAGTCGACCTCGTAGCGCACCCGCGGGACCACGCCGACCAGGTGCGGCAGTCCGAGCCGGACGTGCAGGTCGGCCTCGGCCGCCTCGGCCCACCGGATCACGCTGGAGTGGTGGTAGTGCCCCGCCGCGTCGGTGTCGCACCAGTCGACGACGCGGGTCACCGAGGCCCGGGGTGCGCTGGTCACGGCTGCGGTCCGGGCACGGAACCGGCCGCGCCCGCCTCCCCGGCGGCCTCCTGGCGCAGCCGGAAGCGCTGCACCTTACCGGTCGAGGTGCGCGGCAGCGCGTCGATGAACTCGATCTCGCGCGGGTACTTGTAGGGCGCGATCTGCGTCTTCGCGTGGTCCTGCAGCTCCTTGCGCAGCGCCGCCTCGCCCCCCTCGGCAGCCAGCCTCTCCCGCCCACCGGTCGGCACGACATACGCCTTGACGACGTGCCCCCGCTCCTCGCTCGGCGCGGCGACCACGGCCACCTCCATGACCCCCGCGTGCGAGGCGAGCGCCTCCTCCACCTCGTTGGCGGAGATGTTGTATCCGGAACTGACGATCATGTCGTCGGAGCGCGCCTGGTACCAGAAGTAGCCGTCAGCGTCCCGGACGAAGGTGTCGCCGGTGAGGTTCCACCCGTCGTGGACGTAGACCGTCTGCCGCTCGTCGGCCAGGTAGCGGCACCCGGTCGGCCCCTTCACCGCGAGCCGGCCGGGGGTGCCGTCGGGGGCGTCCTGCCCGGCCTTGTCGACGATCTTGGCCTGGTAGCCGGGCACCGGGACCCCGGTCGAGCCGGGCCGGATGTCGTCGTCGGCGGCCGAGATGAAGATGTGCAGCATCTCGGTCGAGCCGATCCCGTCGATCAGCTTGAGCCCGGTCTGCTCGTGGAACTCCTCCCAGGTCGGCCGCGGCAGGTGCTCCCCCGCCGAGACCGCGCGGCGCAGGCTGGTCAGCGCGCTCGCCCGGCCGCCGGCCAGCATCGCCTTGTATGCCGTGGGTGCCGTGAAGCAGATCGTCGCACCGTGCTCCTCGATCAGGTCCGCGAGCTGGTCGGGCGTGGCCCGCTCGACCATCAGCGTGGACGCCCCGACCCGCAGCGGAAAGACGACCAGCCCGCCGAGACCGAAGGTGAAGGCGATCGGCGGCGTGCCGATGAAGACGTCGTCCGGCTGCGGCCGCAGCACGTAGTGCGAGAAGGTGTCGGCATTGGCCAGGATGTCGCGGTGGAAGTGCATGGTCGCCTTCGGGCGACCCGTCGTGCCGGAGGTGAAGGCCAGCATCGAGATGTCGTCCGCGGCGGTGTCCACGTCCTGGAAGGTGGTCGGCTGGTCGGCCGCGAGCACCGTGATGTCCTGCAGGTCGGAGGCCGCGACCTCCTCGGCGGTCCCGCCGTAGGTCAGGGTCCGCAGGTTCGGGATCTGCGCCGCCAGCAGGTCCTCGGTGAAGCGGTGGTCGCACAGCGCGATGTCGAACCGGCCGATCTCGCCGATCGTGGCCAGCTCCTTGGGCCGCAGCATCGGCATCGTGGGCACCACGACTCCCCCGGCCTTGAGCACGGCGAACCAGGCCGCCACGAGCCAGGGGTTGTTGGGACCCCGCAGCAGCACCCGGTTGCCCGGCACCAGGCCGAGCTGCTCGACGAGCACGTGGGCGAGCTGGTTGGCCCGCTCCCGCAGCTCGCCGTAGGTCCACCGGGTCCCGTCGGGGGCCAGCACGCAGGGCCGGTCCGCGCCGGCACCGTCGGGCCCGATCACGTCATCGAGCAGCACCGTGGCGACGTTGAGCCGGTCGGGGTAGCGCACCTCCGGCACGTCGAAGAGGAAGTCCGGCCAGAGCTCGCGCGGTGGCAGGTTGTCGCGGCAGAAGGTGTCGACGTGCGCGCTCGGGGAGAGCTCGGTCTCCGGCATCAGTTGGCCTCTCGTCGAAGCGACTTCCCGGCGTCGCTGCCAGGACCCTCCCAGTATGTTAGTCAGATGACGACAGTCAAGGCGACGCCATCCCGCGCCGGTGCTGACTCCGGGCTGCGCGCCTACATCGTGACGATCTACGGGCTCTACGCCCGGGAGGTCGGCGGGTGGCTGGGGATCTCGACGCTAATCCAACTGATGGCCCAGCTCGACGTGGACGAGCCGGCGGTCCGCTCCTCGATCTCCCGGCTGAAACGGCGGGGGATCCTGGAGTCCGAACGGGTCGACGGACGCGCGGGCTACGGCCTGTCCGCCCAGGCGCGGGTCATCCTCGACGAGGGCGACCGGCGCATCTTCCGGCGGCGTCAGGGGACCGTCGACGAGGGCTGGGTCCTCGTGGTCTTCAGCGTGCCCGAGTCGGAGCGGCAGCGTCGCCACACCCTCCGCTCCCGGCTGTCCTGGCTCGGCTTCGGCTCGGTCGGCGCGGGCGTGTGGATCGCGCCGGCGCACCTGCAGGCCGAGGCCCGGGACGTCCTCCAGCGCGAGGAGCTCTCCGACTACGTCGACCTCTTCGAGTCCCGCTACCTGGGCTTCGCGGCCGTCGCCGACGAGGTTGCGCAGTGGTGGGACCTGGCCGGCCTGGACCGGCTGTACCAGCAGTTCCACGACGAGTACGCACCGGTGCTGGAGCGGTGGCGGTCCCGCGCGGGCCGCGACCACGAGGGGGAAGCCTTCGCCGACTACATCCGGGTGCTGACCGCCTGGCGCCGCCTGCCCTACCTCGACCCCGGCCTCGCGCCCGAGCTGCTGCCCCGCGACTGGTCCGGCCAGCGGGCCGCGGACCTCTTCTTCACCCTGAAGCGACGCCTCGAGGACCCGGCCCACCGGTTCGTCGGCAGTGTCCGCTGAGCCGGAGTCCCTGGTCGGGCGGCCCGGCGTGGACTAGCGTCGGGCGCGACGACCGAGCGAGGAGGCCACGTGCAGCACCTGACCGTCCTGGGCAGCGGGATCCTGGGTTCCCAGATCGCCCTCCAGTCCGCCGTCCACGGCAAGGACGTGACGCTGTATGACGTCAGCGAGGGGGTGCTGACCGCGCTCCCGGACCGCTGGGCCTACCTCCGGTCCTGCTACGAGCGGGACGTGCCGGACGTGACGGCACAGCGGATGGACGAGGCGCTGGGTCGCATCCGCCCGACCAGCGACCTGGCCGCGGCGGTCCGCGACGCGGACCTCGTCATCGAGGCGGTCCCCGAGGTGCTCGAGATCAAGCAGGAGACCTGGGCCCGGGTCGGCGAGCTCGCACCGGCACACACGATCTTCGCGACGAACTCCTCCACGCTGCTGCCCAGCGACCTCGCCTCGTCCAGCGGCCGACCGGAGCAGTTCCTGGCGCTGCACTTCGCCAACGAGATCTGGCGTCTCAACGTGGGCGAGGTGATGGGTCACGCGGGAACCGACCCCACGGCATACGAGGCAGTGGTGGATTTCGCCGAGGAGATCGGGATGATCCCGATCCGGGTCCGGAAGGAGCAGCCGGGCTACGTCCTGAACTCGCTGCTTGTCCCCTTCCTCAACGCCGCGGCGGTCCTGTTCGTGCGGGGTGTCGCCGACGTGGCGACCATCGACCTGACGTGGCGCCGGTCCACGGGAGCACCGCTGGGGCCGTTCCAGATCTTCGACGTGGTGGGCATGGAGACCCCCTACCAGCTGGCCCTGCGCAACCCGGACCCGGAGATGCGGGCGTTCGCCGAGATCCTCAAGCGCGACTACATCGACACCGGGCGTATGGGCCGCGCGGCGGGTCGGGGTTTCTACGACTACGAGTGAGCCGGAGGCGTCGCCACGCCTCGCGGCACGCGCGCTCAGATGCCGAGGAGCTGCTCCGCGCGGGCCCGGTTGCGGCGGAACTCCTCGACCGAGGCGTCCCAGTGCACCGCACCCTTCTGCATGACGACGACCCGGTCGGCGACCGAGAGGGCCAGCCGGAGATTCTGCTCGACCACGAGCGCGGAGACCCCGGCGGCACAGACCTCGCGGACGACGTCCCCGACCTGCTGGACGATGGCCGGCGCCAGCCCGTCGGAGGGTTCGTCGAGCAGCAGGACGGTCGGGTTGGTCAGCAGGGCCCGGGCGATCGCCAGCATCTGCTGCTCCCCGCCGGAGAGCTGGTCCCCGCGGTGGCCGAGCCGCTCGCCGAGCCGCGGCAGGAGCTCGACCACCCGCTCGCGGGTCCACTCACCCTTCCGTCCCAGGCGGTCGGCGATCTCGAGGTGCTCGGCGACGGTGAGCGGGGCGAAGACCCGCCGCCCCTGCGGGACGAGCCCGACGCCGAGGCGGGCGATCGCGTCCGGCCGCGCGCCGGCGACCTCCCGCCCGGCCACCCGCACCGAGCCGGCCATCGGGCGCACCAGGCCCATGATCGTGTTGACCAGCGTGGACTTGCCGACGCCGTTGCGGCCCAGGAGCGCCAGCACCCCGCCCTCGGGCACCGCGACGTCGACCTCGTGCAGCACCCGGGACCCGTCGTAGCCGGAGACCAGGCCGTGGGTGGACAGGATCGGCTCGGTCATGGCCCCTCCTCCAGGAACAGGTCGGAGGTGTCCTCGGCGCCCAGGTAGGCCTGCTGGACCGCCTCGCTGGCCCGGACCTGCGCGGGCTCTCCGGTGATGAGGTGCTCCCCGAGGTGCAGGACCGTGACGGTGTCGGCCACGCCGAAGACCAGGTCGAGGTCGTGCTCGACGAGCAGCACGGTCACCTCCTGCGGCAGCCCGAGGACGATCTGCTGGAAGGCGTGCGTGTCCGCGGGCGACATGCCGGCGGCCGGCTCGTCGAGCAGGAGCACTGACGGCGAGGTGGCCAGCGCCACCGCCACCTCCAGCTGTCGTCGCTCGCCGTGCGAGAGCGCCCCGGCGGCCGCACCGGCCCGGTCCAGGAGGTGCAGCTGGCCGAGCACCTCGTCCGCCTCCTCGAGCAACGCTCGCCGCCGGCCCACCGCGCGCCACGGGGAGCCCTGGACGCCATGGCGGCGCTGCACGGCCAGCAGCACGTTCTCGCGCGCCGTGGCGGAGAGGAAGAGCGAGGAGTGCTGGAAGGTCCGCACCAGGCCCCGGCGGGCGCGGGCGTGCTCGGCCAGCGAGGTCACGTCGTCGCCGTGCAGCCGGACCCGCCCGGCCGTGGCCGGCAGGGCACCGGCGATGAGCGCGAAGAGGGTCGACTTGCCGGCGCCGTTGGGCCCGATGACCGCGTGCCGGCTGCCGGCACGGACCGCGAAGGTCACCTCGTGCACGGCCTTCAGGCTGCCGAAGTGCCGGGAGAGGCCCTCCACGGCCACGGCCGGGACACCCCCGGCCACGGCGGCACCCGCATCTGGGACCTGCGCGCTCACGTCGTCTCCCCCGTCGTGCGGGCGGCCCGGGCCGCCGGGAACAGCGAGCGCCACTGAGCGCGCCCGCCGGCGATCCCCTTGGGCAGCAGGTAGACGGCGAGCACGAAGAGGATGCCGAGCAGCAGCGGCGCGTGGCCGGAGACGATCTGCCCGAAGTAGTCCCGGGTGAAGACGACCAGCGCCGCCCCCAGGCACGCGCCCCACATGGACCCCACGCCGCCCACGATCACCGCGAGCAGGGCCAGCGCGGCGATCTCGAAACCCATGTCCCCGGGCGCGACGAACCGTTGCGAGGAGGCCCACAGGGACCCGGCCAGGGCAGCCAGCCCCCCGGCATACACGTAGGCACCCAGCGCGTAGGCGTCGGTCCGGTAGCCCACGGCCCGCAGCCGCGCCTCGTTGTCCCGCAGGCCCCGCAGGGTGAGCCCGAACGGCGACCGCAGCAGCACCCCGACCCCGAGGTAGGCCAGCACCGCCACCACCAGGACGTAGTAGTAGATCAGGCCCTCGTTGACCAGTCCCTCGCTCCCGGGCAGGACGACGACGGGCCGTATGCCGCTCAGCCCGTCGGTCCCGCCCGTCACCGCATCGAGACGGCCGGCTGCGCTGTGGCCGATCTCCCCGATGGCGAGGGTGATCATCAGGAATGCGACGCCGCGGCCGCGGATGGCGAGCGGGCCGGTGAGCACCGCGGCGACGACGCCGGCCAGGGTGGCCACGACCAGCTGGACCACCCCCAGCTCGGACCAGTGGATGGAGACCAGCGCCCCGGCATACGCACCGACGCCGAAGTAGGCGGCCTGGCCGAGGGTGGGCATCCCCGCCACACCCGTGAGCAGGTTGACCGCCATGGCCAGGACCGCGAAGACCAGGGCGCGGGTGAAAGTGCTGACGGTGAAGGCGCCGAAGACCCACGGCACCATCAGCAGCCCGAAGGCGACCAGGCCCACCAGCAGCGACCGGCGGACCTGCAGGGCGCTCATGCCCGCCCCGGGGCGAACAGGCCCTGCGGGCGCAGGGCGAGGACGAGGAGCATCGCGCCGAAGAGCAGGAACGGCGCGTATGACGGGACGAGCGCGACGCCGAGCGTCTGCACCTGGCCGATGAGCAGGGCACCGAGGAGGGCGCCGCGCACCGAGCCGAGACCGCCGATCACGACCACGACGAGGGAGAGGACGAGCACCCGCTCGTCGATGCCGGGGCCGGGCGCGATGATCGGAGCGCCGAGCACGCCGCCGACCGCCGCGAGCGCCGCGCCGAAGCCGAAGACGCCGAAGAGGACCTTGCGGGTGTCGACGCCCATGGCTCGCACCATGTCGCGGTCGGCGACGGTGGCCCGGACCAGGGCGCCCACCGAGGAGCGCTCGAACGCGAGGTAGACCAGCGCGGCGAGCACCGCGGCGATCCCTATGAAGGCCAGGCGGTAGACGGGGTAGGTGTGGCCCAGGAGCGAGACCGACCCGCCCAGCGCTGCGGGGGGTGCCGTGGGCAGCACCTCCGCGCCGAAGAGCATCACCATCACCTCGGCGGCGATGAGCGAGATGCCCAGGGTCAGCGCGGCCTGGTCGAGATGGCCACGGCCCTGGAGCGGGGCCACCGCCGCCGCGAGGAGCCCACCGCCGACCAGCCCGACGACGAGCCCCACCGCCAGGGCGATCACCAGCCCCAGCCAGCTGCCGTCGGAGAGGGCGTAGGCGGCGTAGGCCCCGGCCAGGTAGAGCGTGCCGTGCGCCAGGTTCAGGACGTCCATCATCCCGAAGACCAGTGACAGCCCCACCGCCAGGGTGAAGAGCAGGAGTCCGTAGGCCACCCCGTCGACCATGCTGACGAAGTGGGCGTTGAACCACCCTGTCATGTCGTCCTGGGGGTCACAGCTCGCCGAGCTCCTGGATCACGACGTTGGCGAGACCGCCGTCGACCTCCTGGACCTCCCGGAGGTACCAGGTCTGCACCGGGGTGCCGATCTCGGACCAGGTCCACGTGCCGCGCGGGGACTCGACCTCCTCGATCTCGCCGATGGCGGCGTTGATCGACTCGCTGTCGGCGTCCTCGCCGCCCGCGGCCTCGATCGCCAGGTCCAGCACGTGGGCCGCGTCGTAGGACGCCATGGCGTAGGTCGTGGGCTTCAGGCCGGTCTTGGCCTCGTAGGCCTCGACGAAGGAGGCGTTCAGCTCGTTGTCGAGGTCGAAGTTGTAGTTCATCGCGGTGAAGGTGCCCAGCGCCGACTCGCCCTGGGCGTCCAGCACGCCGCCCTCGGTGAGGAAGCCCGCGGAGTAGTGGTCGATCTCGCCCAGGAGACCGAACTGGTCGTACTGCTTGACGAACTCCACCGCCGCGCCGCCGGCGTAGAAGCTGAACAGGGCCTCGGCCCCGGAGGACTTGGCGTTGGACAGGAACGGCTGGAAGTTCGTGGTGCCCGGGAACGGGGTGTAGACCTCGTCGGCCGTCTCGCCGCCCGCCGCGTCGAAGCTGCGCTTGAAGCCGGTCACCTCGTCGAGCCCGGCCTGGTAGTCGGCGGCCAGGAAGTAGACGCTGCCGTCGACCTGCTCGGCGACATAGGCCCCGAGCGCCTCCCCCGGCTGGTCGTTGACGTAGGAGGTGCGCCAGATGTAGGTCGCGTCGGTGAGCGTGGTGGGCGAGGCGTTGGACCCCACGAGCGGGATCTTGCTGGTCTCGAAGAGGTCGACGACACCGTTCATCACCGCCGAGCTGACAACGCCGGTGACGACGTCGACCTCGTCCTGCTTGACGAGCTTGTCGGCGGCGGCCTTGCCGGAGTCGGCGGTCTCTCCCTCGTCGGCGAGGATGACCTCGACCTCGACGCCACCGAGCTGGTTGTCGTGCTCCTCGAGGTAGACCTCGAAGCCAGCCTTCATGTCGTCACCCAGGCTCTTGTAGACCCCGGACTGCGGGACGAGCAGGCCGATCTTGATGGGTCCCCCGGAGCCGGCCTCCTCCTCACCGCCTCCTAGGGTGCCTCCGCCGCAGGCGCTCAGCGCGAGCGCGCCGGCCGCGGCCGCGGCGATCAGGAACGGGGTGCGTCGTGCTGTCATGACGGGCCTCCTCGGGGGGCGGCGCCTCAGTGCGCCGATCTCCCGGACACCTTATGCAGGATTTGTCGCGCCCGTCTAGAAATCGTCACAATCCCGACGCAGTGGTGTCGCGGGCCGAGGGCGGGGCTGCTCGGTCGTCCCGTGCCGCGGCGGGCGTCACTCGGGCAGGATCGCCACGCCCTGGACCTCGACGAGCGCCTCGACGTCCCAGAGCCGGTTGACGCCGATCCCCGCCAGGGCCGGGTAGTGCCGGCCGATGAGCCGCTTCCACACCTCGCCGATGTCGCGGGAGCGCGCCTTGTAGTCGTCCACGTCCACGAGGTAGATGGTCAGCGAGGCCAGGTGCTCCGGCGTGCCACCGGCGGCCCGGAGCGCGGTCAGCAGGTTGGACAGCGCGCGCTCGAACTGCTCCACGACCGTGTCCCCGACGATGACGCCCTCGGGGTTGAGTGCCGTCTGCCCGGCGAGCAGCACCACCTTGCCGGTGCCGACCATCGCGTGGCTGAACCCCCGCGGCGTGCCCAGCTCAGGTGGGTTGACTGCCTCGATCATGACTGGACCGCTCCTCCGTCGACGTTGATGCCCTGCCCGGTGATGCCGCCGTTGCGCACGCAGGCCAGGACCGCCCCGACGACCTCGTCGACCGTGATGAGGCGGTTCACCGGCTGCTTCGCCTCCAGGATGCTCCTGGCCTCCTCCGCAGTGCGCCCGGTCTTGTCCACGATGCCCTGCACGGTGGCGTCCGTCATCGGGGTGTCGACGTAGCCGGGGCACACCGCGTTGACGGTCACCCCGGTCCGTGCCAGCTCGACGGCGGCGGAGCGCACCAGCCCCAGCAGGCCGTGCTTGCTGGCGGTGTAGGCCGAGATGTAGGGCTCCCCGATCTTGGCGGCCACCGAGGCGACCACCACGATGCGGCCGTGCCTGGCCTGCTTCATCGCCGGGATGGTGCGGCGCAGCAGCCGGAAGGGGGCGGTGAGGTTGAGGTCGAGCATCTGCTGCCACTGCTCGTCGGTGGTCTTATCCACCGACGCCGAGACACCCGCCCCGGCGTTGGCGACCACGACCTCAGGGGCGGCCCACTCCTGCTCGACGCGCGCCACGAGCTCGTCGACCGCCCCGGGGGCGGTCATGTCGGCCGGCAGCACCAGGGTCGGGCCGGGGCACGCGGCGGCCACCTCCTCGAGCTGGTCGGCGCTACGGGAGGTGAGGGCCACGGCATACCCCTCCTCGCTGAGGGCGACGGCGACTCCTCGACCGATGCCGCGTCCTGCCCCGGTGACCAGGGCGACGGGCTGACTCTCACGTGCAGACACGCTGTGACCCTGCCATCCCTGGGTGACGGCCGTCAAACCACCGACATACCCGCGCGGGGCCGGTCGGGTGCGAGACGGACAAAAACCCTATGAAAATGCGGGAAGGACCAGCAAGACCCCTACGAAAATGCGGGACGGACCAGCAAAACCCCTACGAAAAATGTGGCTACTTTGGCGGGAGCTCCCCGTCGACCTCGTAGACCGACATCATGTCGATCCGCCGCCGGTGGCGCTCCTCGCCGCTGAACGGCGTCGCCAGGAAGACCGTCACCATCTCCTTGGCCTCCTCCACCGTGTTCATCCGGGCGCCGATCGAGAGCACCCGCGCGTCGTTGTGCTCCCGCGCCAGCTTCGCCAGCTCGGGGTTGTAGGCCAGCGCAGCGCGGATGCCGGTGACCTTGTTGGCCGCCATCTGCTCGCCGTTGCCCGAGCCGCCGAGCACGATCCCGAGCGAACCAGCGTCGTCGGCCACGCCCTCGGCGGCGCGCAGCACGAAGACCGGGTAGTCGTCGAGCTCGTCGTAGGTCTCCGGCCCGTGGTCGACCACGTCGTGGCCTTCCTCGCCGAGCCACCGCACCAGCTCGCGCTGCAGGTCGTATGACGCGTGGTCACCGCCGATGTGGATGCGCATGTCCTCGTCCCCTCAGCTGAAGTCCGGGCTGGCGTTGCGGGTCCGCTTCAGCTCGTAGAAGCCGGGCGTGCCCGCGACGAGGACACAACCGTCCCACAGCCTGCCCGCGGCCTCACCCTTGGGCGCCGGCGTGATGACCGGGCCGAAGAAGCTGACGCCGTTCACCGAGACGACCGGGGTGCCGACGTCGTCGCCGACCAGGCTGATCGCCCGCTCGTGGCTGGCCCGCAGGTCCGTGTCGTGCTCGTCGCTGTCGGCGGCCTGAGCCAGCTCCGCGGGCAGCCCGGCCTCCTCCAGCGCCTCGGTGATGATCGAGGCCAGGTCCTCGGTGCCGCGACCCTCGTTGTGGATGCGGCGGCCGAGCGCGTCATACAGCGCCTTGCGGGTCGTGTTGCCCCCGTCCTCCCCCGGGTGCGCCTTCGCGGCAGCGATGACGACGCGCACCGGAGCCCACGCGCGGTCCATCATCGCGGCGTAGTCCTCCGGCAGGTCGCGCCCCTCGTTGAGGACGGCCAGGCTCATGACCGACCAGGTCACGTCGAGGTCGCGCACCTGCTGGGCCTCCATCAGCCAGCGTGAGGTCATCCACGCCCAGGGGCAGGTGGGGTCGAACCACATCTCGGCGCGGGTGCGGCCCTCACCGGTCAAAGTACTTGCAGTCGGGGTGCTCATGGCACCATCGTTGCACCGAACCCGTCGCCGTCCCCACGCGACCCTCGCCACCACGCAGTGACACAACTGCAGAGCACAGGAGCCCTTGCATGCCCGGACAGAACCTCACCCGTGACGAGGCGGCCGCCCGCTCGGCCGTCATCACCACCGACTCGTATGCCGTGGCCCTGGACCTCACCACCGGCCCCGAGACCTTCGGCACGGTGACCACGGTCGAGTTCGGCGCGCAGGAGGGCAGCGAGTCCTTCATCGACCTGATCGCCCCGTCGGTGCAGTCGATCGTGCTGAACGGGGAGTCCCTCGACCCGGCCGAGCACTTCGCCGACTCCCGGATCCGGCTGCCGCGCCTGCGGGAACGCAACACCCTGACCGTGGAGGCGACCGGCGCCTACATGAACACCGGCGAGGGCCTGCACCGCTTCGTCGACCCCGCCGACGGCGAGGTCTACCTCTACACCCAGTTCGAGGTGCCGGACTCCCGCCGCGTCTTCGCGGTCTTCGAGCAGCCCGACCTCAAGGCCACCTTCCAGTTCACGGTCACCGCCCCCGCGCACTGGCAGGTCATCTCCAACCAGCCGACGCCCGAGCCGGCCGCCGCAGGCAGCAAGCCCGGCGCGGGACAGACCGACTCGGCCGACGCCGACGCCGGCGACATCGCGACCTGGACCTTCGAGGCCACACCCCGCATCTCGTCATACATCACTGCTTTGGTCGCGGGGCCGTATGCCGTGGTGCGGGACGAGGTGGAGACGCGCGCCGGGACCATCCCGCTGGGGGTCTTCTGCCGCAAGTCGATGCGGCAGTACCTCGACGCCGAGAACGTCATGGACTGCACCAAGCGTGGCTTCGGCTTCTTCGAGGCGGAGTTCGACCAGCCCTACCCGTTCGCCAAGTACGACCAGATCTTCACGCCGGAGTACAACATGGGCGCGATGGAGAACGCCGGGTGCGTGACCATCGTCGAGCAGTACATCTTCCGCGGCAAGGTCACCGAGTCGATCATCGAGCGGCGCGCGCTGACCATCCTGCACGAGCTGGCGCACATGTGGTTCGGCGACCTGGTGACGATGAAGTGGTGGGACGACCTGTGGCTCAACGAGTCGTTCGCCGAGTGGGCCTCCACGACCTGCCAGGCGGAGGCGACCGAGTGGAAGGACGCGTGGACCACCTTCGCGACCTCGGAGAAGGGGTGGGCCTACCGCCAGGACCAGCTCTCCTCCACGCACCCGATCGCCGCGGACATGGTCGACCTGGACGCGGTCGAGGTGAACTTCGACGGCATCACCTACGCCAAGGGCGCCTCGGTGCTCAAGCAGCTGGTGGCGTACGTCGGGCGCGAGCCCTTCCGGGACGGGCTGCGGGCCTACTTCGCCAAGCACGCGTGGGGCAACACCACGCTGGCGGACCTGCTGACCGAGCTGGAGGCCACCTCCGGCCG
>JAAYYA010000134.1 GCA_012515595.1 Actinomycetales bacterium
CTTAATCCAAGTTTTGCCGAAACTTGGATTAAGCGCCCGGGAGGAGGCTTCGCGCTGGGCACGTTCGATCGTCACGGACACGTCTTTGACAAGTTCGCGGACACGCTCGTCTGACGGAAGCGGAAGGGTGCCAGCCATGCGACCAAAGGGGCGCCGAGTGCGTGCCAGGACTGCACACGGCGCCCATCTGGTCGCACGGCGTGCGGCGGCTCGGCTGGCGGGCGTGCGGCCGCCTCATCCGCCGGTAGTGACCGGCTCAGCTGAACGGCGGGCGCGCGTCCAGCCGCTGGGAGCCCTTGCCCGCCAGCCGCCACAGGCGCGCGGCGGCGTCGCGGTCCTCCTCGGTGATGAGGTTGCCCATCCAGCGCAGCGCCAGCTTCATCATCCAGGGCGACCGCATGCCGATCGGGCCGAGCCGGGGGAGCACCCAGGGCACGGTCACCAGCCCGGCCAGCCGGCGGGCGATCGAGAAGGCCTCGCCGTAGTGGTCGGTCAGCAGCGCCGGCCACGCCGCGGAGAGGTCGGACTGCTCGGTGAGCATCTGCGCGGCGAGCCGCCCGGTCTCCAGGCCGTAGTCGATGCCCTCGCCGTTCAGCGGGTTCACGCAGGCCGCGGCGTCGCCGATCAGCATCCAGTTAGGCCCGGCCACACCGGAGACCGCGCCGCCCATCGGCAGCAGCGCCGAGGTCGGCATGCGCAGCTCGCCGCTGACGCCGAAGTCCTCGCGCCGCTGGTCGGCGTAGAGCCGCATCAGCGGCCGCAGCTGCACGTCGGCGGGCCGCTTGGCCGTGGCCAGCGTGCCCACCCCGAGGTTCACCTGGCCCCCGCCGAGCGGGAAGATCCAGCCGTATCCCGAGACGATCCCGCCGGCCTCGTCGCGCAGCTCCAGGTGCGAGCTGATCCACTCGTCGTCGCTGCGCTCGGAGTCGACGTAGGAGCGGGCCGCCACGGCATACACGGTGTCGCGGTGCCACTCCCGGCCGAGCATCTTGCCCACGGGGGAGCGGACCCCGTCGGCCACGACCAGCCGGTCGCACTCGATCTCGAAGGTGCCGTCGGCGCCCTTGAAGGTCACCCCGCGGACCCGCCCGGCCTCCTGCCGCACCTGGACGGCGCGGGCGCCGTCGAGACCGAGGGCTCCCGACTTCAGGGCGACCGTGCGCAGGTGGTCGTCCAGCTCGGTGCGGGGCACTGCCGAGCCGTATGACGGGAGGTTGCCGGCGGCTTTCTTCCCCTGGCCGTCGGTCCACTCCAGGTGGAGGGTCTGCCCGAAGCCGTGCGCCCGCAGGCCCCGGCTGGTCGGGTGGGTGCGGATCCAGTCCCGCAGCCCGAGCAGCTCCAGCTCGGCGATCGCGCGCGGGGTCAGGCCGTCGCCGCAGGTCTTGTCGCGGGGGAAGGTCGCCGCGTCGGCGAGCACCACGTCCAGGCCGGCCCGGGCGGCCCACGCCGCGGCGGCCGAGCCCGCGGGGCCCGCGCCCACGACCAGGACGTCGCTGCGCTGCGGAGGGGAGGAGACAGTCACGCCCTCCATCTTCCCAGGCCGGGGAGGCAGGTCGGCAATCCGCCCCGGACGAACCCTGGTGCACCGCTCGACCTCCGAGGTAAGGTGCGCCTTACCTAACTCGGTGCGGCCGGCGTCCTGCCTGCTCCGGTCCACCCCCGGACGAAGCGAGGACCCCCATGCGCGCTGTGCGTTTCCGTCGAGCTGCCGTGGCCGCCCTCGCGGCGACCGCCCTCAGCATGACCGCCTGCTCCGATGACGGCGACAGCGCCGACGGGGAGGACGGGGCGGCCGAGGACGCACCGGACGCCGACGCCGACGAAAGCCCCGACAGCGAGACCGAGGCGGGTGCCGAGACCGGGGAGAGCGCCGACGAGGGACCGCTCGTCATCTACTCCGGCCGAAGCGAGGACCTCGTCGACCCGCTGATCGAGGCCTTCGAGGAGTCCAGCGGCATCGAGACCGAGGTCCGCTACGCCGGCAGCGCCGAGCAGGCGCAGCTGCTGCTCACCGAGGGGGACAACAGCCCCGCCCACATCTTCTTCTCCCAGGAGGTCGGCGCCCTCGGCCTGGTCGGGGACGCCGGGATGCTGGTCGACCTGCCCGCGGAGACGCTCTCGGCGGTGCCCGAGGCCTACGTCGCCGACGACGGCAACTGGGTCGGGGTGACCGGACGCGCCCGGGTCGTGGTCTACGACTCCGAGCAGGTCTCCGAGGACGAGGCGCCGGACACGGCAGCGGCGATCCTGGACCCGACGTGGTCCGGACAGGTCGGCGTCGCTCCCGGGAACGCCTCGTTCCTCGCCTTCGTCACGGCCCTGCGGATCACCGAGGGGGAGGACGGCGCCGCGCAGTGGCTGGAGACCCTGGCCGGGAACGGCGTCCAGACCTACGAGCGCAACGGCGACATCCTCGAGGCCGTCAACAACGGCGAGGTCCAGCTCGGCCTGATCAACCACTACTACTGGTTCGCCGCCGCCGCGGAGCAGGGCCCGGACATGCGGGCCCAGCTGAAGTTCGGGGCCAGCGGGGACGTCGCCGGCCTGGTGAACGCCACCGGAGTGGGCATCCTGACCGGCGGCGAGGGGCGCAGCGACGCGCAGGCCTTCATCGACTACCTGCTCTCCGAGGAGGGCCAGACCTACTTCGTGGAGGAGACCTACGAGTACCCGCTGGTCCCGGGCATCACCGGCCCCGAGGGGGTGCCGCCGCTGGAGTCGCTCGGCGGCCCGGACATCGACCTGTCCGACCTCGGCACGGTCGACGTCAGCGCCGGGCTGGTCGACGCCGCCGGGATCGCGGTGGGTTGACCGGCGTGCCGTGACACAGGACCTCGCCGCTCGTCGCACGGGGACGCCCCCGGCCGCCGGACTGGGCCGGCTGCGCACCACGCGCAGCCGGCCCAGTCCGGTGCTGCTCCTCCTGGCAGCCGCCGTCGTGGCCCTGGTCGCCACGCCGGTCGTCTTCATCGTCACCGAGCTGTTGGCACAGCCGGACGGCTCGGTCTGGCAGGCGTTCTGGCGGCCGCGCACGCAGACCCTGACGCTCAACACGATCGCCCTGGTGGTGACCGTGACCACGGGCACGCTCCTGATCGGTCTCCCCACGGCATACCTGATCGCCCGGACGGACCTGGCCTGGCGGCGAGGCTGGCAGGTCCTCACCGCGCTGCCCCTGGCGGTGCCGTCGTATGTCGCGGGGTTCGCCTGGGTGTCCCTCACCCCGGGGCGCGGGTTCTGGGGGTCAGTGATCGTCATCACCCTGGTGAGCACCCCCTACGTCACGCTCCCGGTGACCGCCGCGCTCCTGCGCGCCGACACCGACGCCGAGTCGGTGGCCCGCACGCTCGGGGC
>JAAYYA010000135.1 GCA_012515595.1 Actinomycetales bacterium
CCGACGCGGGCCTGGACCACCGGCTGCACAGCATCAGCTCCAGCACGACGCTGGGACGCGAGCAGATCCTGCGCCGGCTCCACGACGCGGCCTCGCGCGCCCTCGTCGCCGCCACCAACGTCGGCGCGCTCCACCTGGCCGGCTGGCGCTGACCCACCCCCTGACCGAGCGCGCCGTGTTGCGGTCTCACAAGTCACCGGGCGCATCGTGTTGCGGTCTCACAAGTCACCGGGCGCACCGTGTTGCGCTCTCACAGGCCACCTAGCGCATCGCGTTGCGCGAATCCGGACCGGAAGGTCGGTCCGGCGCAAGGACCCGGTGGTGTCCTGGCGTGGGCGGGTGCTGTTGGTTGGTGATGCTGACCTGCGTGGTCAGCGCCGCTCGACCCGAGACCCGGCCCTGTGCGCTCGGTCGCGGGTAGGAGCGCCACGCCATGCGCTCGGTCGCGGGTAGGAGCGCCACGCCATGCGCTCGGTCGGGTGAGAGAGCGCAACTCGGTGCGCCCGGTCGGTTGGGGGTCGGCTAGGTCAGGCCTCGAGGACGTGACGGTAGACCTCGACCGTGCGCTCCGCGATGGAGGTCCAGCTGAAGTGCTCCACCGCCCGGGTGCGGCCGGCCGCGCCCATGCGGGCTGCGCGCTCAGGGTCGGAGACGGCGTCGTTGATGGTCGCGGCGAGGTCTGCCACGAACTTGTCGGGGTCGATGGGGGTGCCGGTGCCGTCGGTGACCTGCTCGATGGGGACGAGCCAGCCGGTCTCGCCGTCGACGACCACCTCCGGGATACCGCCGGTGGCCGTCGCGACGACGGCGGCGCCGCAGGCCATGGCCTCTAGGTTGACGATGCCGAGGGGTTCGTAGACCGAGGGGCAGAGGAAGACGGTCGCGTGCGACAGGACCGCGATGACCTTGGCGCGCGGCAGCATCTCCTCGACCCACACCACCGTCCCGCTACGCCCCTCGCGCAGGGCATCGGTGAGGCCGATCACCTCGGCCTTGATCTCCTCGGTGTCCGGGGCGCCGGCGAGCAGCACGATCTGCACCTCACGCGGCAGCTCGGCGAGCGCGCGCAGCAAGTAGGGCAGCCCCTTCTGCCGGGTGATGCGACCCACGAAGACCACGCTCGGCTGGTCGGGGTCGACCCCGAGGTCGCGGACCACGGCCCGGGCCTCCTCGGAGGTGTCCCGCTGCCACAGCTGGGAGTCGATGCCGTTGTGGACGACGTGGACGCGCTCCGGGTCAATGGCCGGATAGCTCGCCAGGATGTCCTTGCGCATCCCCCCGGACACGGCGATGACGCCGGCCGCCGCCTCGTAGGCGGTCTTCTCGGCCCAGGAGCTGACCCGGTAGCCACCGCCGAGCTGCTCGGCCTTCCAGGGTCGCATCGGCTCCAGGCTGTGGGCGGAGATCACGTGCGGCATCCCGCCCAGCAGGCTGGCCAGGTAGCCGCCCATGTTGGCGTACCAGGTGTGCGAGTGGACGAGATCGGCACCGTCGGCGACGACGTCGGAGGCCATCGCGACGTCGACCCCCAGGGTCTTCAGCGCCGCGTTGGCGTCCTGCAGGTTCTGCGGGGTGGGGTACCCGGTCGTGCCGGGTTCCTCGACCGGGTCGTCGAAGGCGCGCACGGACACGGTGAGGTCCGGCAGGTCGCGTAGCGCACGAGTCAGCTCGGCGACGTGGACACCGGCACCGCCGTAGACGTTGGGGGGGTACTCACGAGTCAAGAGGTCAATACGCACACGGCCAACCTAGCCCCTATCGACCAATCGCGCTTGGGGCCCTAGGTTGTGGTCATGGCTGCTGGTACGGGAAGGCTGAAGGTCCTCGCAATCGTCCTCGCGGGAGGTGAAGGTAAGCGACTCATGCCGCTGACGGCGGACCGCGCGAAGCCGGCGGTCCCGTTCGGTGGGATCTACCGGTTGATCGACTTCGCGTTGTCCAACATCGTGAACTCCGGGTGTCTGAAGATCGTCGTGCTGACGCAGTACAAGTCGCACAGTCTCGACACGCACGTCACCCGCACGTGGCGGATGTCGACGCTGCTCGGCAACTACGTCGCACCGGTGCCGGCGCAGCAACGCGTGGGCAAGCACTGGTTCTCCGGGAGCGCAGACGCGATCTATCAGAGTCTGAACCTGGTGCACGACGAGCGGCCGGACATCATCGTCGTCGTCGGGGCCGACCACGTCTACCGCATGGACTTCTCGCAGATGATCGACCAGCACGTCGAGACCGGTGCGGGGGTGACGGTGGCCGCGATCCGGCAGCCGCTCAGTCTGGCCGACCAGTTCGGAGTGATCGAGGTGGACGAGTCCGACCCGCGTCACATCGCCGACTTCCTGGAGAAGCCGAAGAACCCCAAGGGCCTCCCCGACGCGCCGGACGAGGTCCTCGCCTCGATGGGCAACTACGTCTTCAACGCCGAGGTGCTGGAGCAGGCCGTGCGCGAGGACGCGGCGGACGAGGAGTCCGCCCACGACATGGGCGGCGACATCGTGCCGGCCTTCGTGAACCGGGGCGAGGGCTACGTCTACGACTTCAAGGACAACGACATCCCGGGCGCCACCGACCGGGACCGGGCTTACTGGCGCGACGTGGGGACGATGGACTCCTACTACGACGCCCACATGGACCTGGTCTCCGTGCACCCGGTCTTCAACCTCTACAACGACCGCTGGCCCATCTACACCAACTACGGCAACCACCCGCCGGCCAAGTTCGTGCACGGGTCGCAGGACCGCGTCGGTCACGCTCTCGGCTCCATGGTCTCCCCGGGAGCCGTGATCTCCGGGGCGACCGTCGCCGACTCGGTGCTCTCCCCCCGGGTGCACGTGCACTCGTTCAGCAACGTGTCGCAGTCCGTGATCCTGGACGGGGTTGAGGTGGGGCGCAGCTGCCAGATCCACCGGGCCATCATCGACAAGCAGGTGAAGGTGCCACCGGGCGTCAACATCGGTGTGGACCACGACCAGGACCGGGCGCGGGGGTTCACCGTGACCGACAGCGGCCTGGTCGTCGTCCCCAAGGGCACCGTGATCGAGGGGTGATGACACCGACCCCGTTCGCCTCCCGGCTGTCCGGTGCGGGTCGCGCCACGCATTAAGGTGCATCCATGTCGACGCACATGGCCTCCGTGTCCGACCCACCCCACGACCCCTCCGGCGAGCCGGTGACGCGCACCCTGCTGGTGATCGGTGGCGCCGAGGACAAGCGACGACGGGTCATCGTCCTCAAGCGCTTCGTGCGGCTGGCCGGCGGGGCGGACTCCCGGATCGTCGTGATCCCCACTGCCTCGTCCATGGCCGAGGAGGCCTTCGAGGTCTACCAGTCCGTGTTCGGCCGCCAACGGGCCCAGGACGTCTCGGTGGTCAACCCCGCGAGCCGCCAGGCAGCTGCCGACCCGGCGCTGATCGAGACGATCGACGCCGCCACCGGTGTCTTCGTCACCGGCGGCAACCAGCTCAAGCTCGGGCAGCTGATCGTCGGCACGCCGCTGCACGACGCGATCACCCGCGCCTACCACCGCGGGGCGGTCGTCGGCGGCACGTCGGCGGGGGCCTCGGTGCTCAGCCAGTTCATGATCTCGATGGGCGAGGAGGGGGTCGCACCCAGGCAGCGGGTGTCTCAGCTCAGCGCGGGCCTCGGCCTGCTGCCCGGTGTCATCCTCGACCAGCACTTCGGCCAGCGCACCCGCTACGCCCGCCTGCTGTCCCTGATCGCCGCGTCACCGAGCCTGCTCGGGGTCGGCATCGACGAGGACACCGCCGCCGAGATCGTCAACGAGCGGTCGATGACCGTGGTCGGCTCCGGGGCGGTGTATGTCGTGGACGCCCGTTCCGCGGTCAGCGACGCCCACGAGGCCCGCCGGGACGCGCCGCTCATGGTGTCCGGGGCCGTCGTCCACTCCCTGCCCTACGGCGCGACCTTCGACCTGCAGGCGGCCCAGCTCACCGACTTCGTCGAGATGCACCCTGAGGTGGCGGTCGTCACCTCCCCCACGGACGTGCACGACACCGCCAACGCAGCCGCCGCACTGCGCCGCTGACCGGACCAGGAGGACCGCATGACCGACCCCCAGACCCCGACCGCTCCGGCCGCCCCCGACCTGCGGATCGTCGAGCAGCGCGTCTACCGCGGGCCCAACATCTGGAACTACGAGCAGGCCATGCACCTCGTCGTCGACCTGGGGGTGCTCGAGCAGTACCCGACGAACACCCTGCCCGGGTTCACCGAGCAGCTGCTCGAGTGGCTGCCGGGGCTGGAGAACCACGTCTGTTCCCGCGGCCGCGCCGGCGGTTTCGTCGAGCGTCTGCACGAGGGCACCTGGGTCGGCCACGTCAGTGAGCACCTCGCCCTCCAGCTGCAGGCCGAGGCCGGCCACGACCTGAGGCGGGGCAAGACCCGGGCGGTGAAGGGGACACCGGGCCACTACAACGTCATCTACTCCTACATCGACGAGCGGGTGGGGATCGCCGCCGGCGAGCTGGCCGTGCGGATGGTCAACGCCGCCGTCGCCCAGGACCCGGAGTTCACGTTCGCCACGGAGCTGGACGACTTCCTCCGGCTGGCCCAGCGTGCCGCCTTCGGCCCCTCCACCAACGCGATCCTCGAGGAGGCGGTGGCGCGCGACATCCCGTTCATCCGCCTCAACACGGCCTCCCTGGTCCAGCTCGGGCAGGGCGTGCACCAGCAGCGGATCCGCGCGACCATGACGTCCAAGACGTCCGCCCTAGCCGTCGACATCGCCGGGGACAAGTCGCTCACCAACACCCTGCTCTCCTCGGCGGGCCTGCCGGTGCCGCTGAGCGACACCGTGCGCACCGAGGACGGCGCCGTCTCGGTCGCCAACCGCATCGGCTACCCCGTCGTCGTCAAGCCGCTGGACGGCAACCACGGCCGCGGGGTCGGCATCAACCTGCGCAACGAGGCCGAGGTGCGGGAGCACTTCCCGGTCGCCGCGGCCCAGTCACGTCGCGGGATCATGGTCGTCGAGTCGTTCATCACCGGCAACGACTACCGCTGCCTGATCGTCGGCGGCCGCATGCAGGCGATCGCCGAGCGGGTGCCCGCCCACGTCATCGGCGACGGGACCCACACCGTCAACGAGCTGGTCGAGATCACCAACGCCGACCCGCGGCGCGGCGTCGGGCACGAGAAGGTGCTGACCCGCATCGCGGTGAACGAGGGCGCGGAGACGCTGGTCAAGCAGCAGGGCTTCGGGATGGACGACGTGCCGCCGGAGGGCACCATGGTCAAGCTGGCCCTCACCGGCAACATGTCCACCGGCGGCATCTCGGTGGACCGCACGTTCGACGCCCACCCGGAGAACATCGAGATCGCCGAGGAGGCGGCCCGCCTCATCGGCCTGGACGTGGCCGGCATCGACTTCATCTGCCCGGACATCTCCGCCCCGGTCCGCGAGACCGGCGGCGCGATCTGCGAGGTCAACGCCGCACCCGGCTTCCGGATGCACACCCACCCGACGGTCGGTGAGCCGCAGTACATCGCCAAGCCCGTCGTCGACCTGCTCTTCCCCCCGGGCACCCCGTCGCGGGTGCCGATCGTGGCGGTCACCGGCACCAACGGCAAGACGACCACCTCACGGATGATCGCCCACATCATGAAGGGCCTGGGCCGGCGGGTCGGCATGACCTCCACCGACGGCATCGTCATCGACGAGCGGCTCGTCAAGCGCGCCGACGCCTCGGGGCCGAAGTCGGCCCGGATGGTGCTGCAGAACCCCCGCGTGGACTTCGCCGTGATGGAGGTGGCGCGCGGGGGCATCCTGCGGGAGGGCCTGGGCTACGACCGCAACGACGTGGCAGTGGTCACCAACGTCACCGCCGACCACCTGGGCCTGCGCGGCATCGACACCGTGGAGCAGCTGGCCGCGGTGAAGCGGGTCGTGGTGGAGGCCGTGCCCCGCAACGGCTTCGCCGTCCTCAACGCCGACGACCCCAACGTCCGGGAGATGCGTCGGCACTGCAGCGGCAGCATCGTCTACTTCTCGATGCAGCCCCCCGGCAGCCCCGAGCGGCAGTTCATCGAGACCCGCCTGCGGCGCGGGGGACGCGCCGTGGTGCTCGAGCCCACGGACCGCGGCGAGATGATCGTCATACAGCACGGCCGGCGCTCGATGCAGCTGGCCTGGACCCACCTGCTGCCCAGCACCTTCGGCGGGGCCGCCCGGTTCAACATCGCCAACGCGATGGCGGCGGCGGGCGCGGCGTTCGCCTGCGACGTGCCGCTGCACGACATACGACAGGGCCTGCGCACCTTCACGACCAGCTACTACCTCTCCCCCGGCCGCATGAACATGCTGGACGTCAAGGGCGTCAGCGTGGTCGTGGACTACTGCCACAACCCGGCCGGCATGCGGGCCATCGGCGAGTTCGTCGACAACCTCGCCGAGCAGCGGGAGGCCGCGCTGGAGAACGCCCGGATCAGCCGGATCGGCGTGGTCGGCGGCACCGGCGACCGGCGGGACGACGACCTCGCGGAGCTGGGCGCCGTGGCGGCCCGGCACTTCGACGTCCTCGTGGTCCGTGAGGACGACAACCCGCGCGGCCGCCCCCGCGGGGAGAGTGCGGCGCACCTGGTGCGCGGCATCAACGAGGCGATCGCGGCCGGTGAGGCGCGCGTGCGGATGGTCGACACGGTCCTGCCCGAGGTGGAGGCCGTCCGGCACGCGATGGTCCTGGCCAACCCCGGCGACCTGGTGGTGGCCTGCGTCGACAAGCACGCCCGGGTGCTGGCCGAGCTGGAGGAGATGAGCAACTCGGCCTACGCGGGGTCACGCACGGACGACGTCCGCACCGGCGACCCCGACCTCGACCCGGTCGAGCTGCACGAGTCGGCCGAGGCGTCGGCCGAGGAGGCGCGCGGGGACTACACGGACCTGGACGCGGCCGAGCAGGAGGTCACCGGCCGGTCCTGAGCCGGTGGTCCTCCGGCCGGGGACCACCGACGCAGTATGCCGGGAGCCGGCTTCCGTGGACCGGTCGCCTCAGGCGGGGGCCTCGGTGGGACGCAGCTGCTCGGCCAGGGCCAGCAGCACCTCGCGCTGCGGCGTGTCGTCGGTGCCGGTCGCGTGGGTCATCAGGTAGTCGATCAGACGGGCGACACCGTGGTCGGCGCGCCCCGCGTCGACGTCCAGCAGCGCCTGCAGCGCGACCACGGCGGCGCTGTCGCTGCGCTGCACCGCCACCTCGCTCAGCACGACCTCCGCCTCCGGCGAGCGGTCCAGGTCCCGGAGCGCGGCGGCCATCGCCACCTGGGCCCGGAAGCGGTGCGGCTCGCGCAGCCGGGCGTCGAGCGCCTCGCGGTAGCGGCTCACGGCCTGGCTCGTCTGACCGGCGGCCGTGAGGGCCGCGGCCAGCTCGAAGACCAGGCGCGGGTCCTCCGGGGTCTGCTCGAGCAGGTTGCGGGCCGCCTCGACCCGCTCGGCGGGCGGCTGGTCCTGGATCGCGCCGAGGACCGCCTCCAGCTCGTGCTCGCCCCGGGCGGCCTTGACCTTCCGGCGGATCTGCCGGGCCGAGTCCTGGTGCGCCCCGTGCTCGGTGAGCCAGGCGACGACCCCCGCCCGGTCCCGGTGCACCATGAGCGCCCCGACGTCCCCGTCGGCCATGTGGTCGACCAGCGCCTCCAGTCCCGACACCTCGTCCTCGGAGGAGCCGGAGGAGACCGCACCGACATTGGCCAGGCCCTGCACGAACTGGGCCTCGAGGTTCTCCATGGTGCGCCCGCGCAGGTAGTGCCCCTTGTGGACGACGTGCACCCGGTCCGCCCGCCGGCCGGCGATCTCGCCCAGCCCGATGAGGATCTCGTCGGTCCGGTCGCCGACCCCGCCCAGGCCGAGGTGCACCCGGTCCCCCGGCGGGCGCAGGCCCTCGGCCACGTTGAGCAGCGCCTCCAGACCGGCCTCGTTGTGCGCGAGGTCGATGATCATCGTCGCCGTCCCGCCGGTGGGCACCGGGACGGTCCACACGTTCATCCGCCCGGGGTTGTGCTCCAGGTCGGGGGCGAAGGTGCGCAGCCCCTCGACGACGGCCTCGCGCGGCAGACCGAGGCCCAGCGCCCCGGCCGTGGCGGCGAGCGCGTTGGCGATGTTGTGCTCGGACAGCCCGGAGAGGGTCATCGGCACATCCAGGATGCGGATCAGCCGGTCCGGGTCGGCGCCACGGCGCAGGATGACGATGTCGCCCTCCAGGACGGTCATGCCGCGGCCGCCACGCTCGACGGTCTCCCGCAGCGCCGGGGAGTCCGGGTCGAGGCTGAACATCCAGATCCGGCCGCTGGCGTGCACGGCCATGGCGCGGACCCGCGGGTCGTCGCCGTTGAGGACGACCCAGCCGTCCTTGCGGGTGACCCGCGTGACGATCGACTTGACCTCCGCGAGCTGGTCGACCGTGTCGATGCCGTGCAGGCCGAGGTGGTCGGCGGTGACGTTGGTGACGATGCTGACGTCGTTGTGCGAGACGCCCATGCCCTTCAGGAGCAGCCCGCCGCGGGCCGTCTCGAGCAGTCCGAGCTGGACCGACCGGTCCTCCAGGACGTTGCGCCCCCCGGACGGCCCGGAGTAGTCACCGGCCACCTTGAGGTCGCCCTGGATGAAGACGCCCTCGGTGGAGCTCCAGCCGCACCGAAGCCCCGCGGTCATCCCCATGTGGGCCAGCAGCCGGGTCGTGGAGGTCTT
Organism: Actinomycetales bacterium; assembly: GCA_012515595.1. Taxonomy (GTDB): domain Bacteria; phylum Actinomycetota; class Actinomycetes; order Actinomycetales; family Dermatophilaceae; genus Ornithinicoccus. The sequence goes on from JAAYYA010000135.1 coordinate 8,696, forward strand.
GCCGTTGGTGCCGGTGACCGACGCCACCGGGATCCGGGGCCGGAGCTGGGTGGGCCGGGACCCGTCCTCGGCCGCGCGCACCGGATCCGCCCCCTGGAGCAGCAGAGCGTCGGCGTCCGCACCGTCCAGGAGCCCGGCGAGGGTGGGCCCGAGGGCCTCGCCCAGCGCCACGGCCCGCCCGCGGTGCCGCCAGGGGAAGGCGACGATGACCGAGTCCAGGTCGGTGCCCACGCGCACCCGGGTGCCGACCCGGCTGGGCACGGTGTCCGCGATCCGCCGCAGGACGGTGCCGGCCAGCCGGCTGAGGAAGCGCTGGCGCTGCTCGGTGTGCGGTTTGCCGGGCACCGCGCGGCGCAGCCCCACCACCTCGGCGATCGCCGTCACGGCCTGGGCGTCCAGCGCCTGGTAGCCGGGCAGGGAGAGGCTCACCTTGACGGCGGGGCGCGTGAAGTACAGGTTCGGCCCCTCGAGCAGGCGCACCTCGGTCACCTGGACCGTGGTCGCATCGGTCATCGTGCTCAGAAGCCCATCGCGTGGAACCCGCCGTCCACGTGGACGATCTCACCGGTCGTGGCGGGGAACCAGTCCGACAGCAGCGCGACGCACGCCTTGGCGGCCGGCTCGGCGTCCTTGAGGTCCCAGCCCAGCGGGGAGCGCTCGCCCCACCGCTCGAACTGCTCGAACATCGGGATGGAGCGGGCGGCCGTCGTGGCGATCGGTCCGGCGGACACCAGGTTGGAGCGGATGCCCTTGGGGCCGAGGTCGCGGGCCAGGTAGCGGTTGGTCGACTCGAACGCCGCCTTGGCGACCCCCATCCAGTCGTACACCGGCCAGGCCTGCTGCGCGTCGAGGGTGAGCCCGACGATGCTGCCGCCCTCGCTCATCAGCGGCAGGGCCGCGACGGCCAGCGACTTCAGGGAGAAGGCCGAGACCTGCAGTGCCGTGGCGGCGTCCTCCCACGTGGCATTGAGGAAGTCGAAGGCGCCGGCGGGTGCGAACCCGATCGAGTGCAGCACGCCGTCGAGGTGGTCGGTGTGCTCCCGGAGCCGCTCGGCGAGGGTGTCCAGGTGCTCCTGGTTGGACACGTCCAGCTCGACGACCTCGGGGGTGACCGGCAGCCGCTTGGCGATGGACTGGGTGATCCGGAAGGTCCGGCCGAAGGAGGTGAGCACCACCTCGGCGCCCTGCTCCTGCGCCAGGCGGGCGACGTGGAAGGCGATGGAGGAGTCCATGAGGACACCGGTGATGAGGAGCTTCTTACCGTCGAGCAGCATGGGGAGCAGACTAGCGCCCTCGTGCGGGTGTCGTGACCAACCCGGTCCGTGCCGGGCCTGCCGCCCTCAGGGTCGTGCTGGTCGGCCGGCCTCAGTGCCCCATACCGAGGCCGCCGTCGACCGGGATCACGGCGCCGCTGATGTAGCCGGCGTCCGGCCCGGCCAGGAAGCGGACGACCCCTGCGACCTCGGCGGGGGTGGCGAACCGTCCGGCAGGGATGCCCGCCAGGTACTGCTTCTGCAGGTCATCGGAGAGCTCGGCGGTCATCTCGGTCTCGATGAAGCCCGGCGCGACCACGTTGGCGGTGATCCCCCGGCCGCCCAGCTCGCGGGTGATGGAGCGGGCCAGGCCGACCAGGGCCGACTTGGAGGCGGCGTAGTTGGTCTGTCCCGGGGAGCCGTAGAGCCCGACCACCGAGGAGATCAGGATGATGCGGCCCTTGCGCATCCGCATCATGCCCTTGGAGGCGCGGCGGGCGCAGCGGAAGGCCCCGGTCAGGTTGGTGTCCAGCACGGAGGCGAAGTCGTCGTCGCTCATCCGCATCATCAGCGTGTCCTTGGTGATGCCGGCGTTGGCCACCAGCACCTCCACGGGCCGGCCCAGCAGCTCCTCGGCCTCGGTGAACGCGCGGTCCACGCTCTCGGAGTCGGTGACGTCGCAGATCACGCCCCGCAGCCCCTCCGGCGGGGTCCCGCTGCGGTGGGTGATGATCACGTCGGCGCCCGCGTCGGCGAAGGCCCGGGCGATGGCCAGGCCGATGCCGCGGTTGCCTCCGGTCACCAGGACGCTGGTCGGCGGTGTCGCGGCGGTTTCGGTCTGCTGGGTCTCGGTCACAGGGGTCACGCTAGTGCCTGCCCCCGCGCCGCACGAACGGACCCGCGCGCGACGTATCGTGGAAGGGTGCGCAGGAACAAGGTGGCCCAGGGCGTGACCTCGGCTCCCCGGTCCCCGAAGGAGGACCGCGAGCAGCGGTTGCGCACCTACCTGATCGCCATGGCGGTCCGCACGGTGTCCTTCCCGCTGGCCGTCTGGGCGCTGCTCAGCGGGTGGGTCGTCATCGGGGTCATCCTCGCCGCCGCGGCCACCTTCCTGCCGCAGATCGCCGTGACCATCGCGAACGCGGTCGACAACCGGACCGGCACCGGCGGTGCCCCCGTCTCCCCGACCCGCGCCCTCCCGGCCCCCCACCCGACCCCGCCCCACGACATACCGCCCCAGGACATCCCGTTCGACGACATCCCGTTCGACGGCACCGCCGGCGGGCCGGCCGACCCGCACGACCCGCCCCAACCGGACCGGCCCGATGCTGACCTGTAGCGCCCGGGCCTGCCGTGCCGAGGCGGACTACGGCATCGTGTGGAACAACCCCAAGCTGCACACGCCGGAACGCCGCAAGGTATGGCTGGCCTGCGAGGACCACCGCGAGCACCTGGCGGGCTTCGTCTCGCTGCGCGGCTTCCTCATCGAGGTCGTCCCCGTCGCAGAGCTCGGCGAGCGGGACGGCTGAGCGTTGCTGCGGACCCTCCTGACCCGCCGTTGGCTCACCGCCCTGGCGCTCGCCCTGGTTTTTGCCGTCGCCGCCGTCCTCCTCGGCAACTGGCAGTTCTCCCGGCACGAGGAGAAGGTGACGGCGCGCGACCGGGTGGAGGCGCACTACGGCGCGGACCCGGTGCCGCTGGCGGAGGTCACCACGGACCCCTTCGCGCCCGAGGACGAGTGGACGCGGGTGACGGTGACCGGCAGCTACGTCCCGCAGGACCAGCTCTTCGTCAGGAACCGGCCCCACGAGGGCACCTTCGGCTACGAGGTCCTGGTCCCCCTGGAGACCCCCGGGGGGACTCTCGCGGTCAACCGCGGCTGGGTTGCCAACGCGGAGGACGCCAGCACGCTGCCCGAGGTGCCGCCGGCCCCGGAGGGGCAGGTCGTGGTGACCGGCTGGCTCCGTCCCGGGGAGGCTGACCTGGGGCGGGACCTGCCCGAGGGCCAGCTCGCCTCGATCAACCTGGCCGGTGCCACAGAGCAGTGGGAGCGACCGGTGCTCGGGGCCTATCTGGTCCTGGAGTCCGAGCAGTATGCCGGGGAGCCGGGTCGTGAGATCCCTCGCCCGACGCCGTTGGCCGCCCCGCGCACCGGCCTGGGGTCGCACTTCGCCTACTCGCTGCAGTGGTGGCTGACCTCCCCGGTCGGGCTCGTCCTCGTCCTGGTGATGGCCCGCCGGGAGTGGCGCGAGCAGGAGGGCGCGGGCACCGCCGCACCCCGGCCCGCGCGTCCTAAGAAGGTCCGCATCTGGGACGAGGAGGACGAGTAGTCCCGTCCCACCGAGCGCACCG
>JAAYYA010000023.1 GCA_012515595.1 Actinomycetales bacterium
AGAACGCAACCCCACGCGCTCGGTCGCCCCTGAGAGCAACGCCCCACGCGCTCGGTCGCCCCTGAGAGCGACGCCCCACGCGCTCGGTCGCTAGACGGCGGCGCTGGCGGCCTCGATGGCCTCGGGCGAGAGAACGTGGGTGATCGCCATGGAGGCCGCGCCGAGGACGCCGGCCTCGGCGCCGGCGCGGGAGGAGACGATGCGCAGCGACTCGGTCGCGAGCGGCAGAGACCGGCGGTAGACCACCTCGCGGATCCCGGCGAGCAGGTGCTCGCCGGAGTCGGCGAGGCGTCCGCCGATCACCACGACCGAGGGGTTGATGAGGTTGACCATCGTGGCGACGACCTCCCCGATGTCGCGACCGGCCTGGCGGATCTCCTGGATCGCGGCCACGTCGCCGCTGCGCACCAGGTCCACCACGTCCTGGGTCGAGGACACCTCGTGGCCGGCCGCCCGCAGCCGCGCCGCCAGGGCCGGGCCGGCGGCGACCGCCTCCAGGCAGCCCTCGTTGCCGCACCGGCAGATCACCCCCTCGCCCCGCACCACCCGCACGTGACCCAGGTCCCCCGCGGTGCCCTGGGCACCGCGCTGGAGTGCAGCGCCGCTGATGATCCCGGCGCCGATGCCGGTGGCGACCTTGATGAAGACCAGGTCCTCGACGTCGCGCAGGTGGGTCTGCTGCTCCCCCAGCGCCATGATGTTGACGTCGTTGTCGATGAGCACCGGCACCGGGTAGGTGCGCTGCACGTGCCCCGGGACGTCGTAGCGGTCCCAGCCCGGCATGATCGGCGGGTTGATGGGGCGACCGGTCGAGTGCTCGACCGGACCGGGCAGCCCGATCCCGATCGCCGCCAGGTCAGCCTCCGGACGCTTCGCCTGAACCAGCAGCTCGGCGATCGTGGTGGTCACCCAGCCGAGCACCGCATCCGGGCCGAGGGCGATGTCGAGCGCCGACCGGGTCTCGGCGAGGACCGCGCCCGAGAGGTCGCACAGCACCACGACCGCGTGCGTCGCGCCGACGTCCACCGCGGCCACGACCCGCACGGACGGGTTGAGCGCGAAGAGGGACGGCGGACGTCCGCCCGTCGAGCGGGCATCGCCGTAGGGCGCGATCAGCCCGAGCTTCATCAGCACCTCGACCCGGGCCGCCACCGTCGACCGCGCCAGCCCGGTCGTCTCGGCCAGCTGGGCACGCGTGCGGGGCCGGCCGTCCCGGAGCAGGTCGAAGATGTCACTGGTGCGCACCACCGAAGTGAACCACGGCACTTAAGAACGCTCAACACGCGACTTTCGCCGGTGACTCGACAAAAGTGTGTGAACCGTGTCATAGTCGGGCCGTGCCGTACGACACCGACGTCGCCCACCCCGGGCAACCCTCCGAGGGGGACGCCAGCGGTCCCCCGGCCGGACCGGTCCGGGACGCCTCCGCGCCGCTGCTGCGCGCGACCGGGCTGACCAAGCGCTTCTTCGGGAACGCGGTCCTCCAGGACGTCGACCTCGAGCTGCGTGCCGGGGCGGTCCACGGCCTCGTCGGCGAGAACGGCGCCGGCAAGTCGACGCTGATGAAGATCCTCGCCGGGGTCTACCAGCCCGACGGCGGCACGATCGAGATCGCCGGCGAGCGCCGCGCCTTCGGACACCCGGTCCAGGCGCAGCAGGCCGGGCTGGCCACCGTCTTCCAGGAGTTCAACCTGCTCCCGGACCGCAGCGTGGCCGAGAACATCTACCTCGGCCGCGAGCCCCGCCGCGGCGCCCTCGTCGACACCGGGCAGATGCAGCGCGACACCGCCGAGCTCCTCGAGGGTCTGGGCGTCTCCGGCCTCTCCCCCCAGACGGTCGTGCGCACCCTGTCGGTCGCCGAGCAGCAGATCGTCGAGATCGCCAAGGCGGTCAGCTACGACGCCCGCATCATCCAGATGGACGAGCCCACCGCCGCCCTGGCCGAACACGAGGTCGCGCTGCTCTACGGCATGGTGCGGCGCCTGCAGGAGCGCGGGGTCGCCGTCCTCTACGTCTCCCACCGCCTCCCCGAGCTGTTCGAGCTGTGCGAGACGATCACCGTCCTCAAGGACGGGCGCCACGTCGCCACCCGGCCCACCACCGAGCTGGACGAGGCGACCCTGGTCCGGATGATGGTCGGCCGCCCGATGTCGGCCTTCTTCCCCGACCCGGTCCCCGGCACGGAGCCCGGGCCGGAGGTGTTGACCCTCACCGGCGCCGGCAACGGGTACGTCGACGGCATCGACCTGCGCCTGCGTGCCGGTGAGATCGTCGGCCTGGCCGGGCTACAGGGCTCCGGCCGCACGGAGCTCGTCGAGGGCATCTTCGGGGCCCAGCCGTTCACCCGCGGCAGCGTGCACCTGGAGGGCCGGCCGGTCCGCATCGGCTCCCCGCGCCAGGCGATCCGGCGCGGTCTGGCCCTGGTCACCGAGGACCGCAAGGCCAAGGGCCTGGCCCTCAACCAGTCGATCCTGGACAACGCCCTGGGGGTGGTCCGCGCCGTCTTCCCCGGCCGGACCAGCACCGCCAGAGGCAGTATGCCGGGGGTCCTGTCATCGATGGCCGTCGCCGCCCGCGGGATGGACCAGGAGGTCCAGTTCCTCTCCGGCGGCAACCAGCAGAAGGTGGTCCTCGCTCGCTGGCTGAGCACCCACCCGCGGGTGATGCTCATGGACGAGCCGACCCGCGGCATCGACGTCGGGGCCAAGCACTCCATCTACGAGCTGATGCGCCAGCTGGCCGCCGACGGGGTGGCGATCCTCATGGTCTCCAGCGAGCTCCCGGAGGTCATCGGGATGTCCGACCGGATCCTGGTGATGCGGGAGGGCCGCCTGGCCGGCGAGCTGCCGGCGGGCTCCTCGGAGGAGCAGATCCTGGCCCTGGCCACCGGCGCGGACGCCGGGACCCCTCCGGGCGGTGACGCCGCGTGAGCACCGCCACCACGACCCCGACCCGCCGGAGGGCACCGGTCACCTCGACCGGCATCGTCTTCATCGTCCTGGCCCTGACCATCGTGGCCGGCGCGATCCTGACCGCGATGGCCGGGCGCAACTTCTTCAGCCCCGGCAACATCTCGGCGATCCTCACCGGCACCAGCATCCTGGGCTTCATCGCCATCGGGCAGACCCTCGTCATCCTGGCGGGCAGCCTGGACCTGTCGGTGCCCTACGTCACCAGCCTGACCAGCCTGGTCGCCGGCGTGATCATGGCCGGCCAGACCAGCAACATCGTGCTGGGCGTGGTCGTCGCGCTCGGCGTCTCGGCCCTGATCGGCCTGGCCAACGGCCTGGTGGTGACGCTGCTGGACGTCCACGGCTTCATCGCCACGCTCGGCATGGGGCTCATCCTGGCCGGCTACCTGGCCACCAACTACAAGGGATCCGCCGGCTCGGCGCCCCGCGACTTCCGGCTCATCGGCGCCACGAACATCGGCCCGGTGCCGGTCTCCACCCTGATCATGCTCGGCTGTGCCGTGCTGGTCATCCTGCTGCTGCGCCGCACCCGGATCGGCCACCACCTGTATGCCGTGGGAGGCAACCGCGAGGTCGCCCGGATGTCCGGGCTGCACACCACCACCCCGGTGGTGATGGCGCACGTGCTCTGCTCCGTGCTGGCGGGGATGGCCGGTCTGCTCCTGCTGGCCCGGCTCAGCGTCGGCAGCCCCACCATCGGCGCCCAGGGTGGCTACGACCTGATGTCGATCGCCGCCGTGGTGCTGGGCGGGACCGTCCTGGCCGGCGGCAAGGGCAACATCCTGGGCACCCTCGGCGGCGTGGCGATCTTCGCCGTGATGGACAACGTCATGGGCGTCATGGAGGTCAACCCCTTCCTCAAGGACGTCGTGCGCGGCGTGGTGATCATCGCGGCGGTCGCGGTCTACGCCCGCCGCACCGCCGGACGGCCGCCCCGGTTCGGCCGGCAGTCCCTGGGTGACGCGGCCCTGCAGGAGGCCCGATGAGCACCGGCACCACGACCGTCGACCGGGCCCCCGGTCTGCTGGCCGAGCGTCAGGGCAGCCCGCTCCAGCGGCTGGCCCGCACGCTGGGCACCCCCGGCGGCGCGGTCTTCATCCTCTGTGGCGTGCTGCTGGCCGCCGTCGTCGCGGCCAACCCCAACTTCGGCGAGCCCGGCTCGCTCATCCGCTTCATCGGCCGCACAGCACCGATCGCGATCGCCGCGATGGGTCAGTACTTCGTGATCGTCTCCGGGGAGTTCGACCTGTCGATGGGCTCGGTCGTCACCATGCAGGTGGTCATCTCGGGCAACCTCATCGGCCAGGACGAGTCCCGGATCCTGCCGGTCATGCTGCTGATGGTCGCCCTGGGCATCCTGGTCGGGCTCGTCAACGGCCTGGCCACGACGCTCCTGCGGGTGCCGAGCTTCATCGTCACGCTGGGCACGATGCTGGCACTGTCCGGGCTGGTGCTCTACCTCACCGGGGGCGCCGCGACCGGCAACCCGGTCGACAGCTTCCGGCAGATCGGCCGCGGCGGCATCCGCGACGTGCCGGTCGTCGACATCATCCCCTACCCCGCGATCATCCTCGTGGCGCTCGCCGTGGGCGCGGTGCTGCTGATGCGCCGGCCCTACGGCCGCACCCTGATCGCAGCGGGCGACAACCCCGAGGCCACCCACCTGGCCGGGGCGCCGGTGTGGTGGGTCAAGACCCGCGCCTTCATCCTCTCGTCCCTGGCTGCGACCGTCGCCGGGATCATCCTGGTCGGGTATGCCGGGGTGCACCCCTCCGTCGGCCGCGGCTACGAGTTCACCGCCATCACCGCCGTCGTCCTGGGCGGCGTGGTGCTCGGCGGCGGGCGCGGCTGGGTGCTGTCGGCCGCGGCCGGCGCCTTCGCCCTCGAGCTGCTCTTCACCCTGCTGAACTTCCTCGGCGTCGCCTCGACCTGGCGCGACACGGTCCAGGGCGTGATCATCATCCTCGCCGTGGCCGCCGCCGGGAAGGCCTGGCGCGCCGGGCTCCGACCGCGCCGCCGAGACCCGGCGACCACCGCGCAGTCTCCCGGCTCACCCGCCGGGGCGACCACCCCGCATACTCCCGGCTCACCCGCCGGGGAGACCACCGGACCCACCCCGCCCGTCCAGGGCACCACCACAGGAGAGAACTGATGCGCAGAAAGATGCTGACCGCACCACTTGCGGCCGTGGCGGCGCTCGCCATGCTGGCCGCGTGTTCCACCGACGACTCCCTCGACGACCCGGCGACCTCCGAGTCCGCGGAGGACCCGGCCGGCGAGGAGCCCGCCGAGGGCGGCGAGGACGAGGGCGAGGAGCCGGCCGAGGACGGTTCCTCGGACGACTGGTTCGACCAGGCCGTCTATGACACGCAGTACGAGCAGCGCACCGCCACCTTCGAGGGCGACCCGAACGCGCCGCACCTGCAGTACATCGACGGTCCGATGACCGACACCTCCGAGTTCGCCTCCGAGGGCGCCAAGAAGGTCTGCTTCTCCAACGCCTCGATCAGCAACCCGTGGCGGCAGACCGGCTGGATCACGATGAACGAGCAGCTCAAGGTGCTGCAGGAGTCCGGCGTCATCTCCGAGATGGAGACCCGTGACGCCCAGGACGACGACAACACCCAGATCGCCGACATCGACTACTTCATCAACGAGGGCAACTGCGACGCCTTCGTCATCAGCCCGAGCTCCACGGCGGCGCTGACCCCGGCCGTCGAGCGCGCCTGCGACACCGGCCTGCCGGTCGTCGTCTTCGACCGCGGCGTCGAGACCGACTGCGCCACGACGTTCATCCACCCGATCGGTGGCTTCGCGTGGGGCATCGACACCGCCGAGTTCCTCGTGGACAACCTGGAGGAGGGCGACAAGGTCGTCGCGCTACGCATCCTGCCCGGCGTGGACGTGCTGGAGCACCGCTGGGCTGCGGCCGAGAAGATCTTCTCCGAGAACGGCATCGAGGCGGTCGACTACTTCACCGGCGCCGACCCGACCGAGATCAAGAAGATCATCAGCGACGAGCTCGCCAAGGGCGACGTCCAGGGCGTCTGGATGGACGCCGGTGACGGTGCCGTCGCCGCGATCGAGGCCTTCGAGGACGCCGGCGTGGACTACCCGGTGATGACCGGTGAGGACGAGATGAGCTTCCTGCGCAAGTGGGAGGAGACCGGCCTGACCGGGCTGGCCCCGGTCTACTCCAACTTCCAGTGGCGCACCCCGCTGCTGGCGGTCGAGAAGATCTTCGCCGGCGAGGAGATCCCCACCGAGTGGGTGCTGCCGCAGACCCCGATCACCGAGGCGGAGCGCGCCGACTTCCTGGCCGCCAACGAGGGCATGCCGGACGGGCACTACGCCAAGTTCGGCGGCGAGGACCTGCCCGGCTACCCGCAGGTGTGGCAGGAGCGGGTCATCCCGTAACCCCCGGACCCCGCCCGGCTCCCGCGCCGGAGCGGACCACCCGGCCCCTACCCGAGGAGACGTGACACTGGTGCGCCTCAGCACACCAGTGTCACGTCCCCCGGGGACGGGCGTCCCACCAGTGCCACTGCCCCACCCCTGCCACCCACGAGAGGAGATCGGCGTGCGAGCCATCGGCGTCAACACCTGGGTCTGGACCTCGCCCCTGACCGACCACGAGCTGCCCGCGCTCCTGGACCGGATCGCGGGGATGGGCTTCGACGCGGTCGAGCTGCCGCTGGAGAACCCCGGCGACCTCACCGCGCGCACCGTCGCCGCGGCCCTGGACCGGACCGGGCTGCAGCCGTATGTCGTGGGCGCGATGGCCCCCGGCCGTGACCTGGTGGCGGCGGAGGACGCACAGGTCCGGGCCACTCAGGACTACCTGCGGCACTGCCTTGACCTGGCGGCCGGCATCGGGGCGACCTCGGTCTGCGGGCCGTTCTACGCCGCGACCGGGCGGGTCTGGCGCCTCTCCCCGGAGGAGCGCGCCGCCGCCTACGCGCAGTGGCGCGAGAACCTCGCGCCGGTGGCCGAGCACGCCACCGCCGTGGGCGTGCGGCTCGGCATCGAGCCGCTCAACCGCTACGAGACCTCCCTGGTCAACACCGTCGGCCAGGCGCTGGAAGGGCTGGCCGAACTGCTGGGCTCCGGGGTCGGCCTCGCGCTGGACACCTACCACCTGAGCATCGAGGAGCGCTCCTCCGCCGAGGCCGTGCGGCAGGCCGGGGAGCACCTCGTGCACGTGCAGGTCTGCGGCAACGACCGCGGCGCACCCGGCGGCGACCAGACCGACTGGCCGGCGCTGCTCGCGGCGCTCGACGAGGTCGGCTACACCGGACCGCTCAACATCGAGAGCTTCACCGCGGACAACGCCTCGATCGCCACCGCCGCCTCGATCTGGCGGCCCCTGGCCCCGACCCAGGACGACCTGGCCACGACCGGGCTCGCCTTCCTCCGATCCCTGACCGCATCGACCGAGGGGGACCCCGATGCCTGAGCCGACCGTCGCTCCCACCACCGAACCCGCCCCTGCTGCGGCACCGGGCGGTCCTGCGTCCCGACCGCTGGGTGTCGCCGTCATCGGCTACTCCTTCATGGGCCGCGCCCACTCCAACGCCTGGCGCAACGTCGCCGCCTTCTACCCCGACGTCGCCCCGGTCCGGATGCAGACCCTGGTCGGGCGCGACGGTGACCGGGTGCAGCAGGCCGCCGACGAGCTGGGCTGGGCGGCCACCGCCACGGACTGGCGCGAGGCGGTGACCAGCGAGGACATCGACATCGTCGACGTCTGCACGCCCGGTCACCTGCACGCCGAGGTCGCCCTGGCCGCCCTCGCCGCGGGCAAGCACGTGCTGGTGGAGAAGCCGCTGGCCAACAGCGTCGCCGAGTGCGAGGCACTGGTGGCGGCCGCCGCGGACTCCCCCGGCCGCGCCATGCTGGGCTTCAACTACCGCCGCGTCCCGGCCCTGGCGCTGGCCCGCGACCTGGTCCGCGAGGGTCGGATCGGCACCGTGCAGCAGGTCCGGCTCAGCTACCTGCAGGACTGGCTCAGCGACCCGCAGGCACCGATGACCTGGCGGCTGCGCAAGGAGACCGCCGGCTCCGGCGTGCTCGGCGACCTCGGCTCGCACGCCGTCGACCAGCTGCACTTCCTGCTCGGCGAGCACGTCACCGAGGTGAGCGGCGCCCTGAAGACCTTCGTCGCGGAGCGCCCCGGCCCGGACGGGACCGAGGCGGTCACGGTCGACGACGCGGCCTGGGCCACCCTGCATACTGCCTCGGGGGTGGTCGCCAGCCTCGAGGTGAGCCGTGTGGCCACCGGGCGCAAGAACGCCCTGCAGATCGAGCTCTACGGCACGACCGGGTCGCTGCGCTTCGACCTGGAGTCGCTCAACAAGCTGGTCCTCACGCAGACCGGAGATGCCCGCACCGACGGCGCCAGCACGATCCTGGTGACCGAGCCGGAGCACCCCTACCTCGACGCCTGGTGGCCAGCCGGTCACGTCCTCGGCTGGGACCACACGTTCACCTCCCAGGCGGCCGACTTCCTGCGGGCCATCGCGACGGGCGAGGCGGTGCACGCGAGCTTCGAGGACGGGCTGGCGGTGCAGCGGGTGCTGGAGGCGATCGAGACCAGCCACGCGCGCGGCGGCACCTTCACCGACACCGGCAACTGACGCCCACCTGGCACCCTGGAACGACACCCAGCCACACGACATACAGACCTGACACGAGGCAAGGAGAGACCATGGCACGCCGCTTCACCCTCTTCACCGGCCAGTGGGCCGACCTGACGCTCGAGGAGGTGGCCGAACTCGCTGCCGGGTGGGGCTACGACGGCCTCGAGATCGCGGTCTCCGGCGAGCACCTGGACGCCTGGCGCTGGGACGACGAGGAGTATGTCGAGGGGCGGCTGGAGATCCTGCGACGCCACGGGCTGGGGTGCTGGGCGATCTCCAACCACCTCAAGGGGCAGGCGGTCTGCGACGACCCGATCGACGAGCGGCACCAGGCGATCGTCGGCTCGCGGGTGTGGGGCGACGGTGACCCCGAGGGGGTGCGGCAGCGCGCCGCCGAGGAGCTGAAGCTGACCGCGCGGCTGGCGCAGCGGATGGGCGTGGACACCGTCGTGGGGTTCACCGGCTCCTCGATCTGGCAGTACGTCGCGATGTTCCCGCCGGTCCCGGCCGAGCGGATCGAGGCCGGCTACCAGGACTTCGCCGACCGCTGGAACCCGATCCTCGACGTCTTCGACGAGTGCGGCGTGCGCTTCGCCCACGAGGTGCACCCCAGCGAGATCGCCTACGACTACTGGTCGACCGTGCGCACCCTGGAGGCGATCGGGCACCGCGAGGCCTTCGGCCTGAACTGGGACCCGAGCCACATGCTGTGGCAGGACATCGACGTGGTCGGCTTCATCACCGACTTCGCCGACCGGATCTACCACGTGGACTGCAAGGACACCCGGATGCGGATCGGCAACGGCCGCAACGGGCGCCTCGGTTCGCACCTGCCGTGGGGCGACCCGCGCCGCGGCTGGGACTTCGTCTCCACCGGGCGGGGCGACGTCCCCTGGGAGGACTGCTTCCGGGCGCTGGCCGCCGCCGGCTACGACGGCCCGATCTCGGTCGAGTGGGAGGACGCCGGCATGGACCGGCTCGAGGGCGCGCCCGAGGCGCTGCAGTTCCTCAAGCGGTTTGACTACTCCCCCGCGGCCGCGTCGTTCGACTCGGTCTTCAACCAGGAGTAGTCCGCCTGCGGCGCACGCGGCTCCTCACGACCAGACGGCCCCGACGACCGTCGCCGACACGAACAACCCGATGCCGTATGCCGTGTGGCTGGCGAGGTTGCGCAGCCTCGCCGCCCCGGGACGCGGCGTCCGCGAGGCGGCGACGCCAAGCCCCATGCCGGGCTGCATGACGAACCAGGGCGCGACGATCGTGACCCACCCGACGAGCAGCGCCGGCCAGAGGGTCGGCGCGTGCGCCCACCCGATCCCCTCGACGACCAGCAGCAGGAGCGCGAAGGTGATCCCGATCGCGTAGTGCGCGGCCCAGCCGAGGGTGCGTTCGCCCCTGATCGGCCGGGCCGCGGAGATGCTCGTGTGGTGCAGCCGGCCGCGGCTGGCGTGGCCGATCCAGCGACCCAGCAGGGCGTAGTCCAGGCCGGTGATCCCGAGGGCTCGACGAGCCACCCAGCCCCACAGGTCCATGGCCGCGGCGCCGCCCAACCCGATGAGCGCGCCACGTGCCAGGACCTCGACGGTGTCGGTCACCGCGGCTCAACCTGACTCAGGCGACCCCGTCCGGACGAACGCCATGGCACCGCAGGCGCCACGACATACTGCCTCCACACGTAGTCCCACGGCGTGACGGCGATGATGATCACGCCCACCGAGATGCTGGACAGCAGGCTGCCCATCTGACCGTCCACGTCGTCCGCGAGCAGGTGCGGCAGTCCGACGGCGGCGAGCCAGATCACCTTCCAGAGCGACTCGAGGACGAGCAGTGGCAGGATCCTGATCGGTTGCCGCAGGCCGAGGATCGCGAGCAGCCCCATCGCCGTCAGCAGCACGGCCACCACGCCCTCGAGGGCGGGCAGGGACCCGACGCCGCCGTCCCGGAAGAACAGCGGCCACTTGACCAGAGCCAGGCCGACGGCCATCACGAGGAAGCCAACCCGCATGAGGTTCACCCGGAAGGTCGACAGCGGCGCGGCGACGAGGGCTGTGGACGGTGCGGAGACGCGCAGGGTGGTCATGACGACGCCCCAGCGTTTACCGCGTGCCGGCCGGGCCACGGGCTGCCCGGCACCGCCGGGACCGTGTCGAGCCGAGCGACTGCCTCAGGCCGGAAGCCCTTGACCACCAGGTAGACGCCGAGCGAGAACTCCCAGGTCGCGATCGGAAGGACCATGACCAGTGCCAGGAGCTCGGCCAGCTCTCCGGAGAACCCGAGCAGACTGGCGGTGTTGTAGGTCAACAGCGTGCCGGCGCCGATGAACCCGAGCACGGGCAGGACGCGCGGGACCAGCCGCGACCGGAACAGCAGCGTGCCGAGGAGGAGCGCGTTGAGGGTCGGGATGAAGCCCTGGCTGACCAAGAAGATCTTGTCGTAGAAGGTCACGAGGGTCTCCCCCATCAGCGCCGCCTCCGCACCCGCCCCGCCCTGCCGCAGGGTCATCAGCGTCCAGAGGCTGGCGACGCCCACGAAGATGAGTGTCCCCTCGAGGATGCGGGCTCCGATGAAGCCCATCGCGAGGGTCTCGTTCTGCCGCCGCACGACCGGATAGAGCGCCACGGCCGTGCCGATGCAGGTGATCCCGACGACCAGCTCGAGGGCACCCCCGATGAGGACGCCGCTGTCGGAGCCGGCGCCGGTGAGGAAGCCGGGGTCCTTCACCGGCCCGTAGAGCGCGAGGGTCGGGATGGACACGAAGGTGAGGATGTACATGACGCCGGCCCACAGGGCCGCCTTCCTCATCCGGTCCGGCGGGGCCGCCGTCGGGGCCGTCGTGGTGGGGGTCGTGGTGGTGATCATGGCTGGGTTCCTTCCGTGCCGGACTGCTGGGGTGGGGGTGGGACGACGGCGACCGACAGGAGCGGGATGCCGAGGTCCCGGAGCCTGCCCAGGAGCCCGTGCAGGGCCGCCTGGTCGGCGACGCGACCGCGCAGGCAGGTGACGCCGTCGGCCTCGAGCTCGACGGTCAGCCCGTCGAACCAGGAGGTCCACCGTTCGTCGAGGTGCCCCTGGACCCGGATCTCGACCTGATCCGGTCCGTGCGCGGTGCTCATGGCGGCACGCTAGGAGCGGACCTGGTGACCGGTCGTCACCTCATCTGGTGACCCGGGTGGTGATTCAGCGACCGCGCGTCAGCAGCCCGAGCTGGTGCGCACGGCTGATGGCGGCACGCCGGTTGTTCACGCCGAGCTTGGTGTAGATGTGCTTGGTGTGCGTCCGCACGGTGTTGAGCGAGACGAACAGCTCACGCGCGATCGCGGGTCCGCCGAGGTCGGAGCCGAGGAGCCGGAGCACGTCGAGCTCGCGCTCGCTCAGCGGGTCCGGCAGGGCGTCCGGTGCCGCACTCCTCACCCCGGAGGGCCGTATGCCGTGAGCTCGCCTCTGGACGAGCCGCGCCACGAGTCCCCGGTTGGGTCGGCGCCGGGCGAGGGCCTCCAGCAGGTCGCCGAGGTCGGGGTCGAGGAGGTACCGGACCCAGCCGTCGGGCTCGGCCAGGTCGACGGCGTGCTCGAGCGCGTCCAGCGCCCGCTCGTCGGCACCCACCGCGTGGTGCCCGAGCGCGCGCAGCGCCTCGATCTCGATGACCGAGCACCCACGGCCGCCCGCCTGCGCCGCCTCGAGGAGCCGGTCCAGCAGCGCGACGACCTCCGCGAGCACCCCTTGCCGTCCGCCCGCGCGGTGCTCGGCCAGCAGAACCCGGGCCAGCGTGACGTGCTCGTACTCACGCAGGTAGGTCAGGTCGTCCCCGACCCCCAGCCCGTGCTCCCGTGCCCAGGCCCGTGCGCCGCCGACGTCACCGGAGGCGGCGAGCACCCGGGCGCGGGTGGCGTGGACCGGATGCACGGGCGGGGAGAGGTCCCCGACGTAGACCCGTTCCGCGTCGTCGAGCAGCTCGATCGCCGCCGACCAATCGCCTTCGGCCGCCCGGAGTCGCGCCATCGCCACGCGCCACCGGTAGGGCTGCTGCGGCAGTCCCGCGGACTCACCGAGGTCGTCCGCCTCGCGCAGGAGCTCCGCAGCCGCGGTCAGGTCGTCGCGGTGCCAGGCGGTCCGGCTCAGGGCGACGAGCATGTCCGCCGTGCCGCGCAGCACCTCACCGTCGCGTCCCTGGCGCCGCGCGAGGTCCAGGGCCCGGCGCAGGGTCCGGTCGGCGTCGCCCAGCCGACCGAGGGCGAGCTCCAGGTCGGCGATAGTGAGCGAGCAGCCCAGCACGTCCGCGACGTAGCCGGCGCGCTCCAGTCCCGCCGCGCACACGACATACGACTCGTGGGCCCTCACGAGGTCTCCGGTGGCCCAGGAGGCCAGGCCCGCAAGCCCGGAGGCGGCGGCCACGGACAGGTCGTCGCCGGCGGGCGCCAAGCCCCGGGACCGGTGCGCGTGGTGGATCGCAGCGGCCGGGTCGCCCGCGGTGAGCGCCAGCGCAGCGCGGTACATCTCGACCCGGGCCGGCACGGAGGCCAGCTCCTCCGGCTGGGCCACGATCAGGTCCGACGGCGGCCGGGTGAGCAGCTCCTCGACCGCCTTCAACCGCTCCTCGACTCGGACAAGGTCGTTGCTGGCCACCAGGCCACCGATCAGCCCGACCGCCAGCACGGGACGCTCGCGCACCACCTCGGCGGGCAGCTCGTCGACCCACCGTCGTATGACGTCCTCCCGCCGTTCGCGTCGCAGGTCCGGGATCGCCCGCTCGGCCAGGTCGGCGGCCGTGGTCGGGTCGCCGGCGGCGAGCGCGTGCCGCACCGCCTCCTCGACGGGGCCCTCCTGCGCGAACCAGCGGCTGGCCCGTTGGTGCAGGTCCGCGACGTCGTCGGGCCGTTCCTGGTGCAGGTGGGCGCGCAGCACCTCGGCGAACAGGTGGTGGTAGCGGAACCACCGGCGGTGCTCGTCCAGAGGGACCACGAAGAGGTTGTCGCGCTCCAGGCGGTCGAGCATGGCGCGCGCCCCGCCCGGGTCGTCGGTCAGTGCGGCGCACAGCGGCGCGGTCAGCCGCTCGAGGACCGAGGTGTCGAGCAGGAAGCGCCGCACGTCCTCGGGCTGCCGGCGCAGCACCTCCTCGACGAGGTAGTCGACGACGAACCGATCGTCCCCGGTGAACCGGTCAATGAACCGTGCGGCGTCGGGCCGGTCCCGCAGCGACAGCACGGCGAGCTGGAGCGCCGCGACCCAGCCCTCCGTGCGGGACCCGAGTGCCGCGACCGCATCCGCCGGCAGCGCGAGGTCGTGGAGGTCGTTGAGGTAGGTCGACACCTCGTCGGCGTCGAAGCGGAGGTCAGCCGCCCGGATCTCGACCAGTTCGCCGCGGGCGCGCAGCCGGGCCAGCGGCAGTGCGGGGTCGGACCGCGTGCTCAGGACGAGGTGCAGCTGCGGTGGCAGGTGGTCGGCGAGGAAGGCCATCGCCCCGGCAACGTCCGGGCCGTCCGCGAGGTGGTAGTCGTCAAGGACCAGGGTGAGGTCCCCGTCATACACGCTCAGCTCGTTCACGACGCCGGTGAGGACGCTGTCGACGGGTGCCTGCCCGGACCCCCAGAGCACCCGGGCGGAACTCGCCGCCCCGGGCACGGCCCTGTCGATGGCGGTGAGGACGTAGGGCAGGAACGAGGTCAGCCGGCGGTCCCCTCCGTCGAGGGAGACCCACGCGACCGGTCCGTCGACCGTCCGCAGCCAGGTCTCGACCAGGGTGGTCTTGCCGAAGCCGGCCGGGGCCGAGACCACGGTGACCAGGGCCTGGGCCGCGCGCGCGAGCAGGCCCACCAGCCGCGTCCGTGGCACGGTGTCGCGGCGCGTGCGTGGACGGAGCAGCTTGGTCTCCAGCAGCGCGTCAGCCATCCGTGCGCCCTCTGCCCGTCCGCGTCATGTGCCCGTCTGAGTCATGTGCCCGTCGCCGTCTCACGTCTATGGTCGGCACCATCATGTCGCGCGGCGCTGCGGCGAACCAGGGGTGAGTGCCAAGATGGGGCATGGCCTCGGACACGCGGATGGTGGCGCTGGGCTTCGGCAAGTTCGCCCGCGCGGACCGCATCTACGCGCTGGAGCGGATCACCGGGGACGAGCGCGGTGACGGCCACCGCACGCGCGTCTGGATCGAGGGGGTCGCCGAGCCGTTGATCGCCTCCCGAACCGAGACGACGATCCTGCGCGACATGGGTCAGGACGCCGCCATCGCCGGGCCGGAGCTCGATGAGGCCCTGGACCTGGCCGAGCGGTTGGCCGCCGCGGCCGACGCCGGACGGGTGGACCTCAGCGACCTCGGGCGCCGCGCCCGCCGGATCCTGGCCTCGACGACCCGTTCGACGTAGGCGGTGACAGTCCGCCGATGAGTTCCCATGCCCAGTGCGGTCCATACAGGGCATGAGCCAGTACCTGCTGTCCGTTCCGCACGACTCCGACGAGGAGCCGACCATGGAGACCATGGACCCGGCCGAGCTCGAGGCGGCCATGGCTGCCACCGGGGCGATCATCGAGGAGCTGACCTCCACCGATGCCTTCGTCTTCGCCGGCGGGCTGATGCCGCCCTCGAGCGCGGTCACCGTCGACAACACCGGTGAGTCGCTGACGACGACCCAGGGCCCCTTCGTCGAGGCACCCGAGTACCTCGGTGGCTTCTGGGTGATCGACGTGGCCGACGAGCAGACCGCCGTGGACTGGGCCGCTCGCGCCTCGAAGGCCCTCGGTGGCCGGATCGAGGTCCGCGCCTTCCAGGTGCCGCCCGACGACTGAGTCCCTCAGTGCGTTCGGTGATGTACGTGCACCGCGGCTCCGTGGCCGGCGCTGGCCAGCTTGTTGTCACAGGTGTGCAGCGGTGCACCCAGGGCCTCCGCGAGAGCTAGGTAGCCCGCGTCGTACGTCGTGTAACGATGCCGCAGGTCCCAGATGCGTTCAGCCAGTGGTGCGGTGTCGTGGCGATGGATCAGCAGGTCGAAGTGATCGGTGCGGGCCGACTCCGCGCGGTCCGTCCGGAGTTTCCCTCCGAGTTCTAGCCCTCGGAGGACCGAGAGCACCTCCAGGTCGAGGATGTGCGGGGCCGCCACATCGCCCGTCAACGCCTCCAGCAGCTCGTCGTCGACCTCGCGCCCGATGAGTGCCTCGATCATGGCGGAGGCGTCGATGACGATCACCGTCGGGCGTCAGCGAGAGCGTCGAGGATCTCCGTGGTGCTCGGACCGTCTGCACGGTCCCGCGTCCGCAGACGCGCCACGATCTCGGCATTCGTGGGACGCGAGGCGACGCGCGCCAGCTCGGCGACGACATAGGCCGACAAGGACTTCCCCTCGGCCGCCGCGCGCTCCTTCAGGACCTGCGCCACCTCAGGGGGCACATCTCGCACGTAGAGGGTCGTCGTCATGCCACCCATGCTAGCACTCTGCTAGCAGACCACGTGTCGAGGGCGCCGCCAGGCGGTTGCTCGATGAGTTGACGGTGCCGTCACGGCCCTCGTCACGGCCGCCCGATGCCCAGGTGCCGGGCGACCTGCTCACCGCCCACCTCCCGGATCCACGCCGGGTCACCGACCACGATGAGCCGGTCCGTGGCCCGTGACATCCCGACATACAGCCGTTCGCGCGCCCGCTCGGTGTCGGCGGAGTTGATGCAGAGCACGACGCCGCGACGCTCCATGCCCTTGCAGCCGAGGACCGTGCCGTAGAAGACGTCCTCCTCGTCCCAGAAGCTCTCCCAGTAGCCCTCGTCGCCGCGCGTCTCCTGCAGGTCCCGCTGCACGGGATGCCGCGACTTCGTCGTGATGAGGGCGATGTGGTGCGGCGCCCAGCCCTCGTCGAGCAGGGCCTCTACCTGGTCGTCGGCCAGGTCGCGGGCGTTCGCCGGGGACGCCGGGACGAAGGTGACCTCGGGGCCCTCCCCACCCAGTGGCCTCATGCGCGAGGGGGCGAGCGGCCCGAAGGACTCCGCGATCTGCTTGGTGTTGCGCAGGTTGTGGTCGAGCACGAGCGGCACGAGCTCGATCGGCGGACGGCCGAAACGCGGGAAGAGCTTCTGGTTCTCGTCGGAGTAGATGTAGAGGCCACCCTCGTCGGGGTCCCGCAGGGCCGCCAGCAACGGCGCCCACCACGACTCCGCGAAGTCCTGGGCCTCGTCGACCACGATCGCGTCGAACTTCTCCTTCTCGGGCAGCTGCTGCGCTAGGTCGAGCATCAGCGCGGGCAGCTCGGTCTCCCAGAAGGGACTGTCGTCGCGGTCCCCGTCGGGGGCGCCCCAGGTCATCCCGAGCCCGTGGAAGGTGCCGACGAACGCGGGCCGACTCCGCCGTGGCGCCTGCGCGACCTGTCGCTCGAGCAATCCTGCCAAACCGATGGAGTAGCACAGCAGCGCCACGCGCTGCGCGGGACGCCCCTCGGTGCCGCTGCCCCGAGCCAGTTGCTTGGCCTGGGTCAGTGCCAGCACGGTCTTGCCACTGCCGGCGCCACCGCGCACCTCGACGCGGCGCAGCAGACGGGTCACCTTCAGCAGTGTCGCCTGCTCATGGGTCAACCGGTCGGTGGCCATTGCCTCGCGCTCATCCGCACCGGCGATCACGCTCGGTGAGACCGGGGTGCGGCTGCGCCAGATCTCCAGGATCTTGTCGACGTCATCGACCGACGGCTCCCTGCGGTTGGTGTCCTGCCGCGTCGCCGAGTGCCGCAGTCGGCCGACCAGATGGGCCATGTCGTCCTGGTCGTGGACCATCCACCGCGGCAGGTCGGGGAGCGCGAAGTCCGACGGCAGGCGGGTGAACGGGAGCACGACGGCGTGCGCCCAGCGCACCTTCGGCCGTCCCCACGCCGGGTTGTCCTCGACGTAGCTCCGCAACTGGTACTTGCCCCGCATAGCCTGCTCCACCGGGTCGACGGGGACGTTCCCGCCCTCCTTACGGAGCCACCACCGACCGTCCTGGTCGACCCAGACCCCGCTGCCCTTGACCTCGACGACGATGACACCGGCGTCCGGCAGCAGCACCGCGAGGTCGATCTCGTGGTCGCCCTCGTCGTTCGTCAGCCGCACGTTGGCGAGCAGCACGGCGTCATCGTCCAGCTCGTCGCGGAGCCGGCGCCACACGTGCTCCTCGGACAAGGTCACGAAGGCCGGTTCCTCCGGGTAACAGCGTGCTGGCACGGCGACTCCTTCGTCGGGTGCCCTATACCTACCAGAGCTCACCGACGACGCCCGGGCGCCCCCGGTCGTCCGGACCGCGCGTCAGGCCTCCTGCTCGGACCGCGCCCTGAGCCCGTCTGCCTCGGTGGCCAGGTAGCGGTCCGTGAGCCCGCGAAAGAACGGTCCCATCAACGTCCCGAGCCAGCCGGCCTGCGCGACCGACAGCCGCACCCTCGCCTCGCCACCGGGCAGCGGATCGATCGCGTGGCGTCCCGTGGTGCGCACGCCCGGCCCGCTGGCCACCCAGGTGAAGGAGCGGCCCGGCTCGAGCTCGGTGACAACATACTCGTTCTCGGGGAGGCGGGGCTGGTGGATGACCGCGCGGCTTCCCAGGCGGAGAGGGCCCTGGTCGAGGAGCCGCACGGACGTCACCGTCGGCGTCCACTCGGGCCAGCTCTCCACGTCGCTCAGGACCGCCCACACCCGCTGGGGCGGGGCGGCGATGTCGACCGTGATGCTCTGCTCCATCTCCTCATTGTGCCGCCAGCAGGCCGCCAGCGTGGCCACGGAGGAGCTTGGTCACGCGTCCACGTGGAGCTGGACAGACCTCAGACCGCGCACCTCAGCCAACGCCTCGGCCTCCTCCTCCAGGAGAGCCCGGGCGGCTTTGCCCGGGGCCGCCAGCGGCCTGACGTCGACCGCCAGCGCGGTCCCCCGCTTGCGCGCCCGCCACGTGCCCGAGACGGTGCCGTCGACGAGGACGACACCGGGACCGCTGACCGGGCGCCAGACCAACGACCGCACAGCCTTGTCGGGCACCAGAGTCGCCCGGTCCCGCTGCTGCAGGTAGGGGTCGTGGGGCGGCAGGAGCCGGACCCCGGTGGCCTGCGGTGGCGCGGCCAGCACGGGCTCGTCGACGGCGAGCAGGAAGGCCGACCGGCCATCCATCTCCACCTCCACCAGTTCGTCCTCCACCGATCCGAACGCGTCACGAGCGTCGGCGCGTGACCGTTGCGTCCACTCGGCGAACAGGGCCGGTGTGGCCGGACCGTAGGCGTGCAGGTAGCGCCGCGCGAGCTCGGCCCGGGCCTCGCCGGGCTTGATGGAGGGCGCCGACCGGCCGAGCCAGCGCTCGGTGCGCGTCAGCCCGCTGTCATCCTCGCCCACCGCCAGCACCACCCCGGCCGACATGGCCGCGGCACGGAAGAGGCCCTCCGGCACGTGGTCCGCATCGCAGGTCCGACACCAGAACGCGAACCCGGGGACGGCGGCGGTCACAGCGGTGCTCAGGGCACCCTTGGACAGCACCCCGTCGCCGAGCGCCCGAGCCATCGCGGCCCCCACGCGCTCCAGCGCCTCACCGGGCGCCGCGTCCCATCGGTCGACCTCACCCGCCTGTCCCTGGAGGAACACACGGAACGACTCCTCGTCCGCGGGGAGTGCCCCGGTCGTGAAGACTTCGATGTCGGAGACCGGGACGGCATTCGGCGCGCCGCGCACGCTCCACAGCACGACCAGCTCCCGGTCGCTGAAGGCACGGTCGAGGTCCCCGGCTGAGAGGTGAACCCGCGCGCGCAGGGCGACCCGGGCTGATCCGGCCGGGGTGTCCTGGACACCGCAGGTGCCGGCTGCCGTCCACAGTCCACCGTCGGGCAGTCGAGCATCCAGGTGCTGGGAGTGCAACCGGTAGGCCAGCACCTGCTCGCGCTCGACCGTGAGCACCCTTCGAGTTTAGGCCCGGTTCGCCTGGCTCGGCGTTCAGTAGCCCTGCCACTCCGGCTTGTGCTCGTGCGCGAACCGGTAGTACCCCGCGTGCTCGAGCCGCATGGCCGCGGACTCGTCGACCACGACCGTCACGTGCGGGTGCAGCTGCAGCACCGACGCCGGGCAGGACGCGCTGACCGGTCCCTCGACCGCGGCCGCCAGCGCCCGAGCCTTCCCCGCGCCGGTGGCCACGAGCACCAGGTGCCTCGCCTCGGAGATCGTCCCGAGCCCCTGGGTCAGCACGTGGTGCGGCACGGTCTCGCTGTCGAAGAACCTGCTGTTGTCCGCGAGGGTCTGCTCGGTCAGCGTCTTCACGCGCGTCCGCGAGGAGAGCGACGAGCCGGGCTCGTTGAAGCCCACATGCCCGTCGGTGCCCAACCCGAGCAGCTGCACGTCGATCCCTCCGGCTTCCCGGATCTTCTCCTCGTATGCCGTGGCCTCCGCGCGCAGGTCCGCGGCGGTCCCGTCCGGGCCGGCCACAGCGAGCCCCACCCGGTCGGCCAGCATCCACCGGATCGTCCGGCGGTAGGACTGCGGGTGGTCGGCGGTGATCCCGACGTACTCGTCGAGCAGGAACGCCCGGCACGCCCCGAAGTCCAGCCTCTCCTCACCGTGGCGCCGCACGAGCTCCTCGTACGCCGGCTCGGGCGAGGAGCCGGTAGCCAGGCCCAGCGTGGCACCGGCCCGCACGTAGTCCTCCAGGACGTCCGCCACGAGGAGCCCGGCCTCGCGCGGCGTCGCGGTGATGACGACCTCCACGCCCTACTCCCCCGCGGGCAGCAGCGCCGCGCCGACGGACCCGGCCGGGTAGCCCTCCGGCAGCCACCGCACCCGCTCGTGCACCGCCAGGTGCTGCTCGAAGCCGGAGTCGGCGGCGTGGCTGCGCAGCTCGGCCAGCAGCGCCCCCTGCAGCGCGGGGGTCGAGGTGACGACCCCACCGGCGAGGACGACCTGCGCCACATCGGTCGCCTGCACGAGGATCCGCACCGCCTGCGCCAGGCCGGCCACCAGGTCGTCGCGCACCGCCCGCGCGTTCTCGTCGCCCGCCGCCGCGGCCGCCATCAGCTCCACCGCGGACCCCGCCCAACGCCGCGCGAGCCCGCCACCCGAGGCGTACAGCTCCAGGCACCCCCGCTTCCCGCACGGACACAGGGGGCCGTCGCGGTCCGTGACCAGGTGGCCGATCTCCCCGGCCAGCCCCCGCGAACCCCGCCGCAGCGACCCGTCCAGCACCAGCCCGGCGGCCAGACCGGTCCCGACGTTGAGCAGTGCCAGGTCCACGTCCGGACCGGCGCCCTCGGTCGCCCGCAGCCACTGCGCCGCACCCCAGGCCGCCGCCTTCACGTCGTTCTCGACCCGCACCGGGACCGCCGTCAGCACGGCGGCCTCCCCCGCCAGGTCGAGCGGGCGCCCGTCGAGCCCGAGGTTCACCGCGTGGGCGACCCGCCCGTCACTGACGATGCCGGGCACCCCGATGCCCAGGCCGGTGACCGGCGTCGCCTCCCCGAGGTGGTCCAGGAGCTGCCCGTATGCCGTGCGCAGGCCCGCCCTGATGCCCTCCGGTCCGCGGACGGTCGGCACCGCGTGCTGGGCGAGGACCCGGTGGCCGCCGTCGGCGGTCTCCTCGACGGCTGCCGCGTCGATGCGGGTGCCGCCGATGTCGATGCCGATCCGGACGCTCACGACCGCGTCCTGCTCGCGAGGGCCAGGGCCGCGGCGAGCGCCTCGGTCGAGGCCGCCGAGGAGCCGTAGGTGCAGACCACCCGGTCCAGCGCGTCGAGCCAGGGGTCGGGCCAGCCCAGCTCGACCAGCCAGGCCTGGCTGTTGCCGCTGACGACCTCGCGGACCCACTGCCAGACCCGCTCGTCACGGGTGGCGCCGCGCACCACGATGAGGGTCGCCCCGGTCGGCGCGGGGGTGGCGGCCAGGTCGTCCGGGCCCAGGCGGACGCTGGAGCGCAGGTCCGCGAGCAGGCCGCACGGCAGTCCCCAGGTGGTCTCCCCGATGGCCGGGTTGCTCGTGGTGTCCAGGTGCAGGACGGCCGGTCCGGGCAGGGCGGGCACGTTGGTCAGGGCCGCGGTCGCCGCGCGCAGCGAGGCCTCCCGGGCGGTCCGGGTGACCGGGTGCGCGTCACCCGCGCCGACGGGCGCGTGCCCCACTACGCCAGTCGCCGCACTCGCAGCGGCGCCGGGGTTCATGGCCCACTCCTCCCGGAGCCGGGCGACCCGCTCGACGGCATCGAGAAGCCGCTCCGCGGGGAGCGTCCCATCCTCGACTGCCGCGAGGATCGCGTCCACGACCTGCTGGATGATCACGGTCGCGGGGGCCATCTCTGGGTCGCTCTCCGGTCCGAGGCAGAGCAGGTCAGCGCCGGCTGCCAGGGCGCGGACGGCGGCGCCGGGGATGCCGATCGCGTCCGGCCCGCTCCCCTGCGCGCCCGCCATGTCGAGGGCGTCGGTGACGATCACGCCGTCGAAGCCCAGCTCGCCCCGCAGCAGGTCGCCCAGCACGGCCGGGCTGAACGTCGCCGGGCGCTCGGGGTCGAACGCCTCGATGACGACGTGGGAGGTCATCACGGTCGGGGTCCCGGAAGCAACCGCCACGGCGAAGGGCACCAGCTCCCGCTGGCGCACCACCTCCTCCGCGGCACCGACCGTCGGCAGCCCGTGGTGGGAGTCGGTGCGGGTGTCGCCGTGCCCCGGGAAGTGCTTCACGCACGAGGCCACCCCGACGGAGGCCAGTCCGCGGACGAAGGCCTCGGTGTGCCGGGCCACCAGCGCCGGGTCGGCGCCGAAGCTGCGGGTGCCGATGACCGGGTTGAGCGGGTCGGAGTTCACGTCGGCGCAGGGCGCCAGGTCGAGCCAGATCCCCGCCGCGGCCAGCTCGGCGCCGATGCCGGCGGCCACCTCCCGGGTGACCACGGGATCGTCGAGGCGGCCGAGGACGGCGGCCCCGGCGTACGGGCTGCCGGTGGTGCTGTGCAGCCGGGTGACGTCGCCGCCCTCCTCGTCGACCGCCAGCACCGCGGTCGGCGCGAGCTCGCGCACCGACCGGGCCAGCGCGGCGAGGTCGTGGCCGGGCACGACGTTGTTCCCGTAGAAGCAGACCCCACCCAGGCCCAGCCCGACCTCCCGGGAGAGCCAGGACGGGACCACCGGCCCGGCGAAACCCGCGAGGAGCACGCTCCTGGCGGCATACTGCAGCTCGGTCATCCCTTCACCGCCCCCGAGACCAGGCCCTGGGTCATCTTGGTCTGCACGATCATGAAGAAGACGATCACCGGCACGGCCACGAGCACCGAGCCCGCCATGACGGCCGGCCAGTCGATCGCCTCGTTAGAGACCGTGGTCATGCCGCGCAGCCACAGCGGGAGGGTCCGGTTGTCCGGCTCCATGACGACCACGGCCAGGGTGTACTCGTTCCACGCCTGGAGGAAGGCGAAGACGCCGCTGGCGATCAGGCCGGGCGCGAGCAGCGGGAAGGTGATGGTGAAGAACGCGCGGACCCGGCTGCACCCGTCGACCATCGCCGCCTCCTCGAGCTCGACCGGGACCCCGTCGACGAAGCCGCGCAGCAACCAGACGGTGAACGGCAGGACCGCGGCCACGTAGAGCAGCGACAGGCCGGCGATCGTGTTGTAGAGGTTCCAGTCGTTGAGCATCCGGTACTGGCTGATGAACAGCGCCTCCGGCGGGATCATCTGGATGGTCAGCACGACGATGATGAAGGAGACCCGGCCGCGGAAGCGGAAGCGGGAGATCGCGACGGCCGCGACGAACGCGCAGACCACGGCGAGCGCCACGCAGATCAGGGTCACCGACAGGCTGAGCCGGAGCGAGGCGAAGAAGTCCCCGTCCAGCACCCGGCCGAAGGCGTCGAGGGTGAAGTCGGTCGGCACGAAGGAGGGGGTGGGCGAGCGCAGCGCCTCGACCGGCTGGAGCGCGCCGTTGAGGATCCAGTAGGCCGGGAACGCCCAGACCAGGGCGATGGTGACGGCCACCGCGCCCCAGAGGCGGCCGCGGGTGCTGCGGCGCAGGCGTCTCGTGCGTGCCCGGTCCGTGCCCGCCCGGACCCGGGTGTCTGCGGCCAGGGTGTCTGTGCTCATACCGTCTCCGCCTTCAGCAGGGCGTGCACGTAGCGCCCGGTGAGGATCAGCGTCAGGACGAGCACGAAGAGGGCGAAGGCCGAGGCCATGCCGTACTCGCTCTGCCCGACGCCGAGGGTGTAGATGTAGGTGCCCAGGAGGTGGGTCTCGCTGGGGACGCCGCCGACCCCCTGCAGGTAGTGGATCTGCGCGAAGACCCGCAGGTCCCACACGATCTGCAGCATCAGCACGATGGTCAGCGCCGGGCGGATCGAGGGGTAGATGATGAACCGCCATCGCTGCCAGGCGTTGGCGCCGTCGATCTGCCCGGCCTCGAGGGCGTCCTCCGGCACCTGGGTCAGGGCGGCGTAGGCGGTGAACGCCACGAAGGGCACGCTCATCCAGACCACGATCACGGTGGCGACCAGGTAGAAGGAGAGCGGCTCGATCAGCCAGTTGTGCCGGGTGAAGTCACCCAGACCCAGGTTGGTCAGCGTCCAGTTGATCAGGCCGTAGCGGCTGTCGAAGAGCCACTGCCAGGCGGTCATCGCGGCGATCACCGGCATCGCCCAGCAGAGCAGCATGCTCACCTGGAGCAGGACCCGCGGGACGCGCGGCGCCCGCAGCATGATCAGCGCGAAGCCGGTGCCGATGAGCATGGTGAGCGCGACGTTGACCGCGCAGAACACCAGGGAGCGGACGACCACGCCCCACATCTGGGCGTCGGCGAACAGCTCGCGGTAGTTGTCCAGCCCGATCCACTCCGGCGGCGCCCCGAACTGCTGGGCCCGGCCGAACTCCTGGAAGGACATGATGACCTGCCGCACCAGCGGGTATCCCTCGCCGATCAGCAGCACCGCGATCGCCGGGACCAGCAGCCAGTAGGCGCCGAGCCCGCCGCGCCGCCGCCGGCGCGACCGCACGGGCGCGGCCACCGCCAGGGTCTCCTGGGTCGTCATCTCCACCCTTTTCGTAGTGGTTTTGCGGGTCCACCCCACATTTTCGTAGCGGTTTTGCGGGTCCACCCCGCATTTTCGTAGTGGTTTTGTACGTACCCCACCCAAGTTCGTAGCGGTCTCGTACGCCTCCCGCAGCTTTTCGTAGCGGTCTCGTCCATCACCCGGGCAGCGCGGGGGCCGGTGCCGGTGCCGGCACCGGCCCCACACGTCATACCGAGATCAGTTCAACTGGCCCGCTCAGCCGTTGAGCATGTCCGCCAGCTGGCCGTCGACCTCGGCGGCGACCGTGGCGACGTCCTCGCCGCCGGCGATCCGGCCGAAGAACTCCTCCATGACCGAGGCGGTCTCGACCGCGGCCCACTCCGAGGAGGCCGGGGTCAGCTTGGCGTTCTCAGCGGCGGAGATCGCGGCCTGCGCGAACTCGTCGTCACCCATCAGCTCGGTGAACGCCGGGTTGGCCGGGCCGAGCCCGTTCTCGGCGAGCATCGTCTGGTAGTCGTCGCTGAAGATCAGCCGCATCAGGTCGGCCGCCAGCTCCTTGTTCTGGGACTGCGCGGAGATCGCGATGTTGGACCCGCCGGCGAAGACCGGGGCAACACCGCCGTCCACGCCCGGCAGCGCGAACGCGCCCAGATCCTCGGCCTTGGTCTCCTCCACGCTCCAGCGCGCCCAGCTCGGCGCCATGAACATCGCGGCCTCCCCGTTGTTGAACGGCACCCAGGCCTCGGCGTCCTTGCCGTCCTGCGGGGCGGTGGAGGCGCCGGCATACAGCTCCTGCCACTGGGTCAGACCCGCCACGCTCTCGGGCGAGGACAGCGCGCCGACCCACTGGTCGCCCTCCTTCACGGCGATGTCACCGCCGTGCGCGAAGATCCAGCTGATGCCGTTGCGCCAGTCCTGACCGGGCAGCCACAGCCCGGAGAAGCCGTCGTCGCCGGCCTCGCGCAGCGCGATCGCCGCCGTGGACAGCTCATCGAGTGTGGTCGGCACCTCGAGGCCCGCGTCGCTGAACGCGGCCTTGTCGAAGAAGATGTAGCGCGAGCCCCAGTAGTAGGGCACCGCGTAGACCGTGCCGTCATAGGTCCCGGCCTCGATGAAGCCCTCGGGGCCGATGTCGCCGAGCTCCTCGAGCAGGCCGGACAGGTCCTCGAAGGCACCGACGCTGGTGTATGTCGGGACCTGGGTGTTGCCCATCTCGATCACGTCGGGCGTGTTGTCAGGGTCGGGCAGCGCCTGGTTGGACCGCTCGAGCAGCTCACCCCAGGGGATCCGCTGGACCTCGAGGGTGGCGCCGGTCTCCTCGTTGAAGGCGGTGACCAGCCACTCCTCGAGCTCGACCGGGGTGTCGGTCTCGCCGGCCAGCCACAGGGTGATCGTCTCGCCGGAGGCCTCGCCGCCGGTCTCGGCCGGCTCGTCGGTCTCCTCGGCCTCGTCGGTCGCCTCGCCCTCGTCAGCGCCCTCGTCGGCGGCGTCCTCGGTGGCGTCGTCCGTCGGGTCGTCGGTCGTGCTGCCCTGACTGCAGGCGGCCAGCAGGGTCGCGGCGACAGTCGTCACTACCGCGGCCCGGGTCATGGTGCTGAGCTTCATCGTTGAACCTCTCTCGGTGGTGGTGGTCGGTAGTGAACCCACGGGGTCACACCACGCCTATCTCGCGGTAGCGCACGAGCGCTGCCGCTCCCTTCAGTACGAGCTCGTTCTCCAGCGGCACCACGCGGACGTGGACCTGCCTGGCGACGAAGGGAAGGGTCTGGTGGGCGAGCGCGTCCTGCGTCGCCCGGAGCAGGTGGCCGTCGAGCAGCTCGCCCGGCCCGTACAGCACGACGTCGGCGATGCCGAGCGTGGTCACGACCGGGCTGAGCACCGAGCCCAGCCGCTGCCCGGCCGCCACGAGCTCGGCCTCGGTCTGCGCCTGGCGCAGGGTGGGCACGGCCAGGATCGTCTCCAGGCAGCCACGGTTGCCGCAGGCGCAGGTCGGGCCGTCCGGGTCGACGACCACGTGCCCGATCTCCCCCGAGCTGAGCAGCGGTCCGGCCAGGACCCGCCCGTCGATGAGCACCCCTCCACCGACACCGTGGCCGATGGTCACCAGGAGCAGGCCCGCGTCGTCGCCGGCGCCGAAGCTGGTCTCCGCGGCGGTCGCCATGTTGGCGTCATTAGCGACGTATGCCGGCAGGCCGGTCTCCCTCCCCACCCGTTCTGCGAGGGCCAGGTCCGACCACCCGAGGTTGGGTGCGTGCAGGACGGTGCCGGCGTGGTCGATGATGCCGGGCGCACCGATGCCGACGCCGAGGACCGGCCGGGTCACCTGCTCGCGCAGCCGCGCGATCAGCGCGAGCACCTCGGCCACGGCCTCCTCGCCCTCGGACAGCTCAACCGACTCGGCCGTGAGGATGCCGCCGTGCAGGTCCACGACCGCACCCCGCAGGACCCGGTCGCCCGACAGGTCCAGCGCGACGACGACGGGGGCAGTGTCGGCGAGGCCCACGAGGGTGGCGGGCTTGCCCTGGCGGACGCCGGGGCGGTGGCCGAGCTCGACGAGCATGCCGGTGTCGAGCAGCTCGGCGACCAGGTCGGACACGGTGACCCGGGTCAGCCCGGTCTCCCGCGACAGGTCGGCGCGGCTGCGGGGCCCGTCGTCGAAGAGCTGCTGCAGGACCAGGGCTCGGTGGTGGCGTCGCGCATCTCCCGGCAGCACCTTGCCGACGGGGCGTCGTCCGCCTCGCGGTCGGCCGGTGACCTGTGTCATGAGAGTTAGTATGTCTTATTAACTAACTTTGTCAAGACCCTGGCCGACCAGCTAATCGACGCCTGCCGTGCACTTGTATGGATCCTTCCCGGCCCCGCCGACCGGTCGCGTGAACGATGCGTGCAGTTGCATGGGTCCTTCCCGGCCCCGCCGACCGGTCGTGAGAAGGATGCGCGCACGTGCACCTCGCGCCAGATGGGAGCCACGCGACTCCCAACGGCGCGACGCCGACTGCATCGCCTTTTGACGCGGTGGCGAACTTTGCTGACAAAAGTCGCGACACTGGGCGGGCGATGGGCGGGAGCGTCCTGCCTAGACTCCGACCGTGAGCGCCCCTCCCCCGCCCGACGCCACCGACGACCTGCACCCGCGCCTCTGGGCCGAGACCGTCCGCCGCGACGACCACGGCCGGCTCACCGTGGGCGGCGTCAACATCCACGCCCTGGCCGAGGAGTTCGGCACCCCGGCGTATGTCCTGGACGAACAGGACTTCCGCTCCCGGGCCGCAGCCTTCCGGACCGCCTTCGCGACGGCGTTCGCGCAGGTCAGCGGCGGAGCGGACGTCTACTACGCGGGCAAGGCCTTCCTCTGCTCGGCGGTCGCCCGGTGGGTCGAGGAGGAGGGCCTCGGCCTGGACGTCTGCACCGGCGGTGAGCTCGCGGTGGCGCAGCGGGCCGGCTTCCCCGGCGCCCGCCTCACCCTGCACGGCAACAACAAGTCGGTCACCGAGCTGCGCCAGGCGCTGCAGTATGACGTGGGCCGGGTCGTGGTGGACTCCCTCACCGAGATCG
>JAAYYA010000136.1 GCA_012515595.1 Actinomycetales bacterium
CGCCGCCGGGCAGTAGGTCAGTGCGCTCGTGCGGCGCGGAGCTGCTCCACCAGGATGTCGCCGTGCCCGGCGTGCCGGGCGAGCTCGACCGCCATGTGGCCGTAGATGTACCGCAGGCTGACCGGCCCATGGTGCCAGGGGAACTCCTCGTCGAGGTCGTGCTCGGCCGCGATCTGACGTGACTGGACGCAGGCCGCCTCGTAGGCCTGCAACGCCGAGGGGATCGTCTCGTCGTCGCCGAGCACGAAGCTCTCGTCGACGGTGTCCGGGATGCCGACCTCCTGGCGCGACAACCCGGCGACGCGGTGCTGGAACCAGACCTTCTCCACGAAGGTGGCATGCGTGACCAGGCCTAGCGGCGTGGTCAACGAGGGCACGAGACGTTGGCGGGCCTCCTCCTCGGTCAACCCGTCCAGGAGGCCGGCGATCGCCTCGCGCTGCACGTCGACGAACCCCTCGAGGACAGCGCGCTCGTCGGCGGTGAAGAAAGCCACGCCGCCACCCTAGTCAGCGTCCGGTGCAGGAACGGCCCCCAATCCACGCACGCCGTCCCGAAACGTACGGCATTCCCGAGCCCCCGCCGAACTTGTCTGTCCCCCGGAAACCGTCATCTACCCCGGGAAACCTTCCAGGGGTAGATGACGGTTTCCGGGGGAGTAGCGGGCTCCACGCCGTGGGTAGGCCGGGGAGGTCGGGTCGCGCGCAAACCGGGTAGGCCGGGCAGGTCGGGCGGCGCGCAAGCCGGGCACGCCGGGCAGGGCAGCGTGGAGTGCCGATCCGTTCTGGGAGGTGCGTTGTCCACAGATCGGTCGCAGGTCCGCCATCGGCCGTGCTTTCGTGGCAGGTTCTTTCGATGGACGCCGAACTGAGACTCCTCGCCGAACGGCAGGGCGGGCTCTTCCTCACGTCGCAGGCCCTGGCCCGGGGTACCGGCGACACCACGCTGCGAAAGGCGGTGGATCGTGGCCACGTGCTTCGCCTCGCGAGAGGTCTCCACCTGCTGGCGACCCATGAGGCCGAGACTGCGGACGAGCGTCATCTCCAGCTCGCCCGGGGAGGGTTGCTGCTCATGCCGGATGCGCTCCTGAGCCATTGGACCGCGGTCCTGGCCCACGGCCTGCCCGTGCTCCGAGTGCCCTCGGTGGCTCGGTTACGGCGCCCGATCCGTCGCCAGGTGATCCGAGAGGGTTTCGTGGTCGACCCGAACCCGGGCGAAGCGGTGACGACCGAGCACGGCCCGACGACCGCGGTGGACCGTGCCGTCCTCGACCTCGCACGCCTCCGTGGTCTCGAGGCCGGCCTGGTGTCCGCTGATGCGGCGCTGAACGCGGGCCTGGTGACGCACCAGGTCCTCCTTGACCTTGCGCACGCACTTCGTGGGCAAGGCGCCGGGGCCGCCCGGCGGACGGCGGAGCTGGCGGACGGCAGGATCGAGAGTGTAGGGGAGTCCCGGCTGCGTTATGCCTGCCTTCTCGGTGGCATCCAGCTCGTTCCACAGGTCAAGATCCGCAACCGTGACGGGGAGTTCGTCGCACGAGTCGACTTCCTCGTCAAGGACACCAAGGTCGCCATCGAGTTCGACGGCAAGGTGAAGTATGCCGACGGCGATGGGCGCACGCTCTGGAACGAGAAGCAGCGAGAGGATGCTCTGCGGCGGCTCGGGTACACGGTCGTGCGTGTGACGTGGCAGGACTTCGAGGACCCGGCGGCGCTCCTGGCTCGGATCCGGGAAGCTGTCGCCTCGAGCCAGCTCCTCGCGGGGTGATTGACCGGCGTGGTCCCAGGCGACTCCCAGCAGTCAGCTCGTGCCGGCTTGTCCCCCGGAAACCGTCATCTCCCCCCAAAAGACTTCCCGGGGTTGATGGCGGTTTCCGGGGGAGAGGCCCGTGCGGGGCAGGGGGAGGGCGGTGGGGGCTGGCGAGAGGGCGTCGAGGCGGGTGGGGACTGGGGCGAGGGCGTCGAGGGAGCGGTCGGCATACTGGCCTCATGACGGACTCCCCAGTGATGACCGGTTGGGCGCACAGCACGTTCGGGAAGGCGGCCGAGCCGGACGTCGAGAGTTTGTTGGCGGGGGTGACGGTGCGGGCGCTGGAGCACGCGGAGGTCGAGGCGGCCGACGTCGACGGGATCTTCGTCGGGGTCTTCAACAGCGGGTTCTCCCAGCAGGGCTTCGACGGCGGGCTCGTCGGGGTCGGGCAGCCATCGCTCGGGCGGACGCCGTCGGTGCACCTGGAAAACGCGTGCGCCACCGGGTCGGCAGCGTTGTATGCCGCGCTCGACTTCGTGCAGTCCGGCCGCGGGAAGGTGGCGCTCGTCGCGGGTGCCGAGAAGATGACCGCCTCCTCGCCTGAGGTGGTCAACAACGCGCTGCTGCACGCGTCCTACCGTGCTGAGGAGGAGGAGGCCGGGAGCTTCGCGGCGATCTTCGGACAACTCACCGAGCAGTACTTCGAGCGCTACGGGGACCACTCCGACACGCTGGCGCGGATCGCGGCCAAGAACCACGCCAACGGGATCCACAACCCCTTTGCCCATCTGCGCAAGGACTTCGGGTTCGAGTTCTGCAACACGGTCTCCGAGAAGAACCCGCTGGTCGCGGGTCCGCTGCGGCGCACTGACTGCTCGCTCGTATCGGACGGCGCCGCGGCCATCGTGGTGACTGCGGCCGACATCGCGGGGTCGGCGCCACGGGCGGTCGGCTTCCGCGGTCGCGCGCACGCCAACGACCACCTCCCGCTGAGCAAGCGCGCCGACGTGCTCGAGCTGGCGGGCGCCAGGGACGCCTTTGCCCGAGCGATGGCCGAGGCGGGGACCACGCTGGAGAATCTGTCGCTGCTGGAGACCCACGACTGCTTCACGACCGCCGAGCTGCTGGAGTACGAGGCGTTCGGCCTGGCCGAGCCGGGCAAGGGAGCGACGGCGATCGAGAACGGTCGCACCGCGCGGGACGGCGACCTGCCGGTGAACCCGTCGGGCGGGCTGAAGTCCAAGGGTCACCCGATCGGCGCCACCGGGGTGAGCCAGCACATCATGGCCGCCATGCAGCTGGTCGGTGAGGCCGGCGACATGCAGGTCGAGGGGGCCTACGTGGCAGGAGTGTTCAACATGGGAGGCGTGGCCGTGGCCAACTACTTCTCGGTGCTGGAGCGGATCGCATGAGCGCCGACCAGACCGCAGGGCCGGCCGCAGGCGACGCCGTTGAGGGGACCGTAGGGCCGGCCGCAGGTCAGAGCGTGGGTCAGAACCGACCCTCCGGCGGACTGGTGCTGCCCCTCGGTGACCGGGTGCCCGACATACATCCTGATGCCTGGCTCGCTCCGCAGAGCGCGGTGACCGGCCGGGTGCGGATCGGCGCGGGGACGAGCATCTGGTACGGCGCGTCGGCTCGCGGCGACTGCGAGGACATCACGATCGGCGCCCACTCCAACCTGCAGGACAACGCGGTCGTGCACGCGGACCCTGGGTTCCCGGCGACCATCGCAGACAACGTCTCGGTCGGTCACGCGGCGGTGCTCCACGGGTGCACAGTGGGGGAGTGGACGATCATCGGGATGGGCTCGGTCGTCCTCAACGGTGCGGTCATCGGGGGTGAGTGCATCGTCGCGGCCGGGGCCGTGGTGCTCGAGGGCACGCAGGTCCCCGACGGGTCGCTGGTCGCAGGGGTCCCCGCCAAGGTGCGCCGCGAACTCACCGAGGAGGAGCGTGCGGGGCTGCGCGTCTCGATCGGGCACTACCCGGGCCTGGCCGCGATGCACCGCGAGGCGCTCGCCGACTGAGCCGAGCGTTCTGGGTCGGGTCGACTGGGGTGCGGGGCAGGTCCGACGAGCGCTGGGCTACGTTGAGGACGTGGAAACCGACGAGGTGCTGACCCTGCTGCAGGAGGTGGCCGAGGAGGCCATCAACCCCCGGTTCCGGGCCCTGGCCGAGCACCAGGTGCTGGAGAAGAACCCGGGTGACCTGGTCACCGTCGCCGACCGCGAGGCCGAGGTCCTCATCACCCGTCGACTGCGGGAGGCCTACCCGGACGCCGTGGTGCTGGGGGAGGAGCACTTCGCGGAGAACCCCGAGGTCATGACCGCCTATGCCGCGGCTCCCCATGCCTTCACGGTCGACCCGA
>JAAYYA010000137.1 GCA_012515595.1 Actinomycetales bacterium
GCCACTGGTTCGACATCGGCAAGCAGCACGACGAGTCCAAGCTGCCCAAGATCTTCCTGGTCAACTGGTTCCGCCGCGACGCCGACGGCGGTTTCGCCTGGCCCGGCTTCGGCGAGAACACCCGCGTCCTGAAGTGGGTCGTCGACCGGCTGGAGGACCGCGTCGGGGCCGTCGAGACCCCGATCGGGCTCGTGCCGCACCTGGACGACCTCGACGTCGATGGCCTCGACCTCACCCGCGAGCAGCTCGAGGCGGCGCTGGCCGTCGACGCTGACGAGTGGCGCGCGGAGCTCCCGCTGATCCGCGAGTGGTTCGACAAGTTCGGCGACTCCCTCCCGCAACAACTCGAGGACGAGCTGGACACCCTGGCACAGCGGCTGGAGTGACGATGTCGCTGCCGCGCAGGGGTCCCCGCGAGAGCGCTCTACCCGCAGGTTTACAGTGACCCCCATGCAGGCACCGTCCGTGGCGATCGCGCACGACTACCTGACGCAGCGCGGCGGCGCTGAGCGGGTGGTCCTGGCGATGGCGCGGGCGTTCCCGGGGGCGCGGATCTACACCACGCTCTACGACCCGGACGGCACCTATCCCGAGTTCCGGGACCTCGACATCGTGACCAGCCCGCTCAACCGGTTCAGCGTGCTGCGGCGGCACCACCGCCTGGCCCTGCCCCTGCTGGCGCCGACGTCGAACCGGATCGAGATCACCGAGGACGTCGTGGTCGCCTCCTCCAGCGGGTGGGCCCACGGCTTCCGGGCCCGCGGCAGCAAGCTGGTCTACTGCCACTCCCCGGCCCGCTGGCTCTACCTCACCGACGAGTACGTCGGGACCGGCGCCGGCTCCCGGCTCAAGTCCGCGGTGGTGGCGGGGCTGAAGAAGCCGCTGTCCGCCTGGGACCTCCGCGCGGCCAAGACCGCGGACCGCTACCTGGCCAACTCCACCGTCGTCCGGTCCCGCATCGAGCACGCCTACGACATCAGCGCCGACGTCCTGCCCCCGCCGCACGGGATCACCTCCGACGGGACCCGCGAGCCGGTGCCGGGCATCGCCGAGTGGGCCCCCGACGGTTATCACCTGGTGGTCTCACGCCTGATGCCCTACAAGAACGTCGACAAGGTCATCGGGGCGTTCGCCACGATGCCCGACGAGCGCCTGGCCGTCATCGGCGCGGGTCCGCTGCGGGAGGAGCTGCTCGCCTCCGCGCCCGCCAACGTCCGACTGCTCCAGCACCTCACCGACGACCAGATGCGGTGGATGTATGCCGGGGCGACCGCCCTCGTCGCCCCGTCCCTGGAGGACTTCGGGCTGACACCGCTGGAGGCCGGAGCGTTCGGCAAGCCGGTCATCGCGCTGCGCGGGGGCGGCTACCTCGACACCGTCGCCGAGGGCGTCACCGGGCTGTTCTTCGAGAAGTCCGTCCCCGACCAGATCGCCGCGGCCGTGCGGGCCGGTGGCCAGCGGGCGTGGGACGAGCAGCAGATCCACGCGCACGTGGCGACCTTCGCCGAGCCCCGCTTCCAGGCCCTGCTGCGCGACGCCGTGGCCACCGTGCTGCCGCCTGACATGCAGCAAGCCTTCAGGAACCAGTGGCAGGATCCTGCGGGTTCGACTCCGGAGGAGACCGCATGACCCACCACCTGCTGCTCAGCCACGTCCGGACCGAGGCGTGCTGAGGGAGAGCCGGCCCACGGCATACGACCGGCCCGGCACGTTCGGGGAGAGGCGGCCCACGGCATACGAGAAAGACCCCCGGATCACCGGGGGTCCTGCTCAAGTGCTGAGGCGTGTCAGGAGCGACACGCTGCGGCGGAGGCGGAGGGATTTGAACCCTCGATGGGGTTGTAGCCCCAAACCCGCTTAGCAGGCGGGCGCCATAGACCAGACTAGGCGACGCCTCCACGTCCCACCGGGAGTCACCTGCCGCGGAACGGCTGTCAGGTTACCCGCGGTGGGCTGGCTTCTCCAAACCACCCGAGAGTGGCGCACACTGGAAGGCGCGCCCGGCGAAACGTCCGGGCTGCGCCCAGGCGTCTGCTAGACAAGGACGAGACCCGCGGAAGGACGCATGACCTACGACAACGACCCCGACGGTGGGGCCCCACACCGTCGGTCCCGGCCCGACGCTGCCCAGCGTCCAGGTCAGTCTCGCCATGCCTCCGACGACGTCTACGTCCATCCCACCCGGGCCGCCCGGCTGGCCGCGCAGACCAACGAGGGCGTGGGTCGCGCCTATGGTCTGACGGCGCTGGGGACGCTGCTGCCGGGGGCCGGTCTGATCGCGACGCGGCGCCGCCTGATCGGTGTGCCGCTCCTGCTGATCGCGCTGGGGTCCGGTGCCGTGGGGCTCTACTACCTGATCAAGCACGGGGCCTTCCGCTCCGCCCTCGACCTGGCTGCACGCCCTGACCTGCTGCGGGTCTTCGCGGTCCTGCTCGCCGTCGGGGGGCTCGTCTGGATCTCCTCGGTCGTGCTGACCGCGCTGACCGCCCGGCCGCGCCGGATGACCGGTGGCCAGCGCGTCGGCCTGACCGCCTTCACCGGCCTGATGTGCCTGCTGATCGCGGCGCCGACCGCGCTGGGGCTGCGCTACATCGACGCGCACAACGACGCCGTCGAGACGATCTTCACCGGGGCCGACGACCGTCCGCCGAACGAGGGGACACCCTCCGTCGGCCCGGCCGTGGGCGAGTCGGACCCGTGGGCCGACTTCCCGCGGGTCAACGTGCTGCTGCTGGGGTCGGACGCCGCGGACGAGCGCGAGGGCGTGCGCACCGACTCGATGATGGTCGCCAGCATCGACACCACCACCGGCGACATGGTGCTCTTCGGCATCCCGCGCAACCTGCAGAAGGTGCCGATCCCGACCAACAGCCCGCTCTACAAGCGCTTCGGCAACTCCTTCGACTGCGGCAACGAGTGCCTGATGAACGCCATCTGGACCGCCGCGGAGGACCTGCACGAGGAGAACCCCGGCTGGTTCGCCGGCGACCCCAACCCCGGCCAGACCGCGACGCGTCAGGTGATCTCCACGATCCTGGGGCAGCCGGTCCACTACACCGTGATCATCGACCTCGATGGCTTCGAGGCACTGGTGGACGCGATGGGCGGCGTCGACATCAACGTGCAGGAGCGGGTGCCGATCGGGGGCCGTGCCTACACCGACGCCAACGGCGGCATCCACCTGGTGGAGGGCAGCGAGCGCGGCTGGATCGAGCTCGGCCCGCAGCACCTCGACGGTGAGCAGGCGCTGTGGTACTCCCGCTCCCGGGTCACCTCGGACGACTTCTCCCGGATGCGGCGTCAGCGCTGCGTCGTGGGTGCCCTGGTCGACCAGGTCAACCCGTTGACGCTGCTGCAGCGCTACCCGGCGATCGCCGCGGCGGCCGGCGACCACATCACCGCCGACATCGACCAGACCGAGCTGCCCGCGTGGGCGGAGCTCGTCGAGCGGGTGCAGGGCGGCACCATGCGGAGCCTGCCGTTCACCGCCAAGAACACCAACACGGTCGACCCCGACTACACCGCGATCCGCCGCGAGGTCTACCTGGCGCTCCACCCGGACCCCAAGCCGGACGTGGAGATCCCCACCGCCGACGACTCCGACACCACGGCCACCCCGACCACCGAGGAGCCCACGACCGAGGAACCCACCGGCACCGACGAGCCCACCACCGACGCCCCCGAGGTCACGACTCCCGAGACCGACGAGCTCGCCGAGCTCGGCACCGTCTGCTAGGTCGACCGAGCGCGTCGGGTTGCGGTCTCAGGGGCGA
>JAAYYA010000138.1 GCA_012515595.1 Actinomycetales bacterium
CGTGCCGGGACGCAGCGCAGCAGCCGGTCACGCTGCCGCCGCCGGATGGCTGGCCAGCCAGGTGCACCTGGCCGGCCTCACGGCATACGACGGCGCCTTCACTGACACCGTGGCGACCGCGACGCTCCCGGCGGACGGGCCCAGCCTTGCTACCCCGGTCCGCCAGCTCGTGGAGGACCTGCAGTGACCGCCGCCAACGACCCGCTGGTGCTGCTCAACGCGGCACGGCCCTGGGGTGAGGCGGGTCCCGTCGAGGTGGCGCGGGTCGCCTCGAAGGCCGGGTTGGACGGGGTCGGGCTGGCGGACAGCCCGTTGCTCTTCGCCGACCCGCTGATGTCCACCGACCGGGTGCTGGCCGAGACGGACCTGTCCGTCGCGGGACCGTGCGTGCTGAGTCTCGGCCTGCGGGAGCCGAGGAGCGTGGCCGGTGCCCTCCGGACCCTGGCCGACCGGCACGCGGGTCGAGTCGTGTGCTTCGTGGGGCGCGGCGAGAGCTCGGTGCGCAACGCCGGGCTGCCCGTCCCCTCCCTGCGTGACCACCTGGCGTCGGTGCAGCGTCTGGTGGAGCTGACGACTGACGTGGCGGTCCCCGTGGTCGGTGCGGCCTCGGGGCCACGCACCATCGCCCGGACCAGCGAGGCGCTACCCGCCGTCATGCTCGACGTCGGGGTCGATCCCCGGACCGTCGCACACGCGGCGGCGATCGCCCGACAGGCACGCCCGGACGTCGACATCTGGCTGTTCGTGCGCGCCGCCATCACCGGCGACGACGCGCAGGCCGCGGCGGCCGCCGCCCCGGTGCTGGGCTCCTGTGCCGCACGGCTCGCTGCCGCGCCCGAGTTCTACGGCCTCTCCGAGGAGCAGCACGCACTGGCCGTGCGGGTGGCCGCCGCCCACGACTACCGCAGGCACGGCACCCGCGAGGCGTCGTCGGTCGAGCTGTCGTCGGCCGAGGAGGCCGAGGTCCGCTCCCGTTTCCTGGCGTCGGGCACGGCGAACGAGGTGGCCGCCGCCTTCGCAGCGCTCGCTCCTGTCGGCGTGGCGGGCGTCGTCCTTGCCGGGGCTGTCAGCGGGGTGATGGACGGGCTGCCCGACCTGGCCGGTGCGGTCCGTGCCGGCCTGACTGCGGCCAACCGTGACCGCCTCGCCAGCCCCGTGAGCGACGGCGTGGCCCCCAACTCCGGAGGTGTCGTATGACCGAGCTCGACGCACGGGCACTCGCTGACTTCTGCCACGACCTGCGCCTCGACGCCGCGCCCCAGCCCGTCCAGGACATCGCCCGCACCCTGCTGGTCGACACCCTCGGGTGCCTGGTGGGGGGTCTGCGCTACCAGGAGGTTCAGGCGCTCGGCGAGCGGCTGGACCTTGGGGGTCCGGCCTCCTCGACCGAGGTGCCGTTCGGCCGGCTCGTGACCTGGGGCAGCGCCGCCACCTGGCTGGACGCAGACTCCGGCGGGTCGTTCCACCCGCAGGGTCACCGGCTGCCCCCGGTGCCGACCGCCCACCCGGCCCCGCACATCCTGCCGGTATTGCTCCACCACGCCCTCACCGGTGAGCACGACGACGCGGAGCTGCTCCGCGTGTTCCTGGCCGCCATGGAGGTAGGCCTGCGCTTCGGCGTCGGCACCACCCTGCGGCCGGGCTTCCATCCCCACGGCATCCATGGTCCGGTCGCGGCCGCCGTCGCCCACGCTCTGCTGAGTGGTCTCGACCGGGAGACCACCGCTGAGGCGATCCTGCTCGGCCTGTCCCAGCCCCTGACCGCCACGCTGACCGTGCCGATGCGCGGGGGCACGGTGCGCAACGTGTGGACCGGGCTCGGGACCTTCCTGGGTGCGCAGGCGGCCAGTCGGGCGGCGTCCGGCACGCGGGGTGACCGGGACACGGTGCGGGAGCTGTTCGACTCCGCGGTCTGCACGGACTGGGACCTGTCCGAGATCCAGGATGGGCTGGGTGAACGCTGGCGGGTGGTGGACAGCTACCTCAAGCCCTACGCCTGCGCCCGCTGGATCCACCCCGCCGTCGACGCGTTCGCCGAGGCGGCCGTCGCTGCCGGGCGGGAGCCGGGCCCGGGCCTGCACCACCAGCTCGACCGCATCGAGGTGCGGACCTTCGCCTTCGCCGCCAGCCTGAACGCGCGACGGCCGGAGTCCGACATGCACGCGAGATTCTCGCTGCCGACGTGTCTGGCCGCCTTCGCCGTCCACGGCGGGCTGTTCGCCGACACCTTCCTGCCGGATCAGCTGGCGCACCCCGGAGTTGCCGCGACAGCCACCCTCGTCAGCATCAGCGAGGACGACCACTTCACCGCGGCACTGCCCGCGGAGCGCCCTACCTCGGTCGCGGTGACCTGGCGCGACGGCACCACCAGCTCGGTGACGGTGCGCAACGCCAGGGGCAACCCGGACAACCCGCTGCCCGTCGATGAGATCGAGCGCAAGTTCCGCGCGAACGTCGGTGCCCTGGTCGACGCGGACGGACCAGTCACGCTGCTCCCGGGCTACGGTGGGGCTGACCGGGTTCACACGCACCATCTTGCTGCTGTGGCCGGCGCGACGGCCGGAGGCACTGCCTGACCTACTCGCTCAGGCCATCACAACCGGCCGCGCCGTGGAGTCAGGCGCCGTCCCCCGCCAGATGTCGGAGGAACTGTAGGACCGCAGCAGGGTCGGCGGCGGATCGCAGTGAGCGCTCGCCGGAACTCAACGCGCGGACGGCGGGTCTGAGGCGTCGTCGGTCCTGCGCGGTCACGTGCAACAGGACGGCCCGAGGATCGATCAGCGCGAGTTCAGAGAGCACGACGAGGTCCTGCGCATGCCGGTCCTTGTCCCTGCTGTCGGTCGTGTGCGCCGACGCCTTCAGGACCAGCGCACCGAGCAGGTCCGGACGACGAAGATGCCCATCGACGCCGCCGATGACGACAGGGACGCGACGAGCCCGAGCGAACGCCTGGTTCGCGCCCTCGGTGCTGACTCCCGGGCGACCGGAGACCGTGGTCGGACGATTCCGCTGTCGCTCGAGGCCTTCTGGGAGCAGCACGTCGATCACGGTCCGGGTGTCGCGCCGGAACCGGTACTGTAACCGTCGCTGGTCCGGTCCTCGGTGAAGCCACGGTCACGGAGGAAGCCGCTGGCGGCGCGCAGCGAGTCCCGCCGCGTCCAGACGTTGAGCACGATGTCGCCGTCATCGGTGGCTCGGGGAGGCATGACTCCGTGCTCCAGGCGGTGGACCACTGTCATCTGGCCACCGACAAGCAGCCGCGGCAGACCGGCGAGTTCGAGATCAAGCAGTGTGTGCCACATCTCCACCTGGTGGGGAGGGACAGCAGGGAACACCACCGGACCTCGATCAAGCGTCGGGATGACCTCGGGTGTGCGGCGCAGCACGGTGAGCAGTACCTGGACTACCTGCGGAGTTGGCCGTCCGGTGTCGTCATCCCTCAGGGCGACCATGGCGTCGCGCTGAGCGGCCACCTCGTCCACAGCGAGCGCTGCGCTGAGCCCCACCCGAGTGCTGAGGAGGTCGACGAGTGTGGGCAACTCCGCATGCCTCGACACCGCAGGCGGCGTAGCCGTACGGGCCATCTCTGTGTCGAAGGCGTCCGAGATGGCGGCGGCGGGTTGGCCCGTTACGGCGGCGATCGCCGAGATCAGCGTCTGA
This sequence comes from Actinomycetales bacterium, assembly GCA_012515595.1. Classification (GTDB taxonomy): domain Bacteria; phylum Actinomycetota; class Actinomycetes; order Actinomycetales; family Dermatophilaceae; genus Ornithinicoccus. The sequence continues at coordinate 3,661 of JAAYYA010000138.1, forward strand.
ACCACTTGGCTCTGCTGAGGTGACACGGCGTCGTCACCGACCCTGGTGCTCGGCGAGGGCCGACTCGAGCAGTTCCCGCCCTGCGCCGCTCGTGCGGACGTCAGAATCGTCCGCCAGATCGACACCGACGATGACGCGCGGCGCGACCCGATGGTTGTCGACGGTGCGGGCCGACCGTAGATGCAGGTCGTGGTCCACCAGGCGCAGGGTGAGGTTGCCCGACCGCGCCTCGATCAGGAAGAACTGGGAGGCTAGGCGGTCGGCCGCCTCCCTCGTCACGTAGGCCGCCCCATCACCCCCGCTGCTCAGGCCCACACCGTGGGCGAGTGCTGCGCTCACGCCAGTGCGCACGACGGCCTCATCGGACAGCAGGGCCTCGAGGTCAGACTCCCCGACGTGGAAGCGCAGGACGCGTGAGGCGCGGGACGCGAGCCACCGTTGCAGCACCTCGCTGCGGCGCGCGGTCCCGATGCGCTTCCGGAGGCGGGATCGCTCGGCGGAGGAGAGCCAGGCTGCAGATCCGCCGTCCAGGAGGTCTCCCACGGCCCAGGCGACACGCGTTGCCATGGTGCGGCCGGTCGCCCGGGCGGCGCTCAGCGCTGCTTGGTGGTCCACGCTGTCCGCGTCGATCAGCCATTGGGTCCCCACCCGTCGAGCGCGCAGCGTGCCGGCGGCGATGAGTGCTCGGACGCGGCCCTGGGTCACTCCCAGCACCGATGCGGCCTCGCGGGTCGTTACCTCCATAGACACAACTATAGCGCGAGCGTCATAGTTGTGTTAGGCCGAGGAGCCTCGGGCGACGGTTCGGGCCCATTGGCCAGCTCGGTAACGATTCTCGTGGGGAAGCCCGGGGTCGCTCTGTTGCTCCCGATTGACCCACCAGTACACACCACATGTCCACCTGCACGGATGCTTCATGCGTGATCGCGATCAGGCGCGAAGGATCCATGCACGTGGACGGCCCGCGGTCATGGCCTCGGCGCGCGCGGCAGCCACGTGGACGGCCCGCGGTCGGGGGTCGACGCGCGCGGTCCGGGGGTCGCCGCGCGCACCCTGCGGTCACGCCTCGACGCGCACGCCCTCCGCCGCGACGCCGGGGCGCAGCACGCGCCAGGTCCGGCCCCAGGAGCGCACCTCGGCGACGACCGCGTCGGCCACGGCGGAGCGGGCCAGCACGAGCACGGCCGGGCCGGCTCCGGAGATCACCGCGGCGTGCCCGAGCGAGCGCAGCTCGTCCACGACGCCCATCGACTCCGGGTAGACACCGCGCCGCTGCTCCTGGTGCAGCCGGTCCTGGGTCGCGTCCAGCAGCAAGGTCGGGTCGGTCGTCATGGCATGGGTCAGCAGCGCGGCCTTGGCGGCCTGCTCGATGGCGTCGGCGCGCGCCACGACCGGTGGCAGCACACCCCGCGCGGTGCTCGTGGAGAGCCGGGTCGCGGCAGGAAGCAG
>JAAYYA010000024.1 GCA_012515595.1 Actinomycetales bacterium
CGCATCTCGACGAGGGAGGCGGGCAGGAAGCCGCGCAGGCCGATGTCGAGGATGAGGCCGCCCTTGACGACCTCGATGACGGTGCCGGTGACGACGCCGTCCTCCTCCTTGACCTGCTCGATGGAGCCCCAGGCGCGCTCGTACTGCGCGCGCTTCTTGGACAGGATCAGGCGGCCTTCCTTGTCCTCCTTCTGGAGGACCAGGGCCTCGACCTCGTCACCGACGTTGACGACCTCGGACGGGTCGACGTCGTGCTTGATGGCCAGCTCGCGGGAGGGGATGACGCCCTCGGTCTTGTAGCCGATGTCGAGCAGGACCTCGTCCCGGTCGACCTTGACGATGACACCCTCGACGATGTCGCCGTCGTTGAAGTTCTTGATCGTGGCGTCGATCGCCGCGAGGAGTTCCTCCTCCGACCCGATGTCGTTGATCGCGATCTGGGAGGTGGCCTTCTCAGGCGCAGTTGCAGTCATGTAGTAGGGGCTCCGATGTGTGGACATGAAGTGAGAACGGAGTCATCATCTGAGATGACCCGTCCGAGATGGACAGTTATGGTGTTGGTCGGTGAGGACACCGGCCAGTACACAGGCACGCGCAAGTGCACGCGCCGCGCGGACCCACCTTACCTGCGCGTGCCACCGCTGGTCAATCCGGCAGACTGCCGCCCATGAGCACGCCCCCGCCCGCGGACTCCCCTCCCCCTGTGCCCTCCCCTCCCCCTGGGCCCCTGCAGCATGGTGAGTATGCCGTGGGGCCGGCCGAGTCCGTCGGCCGCCGGCCAGCGGACCAGCCCGAGAGCGCCGCCGCGAGCCGGTCCTGGTGGGACGCGGAGGCGGGCGACTACTACCGGGAGCACCGGTCGGTCCTGGGTGACGACCTCCTGATGTGGGGACCGGAGGGGGTCTACGAGTCGGAGCTGGGGCTCCTGGGTGACGTCACGGGGCTGGACGTGCTCGAGTTCGGGGCAGGGGCGGCCCAGGGGTCCCGGTGGTGCGCCGCGCGGGGCGCACGAACCGTTGCCAGCGACATCTCGGCGGGGATGCTGGCCCAGGGCCGCCGGCTCGACGCCGACGCCCCCGAGCACCCGGCATACGGCCTCTCGTCTCCCGGCCACCCGTCCTACGTCCAGTGCGACGCGGTCCGGCTCCCGTTCGCCGAGCAGTCCTTCGACATCGCCTTCTCGGCCTTCGGCGCGCTGCCCTTCGTCGCCGACGCCGCCGGTCTCCTGCGGGAGGTGGCGCGCGTGCTGCGACCGGGCGGGCGGCTCGTGTTCTCGGTGACCCACCCGTTCCGCTGGACCCTGCCCGACGTGGCCGGACGGGCCGGCCTCACCGTGCGCACCTCCTACTTCGACCGGAACCCCTACGTGGAGCAGGACGCGGAGGGGCGGGCGACCTACGTGGAGCACCACGCGACGCTCGGCGACCGGGTCCGCCAGATCGTGGCAGCAGGTCTGGTCCTGGACGACCTGGTCGAGCCGGAATGGCCCGAGGGTGCGGACCACGAATGGGGCGGCTGGAGCCGGTTGCGCGGCGAGCTCGTGCCGGGCACGGCCATCTTCGTGTGCCGCAAGCCCGTCCCCGCGCAGTGACAGGGACCACCCGAGAGCCTGCTCCTGACCGGTCCGCGGAGGGACCGGACCGCAGGGTGCCAGCCGGAACTCGTAGGTAACAGAACGGTCAACATGTGGGCCGATCCGGCGCTGACACTAGCCGTGAGGCGGCTCGTCGCGTTTAATACCGGGTGCGGTACCCCCCCGGGTGCCACCTGCCCCCGCCCCCGAAGTGAGGTCCCGTGACCACGATCGGATCACTGAGGCGACGACGGAGCGCGCCACGCGCGTCCGGAGCCTCCACGCCCGCACCCGGCCCCCAGCACACCAGCCCCTGGCGGGGCCTCTGGCTGATCGTCGTCACCTTCTTCGTCGTCATCCTGCAGGCGGCCGCCCCGGCCACCGCCCAGGGCGACGGCTCCCAGGTCAACGTCGAGGAGCACGACCAGAACATCGTCGCCAACGTCCGCTACAACAACGAGCCGGTCGCCGAGGTCCGGGTCGTCGTCTCCGGCGGTGGCTACGAGGCGGAGGCGGTCACCAACGAGCGGGGCCAGGTCAGGATCGGGGTGCCCACCACCGACCCCTACGAGGTGCTCCTCGACGAGGAGACCCTGCCCGAGGGGGTCACGGTGGAGGGCGAGAACCCGATCACCGTGGCCTTCGGCTCGCAGTTCTTCGCCCCCGCGAACTTCTTCCTCGGCGAGGACGTGCGCGAGACCGCCAGCTTCATGTCGCAGTTCATCGAGCGCTTCTTCAACGGCATCAACTTCGGCCTCATGCTGGCGCTCGCCTCGATCGGGCTCTCGCTGATCTTCGGCACCACGGGGCTGACCAACTTCGCCCACGCCGAGATGGTCACCTTCGGGGCGATCATCGCGCTGTGGATGTGGAACCTGGGTCTGCCGATCCTGCTGGCGATCGTCGTCGCGGTGATCGCCAGCGGCCTGTTCGGCTGGTCCTTCGACGCCGCGCTCTGGAGACCCCTGCGCAGACGCGGGATCGGGCTCGTGCAGATGATGATCCTCACGATCGGTGCCTCGCTGGCCGGCCGCTACATCTTCCTGATCTTCATCGGCGGTGGCACCAGCCAGCTACCCGGCACGGGCGGTGTCCGGCACCAGATCTTCGGCCCGGTCAAGCTGTCCACGGTCGACATGGTGAGCATGGGGCTGAGCCTGCTTGTCCTGCTGGCGGTCTCCTACTGGCTGCTGCGCACCCGGATCGGGAAAGCCACCCGAGCCGTCGCCGACAACCGGCAGCTCGCCTCCGCGAGCGGCATCGACGTCGAGAGCGTGACCCGGATCGTCTGGGTCATCGGCGGCGCCCTGGCCGGCCTGTCCGGTGTGCTGTGGGCCTACTTCCGCCCAGGCATCAAGTGGGACATGGGCGTCCAGATCCTGCTGCTCATCTTCGCCGCCGTCGTCCTCGGCGGCCTGGGCACCGCCTTCGGCGCGCTCATCGGCTCGCTGGTCATCGGCATCCTCGTCGAGGTCTCGACCCTCTGGATCCCGTCCGACATCAAGTACGTCGGGGCGCTTGGCGTGCTCGTCATCGTCCTGCTCTTCAGACCCCAGGGACTCCTGGGCCGACGCGAACGCGTCGGATAAAGGAGGCACATCATGAACTGGGGTTCCATCCTCGACAACACACTGAGCTTCATGCTCTCCCCCGAGACCATCGGCTTCATGCTGGCGGCGCTCGGCCTGGCGGTCCACTTCGGCTATGCAGGGCTGCTGAACTTCGGTATGGCCGGCTTCATGGCCATCGGCGCCTACGGCTATGCGATCTCGATCCTGAGCTTCGGCTTCCCCTGGTGGGCAGCGATGCTGGTCAGCATCGTCGGGGCCGTGATCTTCGCGATCCTGCTGGGCATCCCGACCCTGAAGCTGCGCGGCGACTATCTGGCCATCGTGACGATCGCCGCGGCGGAGATCGTCCGGCTGCTCTTCCAGTCGCGCGTCTTCGACGAGTGGACCAACTCGGCCGACGGGCTCGGCGGCTACCACGACAGCTTCCGCTCGGCCAACCCGATCCCGGAGGGCACGTTCGGCATCGGACCGTGGGAGTTCACCTCGGACCAGTGGTGGAGCCGTCTGTTCGGCCTCTTCCTGGTGGCCCTGGGCCTGCTGCTCGTCTGGTTGCTCATGCGCAGCCCGTGGGGCCGCGTCCTCAAGGGCATCCGGGAGGACGAGGACGCGGTCCGGTCCCTGGGCAAGAACGTCTACCTCTACAAGATGCAGGCCCTCATCATCGGCGGTGTGCTCGGCGCCCTCGGCGGGGTCGTGATCGCCCTCCCGTCCGCGGTGATCCCGCAGTACTACCTGCCCAGCCTGACCTTCTTCGTCTGGACCGCCCTGCTCCTCGGCGGAGCCGCCACGCTGTTCGGCCCCATCCTCGGTGCCGTCCTCTACTGGGGCGTCATGGCCTTCCTGGCCGGTCTCCTCCCCGCCATGGCCAACGAGGGCTGGCTGCCCATGTCGTCGACGGCCGCCGGCAACTTCCGGTTCGTCCTCGTGGGCCTCGCGCTGATGCTGCTCGTGGCCTTCCGACCACAGGGACTCCTCGGCAACAAGAAGGAGATGACCTTTGTCAAGTAGCAGCCCGGACCCCACGGCTTCCGACGCACCTGAGGCCGCCGACGCCCCGCTGTCGCAGGATGCGGCGCAGGAACTCGAGGGCATCGACGAGGACACGGTCGTCGAGACCCTTGAGGTCGAGCCGACCCACGAGATCCACCACGCCACCGGACTGGCCACGGGACCGGGCGCACCGGGCGTGGCCAAGGTCGACCCCATCCTGGTGGCCGACCACATCACCCGCTCCTTCGGCGGCAACAAGGCGGTCGACGTCGACCACCTGGAGATCCCGCGCAACGCGATCACCGCGCTGATCGGGCCCAACGGAGCTGGCAAGACCACGCTGTTCAACCTCCTCAGCGGATTCGACAAGCCCGACACCGGGGAGTGGTCCTTCAACGGTCGTTCGCTGGCCGGCATCCCGGCCTTCAAGTCGGCCCGGCTGGGCCAGGTGCGCACCTTCCAGCTCACCAAGGTGCTCGCCCGCCTCACCGTGCTCGAGAGCATGAAGCTCGGAGCCAACGGTCAGCGTGGCGAGTCCATCTGGCAGGCCGTGGTGCCCCCGCTCTGGAAGTCCCAGGAGCGAGAGATCGAGGAACGCGCCCTGGGGCTCCTGCAGAAGTTCAAGCTGTTCGAGAAGAAGGACGACTACTCGGCCAGCCTGTCCGGTGGACAGCGCAAGCTGCTCGAGATGGCGCGGGCTCTGATGACCCAGCCGGAGTTCGTGCTCCTCGACGAGCCCATGGCCGGTGTCAACCCCGCGCTGGTGCAGTCGCTGCTGGACCACGTGCTCGACCTCAAGGCCGAGGGCATGACCGTCCTCTTCGTCGAGCACGACATGCACATGGTGCGACACATCGCCGACTGGGTCGTGGTCATGGCCGAGGGCCGGATCGTCGCCGAAGGACCTCCGGGCGAGGTCATGAAGGATCCCGCAGTCATCGATGCCTACCTGGGCAGCCACCTGGACGAGGACATCGGCGTCATCACCGGCCGATACGACGAGGAGGGGAACCGACTCCCATGAGCGATCCCACCACCCCTAGCACCAGCTCGGAGGCAGAGCTGTCCCCGACCCCGGAGGCAGAACGTCCCCCGGCCCCGGAGACCCGCGACCTCATCATCGACGTCAAGAACGTCACCGCGGGCTACCTGCCGGGCATCAACATCCTGACCGACACCAACCTGCAGGCCTACGACGGTGAGCTCATCGGCATCATCGGCCCCAACGGTGCCGGCAAGTCGACCCTGCTGAAGTCCATCTTCGGCCTGGTCACGGTCCGGGAGGGCTCGATCACTCTCCGCGGAGAGGACATCACCAACCTCAAGGCCAACGAGCTGGTCGCCAAGGGCGTCGGTCTGGTTCCCCAGACCGAGAACGTCTTCCCCACCCTCACCATCCGGGAGAACCTCGAGATGGGCGCTTTCCAGAAGCCTGCCCAGGTTAAGGACAGCCTGGAGTTCGTGGTGGACATCTTCCCCACCCTGGGCGACCGGATGAACCAGGTCGCAGGCTCCCTGAGCGGTGGTGAGCGGCAGATGGTGGCCATGTCCCGCGCCCTGATGATGCGGCCAGACGTGCTGCTGCTCGACGAGCCGTCGGCGGGTCTGTCGCCGGTGCGGCAGGATGACGCGTTCATCCGCGTCTCGTCGATCAACCAGGCCGGCGTGACCACGATCATGGTCGAGCAGAACGCACGCCGCTGCCTGCAGATCTGTGACCGCGCGTACGTCCTGGACCAGGGCCACGACGCCCACACCGGCACGGGTCGGGAGCTGCTGAACGACGAGAAGGTCATCGGCCTCTACCTCGGCACCCTGGGCCAGGAGGAGTCCGCCTAGTCAGCGCACGCGGGGCCCTGCGCCCCGCCCACCTGCGAGACCCCCGGTGACCTGTGCCGGGGGTCTCGTGCTGCTCCGCCGCTCGTCGGTCACCGTCCGTTTGCGTTCGGTCCCTGCTCCTCGGACCTCCGTACCCCCTCGGCCCCTGCTCCTCGGGCTCCGTTCCCCACCGTTGTCGGCCGTCTGATCGTGGCAGCCCCCATCCCTCCATCCCCGCATTGCCCCAGCGGCGGGTCGGGCTCAGCCTACGCAGGAGGCTCCCGGGTGGAACTCCACCCGGGGGGCTCAGCCTATGCACGAGGCCCCCGGGTGGAACTCCACCCGGGGGCCTCAGCGTGCGTCAGGGACGCACCAGCGGTTGGTCAGTTGATGCGGACCAGGCTGTTGTTCTCGTCGTACTCGAAGATGCCGATCGTCGCCTCGGTCGGGTCACCGGCCTCGTTGAACGTGATCGGGCCGGACGGGCCGTCGTAGTCGACGACCTTGCCCTCGGCGATGGCAGCCGCGGCGTCGGCGAAGTTGTCGAACTTCTCGCCGCCACCGATGCCACCGGACACCTGCTGCATCCAGGTCGCCATCTCCGGGCCCTCGACCGAGTTGCCGGCCAGGGCAGCCAGGGCGGCCAGGACGATGGCGTCGTAGGTCTCACCGGCGTAGTTCAGGTCCGAGAGCTCCTCGCCGGAGTGCTCCATCCAGGCAGCGTTCAGGTCCGTCAGGAAGCTGTCGTCCAGGGCCGGTCCGGGCTGGGTGCCCTTGGAGCCCTCGAGCGTGCCCGGGTCGAAGTCAGCGCTGTAGTCGGCGATGTTGCCGTCGACGAAGTACAGGCTGCTCATGTCAACACCCGCGGACTCCAGTGCCGGGATGATCGTCTTGATCTCCTCGAAGGTGATCAGGGCGAGGGCATCCGGGTCCGCAGCGAGGATCGAGCTGATCTGCGCGTCGAACGTGGTGTCACCGGCGTTGTAGGACTCGGTGGCGACCACGGTGCCGTTCGCGGCCGTGAAGGTCTCGGTGAGCTGAGCCTCCAGGCCGGTGCCGTAGGCGTCGTTCAGGTAGAGGATGCCCAGGTTGACCACGCCGTCGGAGGCGATCAGGTTGCCCAGGACCTCGCCCTGCAGCAGGTCGGACGGGGCGGTGCGCCAGTAGAGGCCGTTGTCCGGCCAGGTGGTGAACTCGGGCGCGGTGTTGGCCGGCGAGATCATCAGGGTCTCCGCCGCCACGACCTCGTCGATGAACAGCTTGGACACACCGGAGGACGCAGCACCGACGATGACGTTGGTGCCGGCGTTGAGCAGCTGCGGCACGGTCGTCGCGTACGCACGGTTGTCCGGGTCACCGGAGTCACCCAGCGTCAGCTCGACGGTGATGCCGGCGTCGGCCTCGTTGATGTGCTGCGCGGCCAGCAGTGCACCGGCCTCTTCCGGCGGGCCGAGGAAGGCCAGCGCGCCGGTCTGCGGGAGCACGGTCCCGACCTTCAGGACCAGCTCGCGGTCACCCGCCTCGGGAGCACCGGGATCGGTGCCACCGCCGGCCTCCTCGCCGCCTTCGGTGCTCTCGCTGCCGTCGTCGGTAGCCTCGCCACCGTCCTCGGTGGTTTCCTCTGCGGCGCCGTCCCCGTCATCGCCCTCGTCGCCGCCACAGGCAGCGAGGATCAGGGTCGAGGCAGCCAGCACGGCGATTCCGCGCGCGGTCACGGACTTCCGCGGGCGGAGAGTAGATGAACTCATGTTGCTCCTTGCTTCGTGTATGTCGCGATGCATCCGGGGGGCGGGGCACCTCACGTAAGTGCAAGGTAAGCGGCGACCTGGGTAGGCACAAGCGATGACCGGGCTAGTTGCCGGAACGGTTCCAAATTGTTACCGAGCGGTGACGTTACGGCGGAATCCGGCCCGCGTCAGCCGTCGGGCCGTCGAACCAGGTGCGGACCTCGTGGACTCCGTCGCGTGACGTGCGGACCTAGTGGGCCGCGTCGTGCCAGGTGCGCCCCCAGCCCACGCTCACGTCGAGCGGCACGTCGAGCTCCACCGCGGCCCCCATCTCCGCGCGCACCAACGTCTCGACGGTTTCCTTCTCGCTGGCCGGCACCTCGAGCACCAGCTCGTCGTGGACCTGCAACAGCATGCGCGAGCGGAGACCCTCGCCTCGCAACGCCTCCTCGACGCGCAGCATGGCGACCTTGATGATGTCGGCCGCAGATCCCTGGATGGGCGCGTTGAGCGCCATCCGCTCGGCCATCTCGCGCCGCTGCCTGTTGTCGGAGTTGAGGTCGGGCAGGTAGCGGCGCCGCCCCAGCATCGTCTCGGTAAACCCCGTCCCCCGCGCCTCGGCGACCACGTCCCGCAGATAGTCCCGGACACCGCCGAAGCGCGCGAAGTACTCCTCCATCAGCCCACTGGCCTCGCTGGTCGAGATCCCCAGCTGCTTGGAGAGCCCGAACGCGGACAGCCCGTAGGCCAGCCCGTAGCTCATCGCCTTCACCTTGGAGCGCATCTCGGCCGTGACGTCCGCGGGCTCCACGGAGAAGACCCGCGACCCGACGAACCGGTGAAGGTCCTCGCCCGTGCGGAACGCCTCGATCAGACCCTCGTCGCCGGAGAGATGGGCCATGATCCGCATCTCGATCTGGCTGTAGTCGGCCGACAGCAGCTCGTCGTAGCCCTGCCCCACGACGAAGGCCTCCCGGATCCGGCGGCCCTCCTCGGTGCGAATCGGGATGTTCTGCAGGTTGGGGTCGGTGGAACTCAGCCGGCCCGTGGCCGCGATGGTCTGCTGGTATGTCGTGTGGATGCGTCCGTCGTCGGCAACCGACTTGATCAGTCCCTCTGCGGTGACCCGCAGCCGGGTCTTGTCCCGGTGGCGCAGCAGCGCCTCGAGGAACGGGTGCTCGGTCTGGGCGTAGAGACCCGCCAGGGCATCGGCGTCGGTGGTGTAGCCGGTCTTCGTGCGCCGTGTCTTGGGCAGCGCCAGCTTCTCGAAGAGCACGGTCTGGAGCTGCTTGGGCGAGCCCAGGTTGACCGAGTCGTCCCCGATCGCGTCCCAGGCGTCCTGCTGCGCCTGGGCCATGGCGTCGCCGAACTCTGACTCCAGGCGGTCGAGGGCCTCCTGGTCTACGGCGATGCCGACCTGCTCCATCAGCCCGAGCACGGCGACCAGCGGCAGCTCGATGTCGCGGAGCAGGGCGGCGCCCTGCACGTCGGCGATCTCGCCGTCGAGGGCGTCAGCGAGGTCGAGCACCGCCCGGGCGTGCACCAGCGCGGACTGCACCGCGGCGTCGTCCTCCCCGAGGTCGAGGTCCAGCAGCCCCTGGTCAGGCGCCTCCTCGGCGCGTAGTTCCCGCTTCAGGTAGCGCAGCACCAGGTCGGCCAGGTCGTAGGAGCGCTGGTCTGGCCGGACCAGGTAGGCCGCGAGGGCGGTGTCGCTCACCAGCCCTGCCAGGGGAAGCCCACGGGACCGCAGCGCGTGCTGCGGGCCCTTGGCATCGTGGAGAACCTTGGGGACCTCGGGGTCGGCCAACCACACGGCCAGGGCGCTCTCGGCCGACTCGTCGAGATCGCTGAGGGACAGGTGACCCGCCACCTCGGTGGTCGCCAGGGCCAGGCTGGTGGCGTCGCCGCTCCCCCGGGACCAGCTGCCGGTCACGTGCACCCCGGTGCGGGTGCCCGGAGGGGCGTGCTCGGCGAGCCAGGCCGGCAGCTCCGCCGGCGCCACAGGCCCGCCAGCGACCTCGATGCCCTCATCGGCCTCGTCCGACACCGGGTCGAGGTACTCGAACAGGCGGTCGCGCAGCACCCGGAACTCCAGCCGGTCGAAGACGGTGTGGATCTCCTCGCGGTCCCAGACCCGCCGCTCCAGGTCGCCGAGCTCGACCGGCAGCTCC
>JAAYYA010000139.1 GCA_012515595.1 Actinomycetales bacterium
CCGGGTGGCCGCGATCGCCCACCTCCGGGAGAGTGAGGAGCCCGCGCCCGCGACCGTCGAGGAGGCGGTGCCCCAGCTCGTCGTCGCCTTCGAGCAGACGGTCGCCCGGGGCTCGGACACCCGCGCCCGGATGGCGCTGAGCATCGACTGTCGGGACGACCCCGAGCTGCACGAGCTGCTCACCACCCGCTCGCCGGTCCGCGTCAAGCTGATGGCGGACGCAGAGCGGATCCTCACCGGACTCGGCGTGCCCGACCCTGAGCTGCGGGCGATCGACTTCATCGGGGTGATGAACGGCCTGCTCTACGACCGGCTCGTCGGCAACGGGGTGCGCGGCCGACCGGTGGACGCCGCCGCAGTGCTCCGGGCCTGGCTCATCGGCATCGGGGCGCGCCAGGCCTGAGGGCCACGCGCTGCAGCCGCGCTGGCCGCGTCCGGTCGCCCGGCAGCGCCCGCTCGCCCGGCAGCGAGAGCGGTGCCTACCCTTCGGGCGGCTGGCGGGTGAAGTGCCCGGTCTCCAGCCAATGTTGCAACCGGTCCACCGAGGTGGGCAGGTAGGTCCGGGCCATCGCGCGGAGCTGGCTCGTCGACGTGGTCAGCATCGAGTTGGCGAGCAGCAGCTGCCGGGAGGCGACGACGGCCTCGAAGTCCACGGGGCTGACGTCCGGCAGCGGGGCGATCGAGGCATACCCCTCGCGCAGTGCGACCTCCGGCGCCTCGTCGCCACCGCGCAGGTAGAAGGTGGTGATCGCCAGGTCCAGCGCCGGGATGCCGAGCCCGCAGTCGTCGAAGTCGAAGACGGACAGCCGGCCCTCGTGCCACTTCAGGTTGCCGCCGTGCAGGTCGGCGTGCAGCGCGATGGCGGGCTCCCCGGCATACAGGCCCCGGAAGACCTCCTCGGTGCGGGTCCGGGCGATCCGGAGCACCTCGTGCTGGTCCTCCTGGAGGTCGGCCGTGTCCAGGAGGTCGGCATCCCCGAACAGCGGCGAGTCGAAGAGCGGCATGCTCCCACCCTCGGGGAGCGCCCACCCGCGGGCGTGCTCGTGCAGCTGCGCCATCGCCCGGCCGAGCTCACGGGCGACCTCGGGCGACGGATCGCCGACGTCGTCCCCCTCGAGCCAGGACGCGCAGGTCACCAGGGTGGTGCGGCCCAGGGCGGCCGAGTCCACCGACGCGCACCACGGCCCCTCGACCGTGCGGCGCGGCGTGGCCACCCGCACGGGTGTGTGCTCGGCGATCGCCAGCTGCCAGGCCTGCTGGGTCGCGATCTCGGCCTCGTCGCTGGTCGAGTTCGTGTTGACCCGCAGCGCGAACCGCTCCCCGCTCACCGTCTCCAGGGAGTATGTCGTGTTGTAGGCGTGCAGCAGCACCTCCAGCCGGTGCTCCTCGAGACCGAAGCGCACCGCCGCCTCCAGGGCGACCGGGCGCAGCGCCTCGGCCTGCTCCTCGTCGGTGAGGTCGTGGTAGCCCGAGCCCACCGGCATACTGCCGCTCTGCCCTGTGTCCCGCTCGATCACCCGGGCACCCTACTGCGCCCCGGGCCAACCGCGGTCAGTGTTTTCCGGACACGCAGAACTGGTTGCCCTGCGGGTCGGCGAGGGTGACCCAGCGGAAGTGCTCGTCACCGCGCCGCGCCACCAGGGTGGCCCCGGCAGCGAGGAGGCGCTCGACCTCGGCGTCCAGGTCGGCCTCGGTGCTCAGGTCCAGGTGCAGCCGGTTCTTGCCCGGGGTGACCTCCTCGACCTTCTGGAACGCCAGCCAGACCGGCAGGGTGCCGCCCCGGATGATGACGAACCAGCCGTCATTGGTCTCGGCGATCTCGGCGCCGGTCTGCTCGGCCCACCAGCCGCCCAGCGCCTCCGCGTCGGTCGTGTCGGTGGTCATCATTCCCACGGTGAGAGTCATGCGAGGAAGGTAGCGGTGGGCACCGACACTCCATCTCCTGCGGCAACGAGGCAGGCTCGGGGGAGGTGATGCCAAGGAGCGGAATACGAGAATCTTGGGTACTGTTGGCACGGATACCCCCTATGGGTATGCGAAGGAGAGTCATGCCGAACCATGCGGAGCACGGCGCGCACGTCGACCCCGAGTCGCGCGCCGATCACGAGGCCCAGGACGGGCACGGAGGTCACTCCGGTCACGTGACCCACAAGACCCACGAGTCGCACGCCAGTCATGCCGGTCACGAGACGCATGAGGCGCACGCCGGGCATGGTGGGCACGCCGGCCATGGTGGCCACGCCGGTCACGACGGCCACGCTGGTCACGACGGCCACGCTGGTCACGTCGCGATGTTCAGCCGACTCTTCTGGATCATGCTCGTGCTGGCGATCCCGACGGTCCTGGCCAGCCCGATGTTCGCCCACCTGCTGGGCTACGAGCTCCCCGACATGCCCGGCATCGGGTGGGTCGCGCCGGTCCTGGGCACCGTGATGTATCTGTGGGGCGGCCGGCCCTTCATCACGGGGGCCGTCGACGAGATCCGCAGCCGCCAGCCGGGCATGATGCTGCTGATCGGCATGGCCATCACCGTGGCCTTCGTCGCCTCCCTCGCCGCGAGCCTCGGCCTGATCTCCGCCTCCCTGGAGTTCTGGTGGGAGCTCGCGCTGCTGATCGTCATCATGCTGCTCGGTCACTGGATCGAGATGCGCTCGCTGGCGCAGACGTCGTCGGCGCTGGACTCCCTCGCGGCTCTGCTGCCCGACGAGGCGGAGCGGGTCGAGGGCTCCTCGACCGTCACGGTCGTGCCGTCTGACCTGCAGGTCGACGACGTCGTGGTCGTCCGCCCGGGAGGACGCGTCCCCGCCGACGGCGTCGTGATCGCAGGCGCCGCGGCCATGGACGAGTCGATGATCACCGGCGAGTCCGTCGCGGTGCGACGTGCCGAGGGTGACCAGGTGGTCGCCGGCACCGTCGCCACGGACTCCGGTCTGCGCGTGCGGATCTCCGCGGTCGGTGAGCAGACCGCGCTCGCCGGCATCCGGCGCCTGGTCGAGGAGGCTCAGGGCTCCTCGAGCCGTGCCCAGCGGCTCGCGGACCGGGCCGCGGCCTGGCTCTTCTGGTATGCCCTGGCGGCCGCGATCATCGCCGCCGTCGTCTGGCTCCTGGTCAGCGACCCCGCCACGACCCTCGAGCGGGTCATCACGGTCCTGATCATCGCCTGCCCCCACGCCCTGGGTCTGGCGATCCCGCTGGTGGTCTCCATCACCACCGAGCGTGCCGCGCGCGGCGGCGTGCTCGTCAAGGACCGGCTGGCGCTGGAGCAGATGCGCTCGGTCGACACCGTCCTGTTCGACAAGACCGGCACCCTGACCCGCGGCGAGCCCGCCGTGGGCGCGGTCCACAGCGGCAGTATGCCGGAGGCTGAGCTGCTGGCCCTGGCTGCGGCTGCCGAGGCGGACAGTGAGCACCCCCTGGCCCGGGCGATCGTCCGGGCGGCGCAGGAGCGTGACCTCACCGTCCCTCCGGCCACTGGCTTCAGCGCGTCCGCTGCCGTGGGCGTGACGGCGACGGTGGAGGGCTCGACCGTGCGGGTCGGTGGCCCCTACCTGCTGGAGGAGGAGGGGCTGGCGCCGTTGCCGGAGAGCGAGCAGTGGGCCGAGGACGGTTCGACCGTCCTGCACGTCGTCCGGGACGGAGAGGTCGTCGGCGCGCTCGCGGTCGCCGACGAGATCCGGCCGGAGTCGCGGGAGGCCGTCGACGCCCTGCACCAGCTCGGGATCCACGTCGTGATGATCACCGGTGACGCCGAGCCCGTGGCCCGCGCGGTGGCTGCGGACCTGGGCATCGACGAGGTGTTCGCCGGCGTGCGACCGGAGCACAAGGCCGACAAGGTCGCCGAGCTGCAGGGCCGCGACCGGACCGTCGCGATGGTCGGGGACGGGGTCAACGACGCACCGGCGCTAGCCCGTGCCGACGTCGGCATCGCGATCGGCGCCGGCACGGACGTGGCGATCGCGTCCGCCGGCGTGATCCTCGCCAGCGACGACCCACGCTCGGTGCTATCTATCATCCAGCTGTCCCGCGCGGCCTACCGCAAGATGCGGCAGAACCTGTGGTGGGCGGCCGGCTACAACCTGGTGGCCGTCCCGCTGGCGGCCGGTGTGCTCGCCCCGATCGGCTTCGTGATGCCGATGGCCGTCGGCGCGATCCTGATGTCGCTGTCCACGGTGGTCGTCGCCGTCAACGCCCAGCTGCTGCGGCGCCTGGATCTGCGGGCCGACGCCAGCATCGCCGAGCTGACTGGCACCCGCGCCGAGCTGACCGGCACCCGCGCCTAGATGCCGGGCATGCGCCCCTCGACGGGAACCCCGTCGACCACGACCTCGCAGCGCTCGGACCAGAAGCAGACGTGGTCCCGCACCGGCTCGGCATCGTGGAGCGGGTCCGGGTAGAACCAGGCGATGTCACGTCCGCCCTCGAGGTCGCTGCCCAGATAGCTCGCCACGCCCTTGTAGGCGCAGACCGTGTGGGTGCTCGAGGGAGTCAGCAGGTCCAGCCGGACATCCTCCCGCGGGAGGTACCAGCGGGGCGGTAGGTGCGTCTCGAAGAGGGCGACCGGGCGCGTCGACTCCGCCAGGACCGTGTCACCCAGGCGGACGACCACGTGCCGGCTGCTGGTCAGGCAGTCGATCCGCTGGAACGGGTCGTGGGGGTGTCCCAGGACCGGCTGCTCCTCCTCGACCCAGTCGAACGCGGAGAAGTCGAGGACGACCCTGCCGGCCAGGGCGGGGTCGTCCGGCCGGAACGCCACCTCCGTGCCGCCCTCGTCGAGAGCGAGCCTCGTCCCGGGGCTGGTGTGCCAGCCGAAGTTGCCCGGCACCAGGACCTCGGGCAGGGGGTCCGGCTGCTCCGCGGCTCGTGCCGGGGCCAGCTCCACGAGCAGGTCTGCCGCCGGCACGGCATACTCCGGAACGATGCGTCGTGGCTCCCAGACCAGCAGCGCGGACGTCGTGTCCGCGACCGCCTCACCATCCCGGGACGCACGCAGGCGCTTGGCACACCGGGCGAAGCGCAGGTCCGGCAGGGCGTCGAAGGCGAACTGCCACAGGTCAACGGCCATGCCCCATCGTCCACCCGGGCCGTGCCGGCGGCAACCACCTGCTCCAGCGCCCCCGCACCTAGGATCCTGAGGATGATCGAGCACCTCGCCTGGGTGACCACGGGGCCGGCCCGCGGCGGGGACAAGGACGAGCCCCTCGTCGTGCCGGCCCTGGAGGCGTGGGGGGTCCGGGTCGACGTCGTCGACTGGGACGACCCGGCGGTCGACTGGTCCCGCTTCGACCGGGTGGTGCTGCGCTCGACCTGGGACTACCCGGAGCGGCTCGCCGAGTTCGTGCCCTGGCTCGAGCGCGTGGACGCGGTCAGCGACCTCGTCAACCCGCTGCCGTTCATCCGCTGGAGCCATGACAAGCGCTACCTCGCCGAGCTCGCCTCGGCCGGGGTGCCGATCACGCCGACCCGCTTCGTCGAGCCGGGGTCGGAGGTCGCCCTCCCCGGCGGGGACTTCGTGGTCAAGCCCGCGGTCGGCGCGGGCAGCCGGGAGGTCGCCTCCTACGGCCCGGACCAGCACGCGACGGCGCTCGAGCACCTCACGCGGCTGCACGAGGCGGGCCAGGTCGCCCTGCTGCAGCCCCACCTGCGGTCCGTGGCCGTCGAGGGGGAGTGGCCGATGGTCTTCCTCGAGGGAGCCTTCAGCCACGCGGCCAACAAGCGGATCGACCTGCCCCGGGCGGGGCGGATCGACGGGCTCTTCGCCGAGGAGACCAACACGCCCCACGACCCGAGCCGCGAGCAGCTCGCGGTGGCCGAGGCGGCGATGCGGGTGGTCACGGACCGGCTGGGCGCCCCGACCTACGGCCGCGTCGACCTCGTGCGCGACGACGCGGGCGGCTTCCGCGTCCTCGAGGTCGAGCTCGTCGAGCCCTCGCTCTTCCTGGCCTGCGCCGGCACCGCCGCCCTGGACCGGTTCGTCACCGGCCTGCTGCGCTGACGCCGCCCCGGCCTGCTGCACTGACGCCGCCCTGGCATGCTGCGCTGACGCCGCCCCGGCCTGCTGCGCTGACACACCCGTCGCGTGGTCCCCGTGCCCCATTCGTCTCCCGCCGGGCCTATTCCAGCCACTCGGTCTCGAACGCGTCGGCCGCGTGGATGTGGACCGCCTCGTAGCCGTCCGGCCCGGTCGTGAACGTGTGGGGGGTGTGCGCCGGCACGACCAGCACCTGGCCCGCGCGCCCGGGCACCTGCTGTCCCGCGATCGTGAAGAGCGCCGAGCCCCGGCGGATGACGAACGTCTCCGGATACGGGTGGCGGTGCAGCCGCGGCCCGACCCCCTCCTGGGTGGTGGACTCAAGGATCAGGCTCACGCCCGCGCCACCGGGCAGCCGCTCGAAGTTCTCCGCCCACTCCTCCCCGTCCTCGCGACCGTCGGCCCGGGTGAGGACCAGGCCGGCGGTGTCCACCGGTGAATCTCGGAGAAGGGTCACCTGGAGGACCTCGAACTCGGCGGGCCGCGTGGTCGCCAGCCCGACGGTGACCACCAGCCGGCCGGCGGCGAGGTCCGCCTCGGTCATCGTCTCGCCCAGCCCGACCCGCACGAAGTAGGCCTCCGACTCCTTGCTCCCGACGAGCGCACCGGCGCGCCACAGCCCGTGCAGGAAGTGGGTCGTGGCCGACCGAACCTGCCCCCAGGTCTCCGGCGCGGCGGGCTCTACCACGGCCCAGCCGAGACCCTGCCGCAGGGAGCGGTGCACGTGGTCGACCAGGCGACGGACCGACAGGTAGCGCTCGGACGGCTCGCGGGACTGCACCGATCCCAGGACGCGAGCGCCCCAGACCACCGGCCCGTAGCCCGGGAGGTCGCGGATCGGATTCACGCCCAGCCCGGTCAGCTCGTTGATGTCATCGTCGGTCAGCTCGGAGAGCAGGCCGTCGACGCCGCGCAGGCCGGCCTCGGTCCCGGCCGGTGCGCGCCACACTCCCCGCTGCTCGTCGGTCCGCGCGATGACCCCGGCGACGGCGCCGGAGGGCGGGACGGCGGTGCCGCCGACCTCGACCCACGGGTGAAAGACCGCCGCGCGCTCGCGGTGCTCGGTGAGGGCCGCCAGGTCGCGGGCGGTCCCCGACCGCCAGGGGCCTGCGGGCGGGTCGAGCAACAGGACGGCGGAGTATGCCGTGCAGCGGCGGAGCGCACGCGTCACCGCGACGGTGTGCCCGACGGACAACCCCGCCACGACGAGCACGCCGACACCGGTGCCGTCCAGCACCGCGGCGTGCGGGTCCCCGTCCTCGGGGACCAGGTCCTCCGGGGTCGCGCCGGCCGCCCGCACGACCACCGCGGACCGACCTCCGCCTGCGAAGAACAGCTCGACCGCGTGCCCCAGGGGACGGCTGGCGTCCAGGCTGGGCCCGAAGGTCGCGTGGTAGTCGGCGGGGCTGGTGACGGTGACAGGAGTGCCGACCGGTCCCTGGGCGCACGCCCCGACGAAGGCGGTCACCGAGGCGGCGGGATCGATCGTCCTCAGCCGTTCGACCTCGCGGACATAGGTGCCGGGCACGCGGTAGTCGGGCATGCGTCATTCAACCGTGCCCGCGGCAGCGAAGCCAGGGACGACGCCACGGCAGGGCGGAGCGAGGTCCCGCAGCCGCAGGAGGGGAGACGTCCGGTCGTGGAGCCAGTCAGCCCAGGTCGCGCCGCATCACCAGGCGCGGCATCCGGCTGGCGACCGCGTCGGTCGTGCCGACCTGCCGGAAGCCGGCCCGCTCGAACATCGCCTTGGTCCCCACGAACGCCATCGTCAGGTCCATCCGGCCCTCCGGGTCCACCGGGTAGGCCTCGACGGCCGGGGCACCCAGCCCCGCGGCATACTCCACCGCGCCCTCGAGCATCGCCCCGGTGACGCCCTGACGGCGGTGGCCACTGCGGACGACCACGCAGATGATGCTCCACACCGGCACGTCGTCGACGGGGCGGATCAGCTTCGAGGTGACCAGCCGGGGGATCTCGGCGCGCGGGCTGATGCTGCACCAGCCGACCGGCACTCCGTCGCGGTAGGTGACCACCCCCGGAGCGTGCTCCCGACGGGTCAGGCAGCGCATCGCCTCGGCCCGGGACCCGCCGCCGAGCTCCTCGATCTCGCGGGCGGGCAGCCGGTGCGACAGGCACCAGCAGTGCGTCTCGCGCCGGGTCGGGTTGATCACGTCGGCAA
>JAAYYA010000025.1 GCA_012515595.1 Actinomycetales bacterium
GCCGCGCAGTACCCCGGCGTCCGTTTCGTCGGCTCCAGCGACCACCTGGTGAGCCAGGCGTTCTACTTCGACGACCCCGAGGGCAACGGCATCGAGCTGTACTGGGACCGGGACCGCAGCCAGTGGAGCTGGACGCACGGCCAGGTCGAGATGACCACGCTCTACCTCGACCCCAACCGCTTCCTCCAGCAGCACCTGAGCGAGGAGGGGCTGGCCGACCCGACCTCCCTTGGCAGCGCGATCGTCGGCCACGTGCACCTGTCGGTGGGTGACGT
Organism: Actinomycetales bacterium; assembly: GCA_012515595.1. Taxonomy (GTDB): domain Bacteria; phylum Actinomycetota; class Actinomycetes; order Actinomycetales; family Dermatophilaceae; genus Ornithinicoccus. The sequence goes on from JAAYYA010000025.1 coordinate 276, forward strand.
CGCGAGCGCCCGCGACTTCTATGTCGACAAGCTCGGCTTCGAGACCACGGCCGCCATGGGCAACCAGGCCCTGTTCGTCAGCGCCGGGAAGTACCACCACCACATGGCGATGAACGTCTGGAACTCCCGCGGCGCCGGCCGCCGCCAGCGCACCCTCGGCCTGGGCCAGGTCGACATCATCGTCCCGACCGCCGACGAGGTCGGTGCGCTGACCGAGCGGATGAAGCACTTCGGCGTGCAGACCCGCGACGACGGCCGCACGGTGTCCTTCGACGACCCGTGGGCCAACCTGATCAACGTGCGGTCCGCCGACGCCTGAGCACGGGCAGTATGCCGGGGCGCACCAGCTCCGGCCCGCTCACCTGATCGGTGTCACGCTCACCCGTGGTCCCGTTACTCTGCGGGCCAGCCAGCCCTCCGCCGAGAGAGAAATCCCTCGCGGCGGGGGGCTGCCGGCGTTAGCGTCGGGTTCATGGGAAAGGTGGTCCGGCTGCCGGATCGTTCGGAGTCGCGAGGGCTCGGGAACGGTCGTGCTGCGCACCGGGAGCCTGCGCCGCTGTGGCGCGAGGCGCTCGGGCGGCAGCTCCGGGGGGAGCGTCAGTTCCGCGGCGAGCGGATCGCGGACGTTGCCGGCCGGGCGGGACTCTCGCCGCAGTACCTCTCCGAGTTGGAGCGCGGCAAGAAGGACCCGTCATCGGAGATGCTCGAGGCACTCGCCGGCGCGCTGGATCTCTCGGTCGTGGACCTGACCCGGCGTGCCGGGACGCAACTCAGCCTGGTGCAGCCCCAGCCCCAGTCGAAGCCGCTACCGCAGGCCGGCGGCGGACCGGTGCTGCTCGCCGCCTGAGTTCGCAGCGGTGCCGTGCGCTCCGGGGACAGGTCAGGCACTCAGCGCCGACACCTCACGGGAGGCGAGCACCCGGTCCACCACGGCATACTCCACGGCCGCCTGCGCGGTGAGGATCAGGTCGCGGTCGGTGTCGGCCCGCACCTGCTCGGGGGAGTGGCCGGTGTGCAGCCCGAGGATCTCCTCCTGCATCCGGCGGACCCGCTCGACCTCATCAGCCTCGAGGATCAGGTCGGGGACGGTGCCGCGGCCCTCGGCGGCCGGCGCGTGGATGACCACTCGGCCGTGGGGCAGGATCGAACGGTGGCCTGCGGCGCCACCGGCGAGCAGGACCGCGGAGCTGGCGACCACCTGACCCACGCACGTGGTGTCGACCCGCGGGCGGACGAACTGCATGGCGTCATAGATGGCCAGGGTGGCCGGGATGGAACCCCCGACCGAGTTGAGATAGAGCGCGATGGGGGCGTCCGGGTTGTCGTTCTCCAGGTGCAGCAGCTGGGCGATGACGGCGTTAGCGACGCCCTCGTCGATGCCGGTGCCGAGGTAGACGATGCGGTCGGCCAGCAGGCGGCTGTAGATGTCGAGCGTGCGCTCGCCCCGCGGGCTCTGCGTGGTCACGTAGGGGATCGAGTAGGTGCTCATCGCGCACCACCGCCCAGCCCGATCGAGGAGGTCCGGTCCGGCATCACCTCGCCCAACGAGCTCACGATCGCGTCGACGAAGCCGTAGTCCATGGCCTCCTGCGCCGAGAACCAGCGGTCCCGCCGGGAGTCCTCCTCGACCCGCGCGACGGGCTGACCGGTGTCCTCGGCGATGCAGCCCAGCACGGTGTCGCGGGTGAGCCGCAGGTCGTCGGCCTGGATCGCGATGTCCATCGCCGTGCCGCCGATGCCGGCCGACCCCTGGTGCAGCAGCACCTTGGAGTGCGGCAGGGCCAGCCGTCGGCCCCTCGTCCCCGACGACAGCAGGAACTGCCCTGCGCTGTAGGCCATCCCGAGGTTGACCGTCACCACGTCGTTGGGGATGACCCGCATGCAGTCGCGGATCGCCAGCATCCCCGGGACCGAGCCGCCGACGGAGTTGATCAGCAACCGGATGTCAGCGCGCGGGTCGGCGTCGGCCAGCAGCAGGAGCGCGGCGCACAACCGGTTGCTGTTGCGTTCCTCCAGGGCCTCGCCGAGCAGCAGCGTGCGCCGGTCGAAGAGTTGTCGGTGGATCTCCTGGTCCAGCCCCTGGGCGGGGTCGATCGTCTCGGTGCTCATGCTCCCAGGCTGCGCCGCCGAACGCCGCGGAGGAAGCCCGCGCTGCTGTGAGCAGCGGCGAGTATGCCGGGTGCCGGCCCCACCTGTCGGGTAGCGTCGCGGGCATGGCAACGGCGACGGTTGCCCCCGAGGTGGGGACGCGGGACCGGGCGGGCGACCTCTGGCAGGTGGCGCGCTGGGTCACCCTCGGGCTGTATGCCGTGACGATGCTGGTCACCGTCCTCACCGGGGTGCGTGTGGGCACCCTGGACGACCTGCGGTCCGACCTGGAGCGCGGTGCGGTGTCGCAGGTGCGCGTCGTAGGGAGCTACGGCGAGTCGCTGGATTTCACCGCCGACGGGGCGCAGGGCGTCACCACCGTCGACTTCGTATGGCAGGACGGCTGGCACCGCAGCGCCGCGGAGGTCAAGCTGGCCAGCTCCGTGGAGGAGCTGGAGCGCCAGGGCTTCGAGGTCAGGGGCGGGACCTTCATCATCGGCGACGCCGAGGAGACCCTGCGTGACTGGTCACCGGGGGTCGAGATCGTCAGGGCGGAGCGCGCTGGCGGCATCTACAGCTCGATCGCCGGCTGGGAGGTGGACGGCACGGCGGCCTACCTGCCGGGCCTGCTGATCATCGCCTTCCTGCTCGTGCTGGTGAACTCCCCCGAGCCCCGGCTGGCGACCCGCTGGGCGTGGGTGTGGCTGCTGTTCAGCCCGGCACTGGTCGTCGCGGTCCCTGCCTACCTGCTCGGGGGCGCCCGCGGGCGGATCCCGGGGCGGTGGCGGCTCGGTGGCCTCGGGGGCTTCATCATCATGTTGCTGCTCTGACGCACGTGGCACCGCGTGTTCGGTGGGGGATCTGAGCGCAGTCCCGAGCGTCCGGTCGCGGTGAGGGGCTACGTCCGGCGCGTCCGGTCGGGGTTGGGGGCTACGTCCGGCGCGTCCGGTCGGGGTTGGGGGCTACGTCCCACGCGTCCGGTCGGGAGGGGGCGCGGGCTCAGAGGTCGGTGAGTGCGACCTCGGGGTCGGCGAGGCGCTCGGGTGCGATCTGGCGGCCGATGAGGGCGCGCAGGTCGTCGTTGACGTCCCAGATGTTGACATTCATCGCCGCGCTCACCGCGCCGTCGCGCAGCCAGAAGGCGATGAACTCGCCCGAGGCCAGGTCGCTCCGGATCACGACGTCGTCCTCGGCGCTGCCGCGCCCGACATACTCCATGCCCAGGTCGAACTGGTCGGTGTAGAAGTAGGGCGCCCAGTCATAGACCTCGTCGGCCCCGGTGATGGTCGCGGCCGCGAGCTTGCCCTGGCGGATCGCGTTGTCCCAGTGCTCGACGCGCAGCGGAGCACCCGAGGCAGTATGCCGTGCCTCGGCCACGTCGCCGACCGCCAGGATGTCGGGGTCGTCGACCGAGCGCAGGTGCTCGTCCACCAGGATGCCCGAACCCACCGACAGTCCGGCCTCCCGGGCCAGCCCGGTGTTGGGGGCGGCGCCCACGCCCAGGAGCACCACGTCGGCGGGGAGGGTCTCGCCGTCCACCACGACGCCGGTGACCCGGCCGCCCTCGCCGGTCAGCTCCGAGACGCCCACCCCGGTCCGCAGGTCCACGCCGTGGTCGCGGTGCAGCCGGGCGAAGTGCTGGGCGACCTCGGCCCCCAGCACCTGGAGCAGCGGCAGCTCGGCCATCTCGAGCACGGTGACCTCGGACCCGCCGAGGCGGGCTGCCGCGGCGACCTCCAGGCCGATCCAGCCGCCACCGACGATCACAATCCGCCGGTGCTCGCCGATCGCGGACTTCAGTGCGTCGCTGTCGGCGATCCGCCGCAGCGTCACCACGCCCGCCAGGTCGGCGCCCGGCAGGGGGAGGCGGCGCGGCTCGGCGCCGGTGGCCAGCACGAGCGTGCCGTAGGGGAGGCGCTCGCCGCCGGACAGCTCGACCTCGTGCGACTCGCGGTCGATGGCGACCACGGCCTCGCCGAGACGGGTGGTCACGTCGTGCTCGGCGTACCACTGCGCAGGGTGGACGAAGGCGCCGTCGATCTCCTCCGCCCCCTGCAGGTAGCCCTTGCTCAGGGGCGGGCGCTCGTAGGGGAGCTGGTCCTCCTCACCGACGAGGGTGAGGCGTCCGGCATACTGCCGCTCGCGCAGCGCGGTGACGACGTGGGCGCCGGCCAGGCCGCCCCCGACCACGACGACTCCTGCGGTGGATGGGTTGACCATGGCACGGTCCTTTCGGGAGGTGAGGGGGATGGGTCAGGAGATCAGGCTGAGGAACTCGGCGCGGGCCGCGGGCTCGCGCAGGGTGCCCCGCAGCGCCGATGTGCGCGTGGTGGTGCCGGTCGCGCGCACGCCGCGCAACGTCATACAACTGTGCTCGGCCTCGATCACGACGCCGACGCCGCGGGGGCTCAGCTCGTGGTCGATCCAGTCGGCGACCTGCTGGGTGAGGCGCTCCTGGACCTGCGGGCGACGGGCGAACAGCTCGACCACGCGGGCGAACTTGGACAGGCCCAGGATGCGCGCGCCGGGCAGGTAGCCGACGTGCGCGATGCCGGTGAACGGCAGGAAGTGGTGCTCACACAGCGACTGGACCGGGATCGAGCGCACCAGGACGAGCTCGTCATAGCCCTCGTCGTTGTCGAAGGTCGTCATCTCGAACGGCCGGGCCGTGAGCATGGCGGCGTAGGCCTGGGCCATCCGCCGGGGGCTGCGCGCCATGCCCTCGGGGTCGCAGTCGACGCCCAGCGCGGACAGGAAGGCGGCCGCGGCCTGGGTGGCCAGCTCGATCCGGTCCGGGGCGTGCGTGGGACCGGGGGCGAGGTCCGGGGAAGTGGTCACGCGAGTCCTCCTGGCGTCTGCTTCTAACGGAGAGTAGTATCGACGTTAGACCCAGATCGACGATGACGCAAGGCGGTCAGATGGAGGACGAGGACGTTGCCCGGGCGGCCACCGGGATCGGTTCGCTGCGCGAGCCGGTGCGCCGCGAGCTCTACCGCTATGTCTGCGGCAGGGACGAGCCGGTCGGCCGCGAGGAGGTCGCGGCCGCGACCGGCATCGCGCACCACTCGGTGAAGTTCCACCTCGACAAGCTGGCGAGCGACGGCCTGCTGGCGGTGGACTACCAGCGGCTCGGCGACAGGTCCGGGCCGGGGGCGGGACGACCGGCCAAGGTCTACTTTCCGGCCGACACCGAGGTCAGTATGTCGTTGCCCCCGCGGGAGTACGCCCTCGCCGGGGAGGTGCTCGCCGAGGCGGTCGAGGAGTCCGTGGCCTCCGGGCGCCCGGTGCTCGACGTGCTCGAGGAGGTGGCGGCGGTCAGGGGGGTCGACCTGGCGCGGGAGGCCCGCCCGGAGGGGGAGGCGCTGACCGACCCGGCCGAGGCGGCGCGGGTGGCCGCCGAGGTGCTGGCCTTGCGCGGGTTCCGGCCCCGTGAGGAGGAGGACCGCCTGGTGCTGGCCAACTGCCCGTTCCACGACCTCGCGCAACGGCACACCGGACTCGTCTGCGGCATGACCCACGCCATGCTGGAGGGCTTCACCGGCGAGCTCGCGCCGGGCTGCCTGACCGCCAGCCTCGAGCCGGAGCCGGGCCGGTGCTGCGTGGTGCTGCGTGCCCGGGAACGAGCTGTGCGCACCTAGGCCCGGCTGACGGTCCCCAGCTCCGCCCCGCTGGCGTCCGCGGGCGCGGCCACCACCGGGCCGGGACCCACGGGTGCACCCGTGGTCCAGAAGATGCCCAGGCGCATGCCGTGCAGGTCCTGCACGTGGATGTCCATGTCGAAGACCTCGCGGAGGGTCTCCCGCTGCATGATCTCGGCGGGAGTGCCCTGCACCACGACCTTGCCGTCGCGCATCGCCACGATGTGGTCGGAGAAGCAGGAGGCGAAGTTGATGTCGTGCAGGACCAGCACGATCGTCTTGCCCAGCTCGTCGGCCGCCCGCCGCAGCAGCGTCATCATCGAGGAGGCGTGCTTCATGTCGAGGTTGTTCAGCGGCTCGTCCAGCAGGATGTAGTCCGTGTCCTGGGCCAGGATCATGGCGATGTAGGCACGCTGTCGCTGACCGCCGGAGAGCTGGTCCAGGTAGCGGTCCCGGAACAGCTGCAGGTCCAGGTAGTCCAGGGCCTCCTCCACCACCACGTGGTCCTCGGGGGTCAGCCGGCCCTTGCTGTAGGGGAACCGGCCGAAGCGCACCAGGTCGATGACGCTGAGGCGGGCCGTGATGCGGTTGTCCTGGCGCAGCACGGCCAGTCGCTTGGAGATCGCGTCCGCACCGGCCGTCCCGACGTCGAGGTCGTCGATGAAGACCGTGCCCTGCTCGGGCCGAATCAACCGGCTGATCACCGACAGCAGCGTGGACTTGCCCGCGCCGTTCGCGCCCACGATCGAGGTCAGCTGACCGACGGGGAGGGTCAGCCCCACCTCGTCGAGCACCACCTGCTTGTCGTAGCGGTGGGTGACGTCGCGCACGCGGATCACAGTCGGACCGTCCTCATCAGGAGCAGGATGAAATAGATGCCGCCGACCAGGTTGACGACGACGCTGAGCGTGGTGGCGTTGTCCATCAGGTGGCCCACGACGAACTGTCCTCCCACGGTAGCCAGGATCCCGACGAAGACCGAACCGAGGACCAGGTCAGTATGCCGGTGGCTCGGGACCACCTGCCGCGCCAGGTTGGCGACGATGAGACCGAGGAAGAGCATCGGCCCCACCAGGGCGGTGGAGACCGCCACCAGCAGGGTCACGACCGCGAGGGTGAGGGTGACCACCCGGTGGTAGGGGAGGCCGAGGGCGATGGCGCTGTCATAGCCCAGGTCGACCACGTCGAGGTAGCGCAGCAACGGGACCAGGGCCAACAGCCCCACCACGCAGACGACGGCCACGATCCACAGCAGGTCGCCGTCGACGGTGTTGAAGGTCGCGAACATGACGTCCTGCAGGGTCAGGAAGTCGTTCGGGCTGAGCACGCGCGAGGCCAGCGAGGTGAGGGAGTTGAACAGCGAGCCGATGACGATGCCGACCAGCACCAGGACCAGCAGGTTGCGGCTGTTGCGGCCGAACAGCCAGCGGAAGAGGAGCATCCCGAACACGACCAGTGCCCCGGCGTTGATCAGGAACCGCTCGGCCACGCCCATCATCAGGAAGGTCGCGCTGCCGAAGAAGAAGACGATGATCGTCTGCACCAGCAGGTAGAGGGCGTCGAAGCCCATCACGCTGGGGGTCAGGATCCGGCTGCCGGCGATCGTCTGGAAGACCAGGCTGGAGGCGCCGACCGCCGCCCCCACGACGAGCAGGGAGCCGACCTGGCGGGTGCGCAGGTCCATGGCGTAGTCCCACGAACCTCTCACGTCGTAGGTCAGGTAGGCCACCGCGGCGAGCAGGCACGCCAGCCCCAGGACGGTGAGGATCAGCCGCACCCGCCGGCGACGCCGGCGCTCCTCCGGGCTGCTGTGCTCGAGGTTGGCCGCGGCGCGGGTGGCGCGGTCGCTGCGCGACTGGAGCAACGTCATACTGACGCCCCCTTCGCGGAGCGCAGGATCAGCCAGATGAAGACGACCCCGCCGATGCCGCCGGCGATCGTGGCGACGGGCAGCTCGTAGGGGTGGATCGCCGTGCGGCCGACGACGTCGCAGGCCAGGACGAAGCCGGCCCCGGCGAGTGCCGTGAGCGGCAGCACCTTCTTGACGTTGTCGCCGAGCAGCAGGGTGACCACGTTGGGCACGATGAGGCCGAGGAACGGGATCGCGCCGACGACCACGACGACCACGGCGGCCATCACGGAGACGACGATCAGGCCGATGTAGAGGATGCGCTGGTAGTTCAGGCCGAGGTTGGTGGCGAAGGACTCGCCCATCCCGATGACGGTGAACCGGTCGGCGAACAGATAGCCGATGACGCCGACGACCAGCACGATGTAGAGCGGCTCGTAGCGGCCCTCGAGGATCCCGGAGAACGAGCCGGTCGTCCAGATGTCGAGGTACTGCACCATGTCGCGCTGGTAGGCCACGAAGGTGGTGATCGCGGCGAGCACCCCGCCATACATGAGCCCGACCAGGGCGACCACGATCCCCTCGCGGTGCTGGATCCGCTGGAGCATCTGCAGGAAGACTATGGTGCCCGCGATGGCGGTGACGATCGCGATCAGCATCTTGACGACCAGTGAGGTGGAGCTGAACAGCATGGTGGCGATGAGGATGCCGAGCACGGCCGCCTCGACGGTGCCCGAGGTGCTGGGGGAGACGAACCGGTTGGCGGTGATCCGCTGCATGATCAGACCGGCCACCGACAGCGAGGCGCCGGCCAGCAGCACGGCCGCCAGTCGGGGGATGCGCGAGGTGGCCAGGATGTGCCACTCGTCGGCGGTCGGCGGGAAGAGGTCGGCCACCCCGACGCTGCTCGCGGCGCCGATGCCCAGGGACAGGTAGCTGCCGACCAGGAGGACGCCGGTCGCGACCCACAGGTGGACGGCACGCACCCCGCCCCGGCTCGGTGCCGGGACGGGGCGAGTGGTCGTCGTGGTCACGCTCAGAGGGTGGCCTTCATGTCGTCGATCATCTGCTTGATCGAGCTGGGGGCGGCGGTGGCGATGTACCAGGAGAAGCCGTCGACCACGTGGATCTTGTCGTTGGTCGCGGCGTCGGTGGAGTTGACCAGGTCGTTGTCCAGGACCTCGAGCGCGGGGGCCTCGTCCGAGCCGATGGCGGCGGCGCGGTCCAGCACCAGCAGCACGCCGGGGTTGTACTCGGAGAAGAACTCCTGGCTGATCTCCTGGCCGTGCGAGCCCTCGTCGTCGACCGGGGCGTCGGTGGGGGCGTAGCCGAAGGCGTCGTAGACGATGCCGAACCGGGATCCGGGCCCGTAGGCGCTGGCCGTGCCGCCGGACACCTGGACGAACAGGGCGGTCTCACCGCTGTCGGCGGCCTGGGTGCCCACTTCCTCGATCTGGGTGGTGAGGTCGTCCATCAGCTCCTGCGCCTCGGCCTCCTTGCCGAAGATCGAGCCGAGCTGCACGACGCGCTCCTGCGTGGCCGGGATCTGCTCGGAGGACTCCTCGAAGCGGACCGACATGTCGATGACGACCGGTGAGATCTTCTCCATCTCGGCGAGCACCTCGGGGGTGCCGGTGCGCGAGCCGATGATGATCACGTCGGGCTCGAGCTCGTTGATGGCCTCGTAGTCCGGCTCCACGACGGTGCCCAGCGTCGGGACGTCTCCGCCGTCGTACTCCGAGAGGTCCTCCGGGAGCGCGGTGTTGGAGGCCGGCACGCCGTCGAGCTCGACGCCGAGGTCGGAGAGGGTCCGGGCCACGCTCCAGTCGGTGGTCACCACGACCTCCGCGTCGACGGGCACCTCGACCGTGCGTCCCTGGGCGTCGGTGATCGAGACGGTCTCGCCGCCGGCCTGCTCGCCCTGGCCGTCGTCTGCGCTGCTGTCGCCGCCACAGGCGGTGAGCGTGAGGGCTGCGATCAGGCTCAGGGCCGGCACGGTGTGGTGGCGCAGGTTCATGGGTTGCGTTCTCCGATGCTGGAAGACGGTCAGTATGACGTAGGTAAGGGAAACCTAACCCCCGTCGGGGGCATTTAGCAAACATCACCGTGTCGCATATCTCACAGGATATTCCGCCCCTCGGTTGCGGCCTTCTCCGCGACCGGGCGCGTGGAGTGGCGGGTTTCTCAGCGACCGGACGTGTGGAGTGGCGCGTTTCCCCGCGACCGAGCGCGTGGGGTGGCGGGTTTCTCCGCAACCGGGCGTGTGGAGCTGCGGCCTGGGCTCAGGAGCGGATCGGTGCGCGCACCCGCATCGCCTCCAGGAGCAACTCGGCGCCGCGCAGCGCCGCCCGGAGGCGCAGCCCTTCCTGAGTGAGCGATCCGAGCACGTCCCCGAGCGAGCCCGGTGGCAGGAGCGGGCCGAGGTCGGCGCGGACGTCACGCCAGGCATCCCGCATCGCGTCGAGTTCGGCCCGCAGGTGTCGGACGGTGATCCAGGCCAGGGCCAC
>JAAYYA010000140.1 GCA_012515595.1 Actinomycetales bacterium
CGACCGATGTGAAGGTGGTCGCCAACCTGCCCACGCTGGTTCACGTCTGGCGTGGCGACCTGACGTGGGCCCGCACCCTGCGCGACGGCACGGTGCGCGTCGAAGGTTCCTCCGACCTGCGGCGTGCCCTGCCTTCGTGGCTGAAGCTGTCGGCCTTCGCGTCGGTGCCGCGGGTGCCGGTGAGCTAGTCGGCTGTCGGCTCGAGGTCGTCCGTGGCGACGTCGTCCCGCGCGGCTTCGGGACGGGCGCGGTAGTCGAGGTCCGCGTAGTCGGGGTGGCGCCGGAGCCACGCCTGCACGAACGGGCACACCGGCAGGGCCTTGCGCCCCTCGGCGCGGACCTGGTCGAGCGCCCCGCGCACCAGCGCCCCGCCGACACCCTGCCCCTCGTGCTCAGGGTCGACCTCGGTGTGGGTGAACACCACGAGCTCGTCGGTCCGGTGGAACTCGGCGAAGCCGAGCACGCTCCCGTCGCGCACCGCCTCGAAGCGCGAGCGCTCCGGGACCTCGACGACCTCGATCGTCACGCGGTGCCGTCCGCTCCGTCGCCAGTCTCGGCGTCCGCCGCGGGCAGGTTGAACCGCTCGCGCTCCGAGGCGGGCACGAGGTCGAGGTACTGCTCCTGGTTGCGGGAGATCACGCGCAGCACGTAGGGGCAGAACGGCAGCACCGCCAGCTCCCTCTGCCGCGCCTCCGCGAGGGCCCCGTCGACCAGCTCTCGGGCGAGTCCACGGCCGCCGAAGGCCTCGAAGACCTCGGTGTGCGTGAACGCGATCTGACCCGGTCTGAGGGCGTACTCGGCGAACCCCGCCAGCTCCTCGTCGACGTGGATCTCGAACCTGCTCTGCTCCGGGTTGTCCCGCACCGTGGTGGCCATGCAGGCAGGCTACCCACCCCCACCCCACCGAGCGCGTCGCGTTGCGCTCCCACACCCCACCGAGCGCGTGGTGTTGCGTCCCACACCCCACCGAGCGCGTGGTGTTGCGGCCACGACCCCACCGAGCGCGTGGTGTTGCGTCCCACGACCCCACCGAGCGCGCCGCGTTGCGGTCCCACCACCCCACCGAGCGTCGCGTTGCGTCCCACGACCCCACCGAGCGCGCCGCGTTGCGGTCCCAGGGGCGACTGAGCGCGTTGGCCGGCCATGGCTATCGTCGCTGGTGGGCGTCGCGGACATCTTGGCCCACGGCGTACCGGTCATTCACGAGGAGATGAGCAGCATGACCGTGACCCAGCGACTGTCAATCCGGGACGTGGCACCCGAGGCTTACCAGGCAGTGCTGCCGTTGCAGAAGTTCGCCAGCGGCGGGACCGTCGACGCAGGCCTGCTGCACCTGATCCAGATCCGCGCCTCGCAGCTGAACCACTGCGCGTGGTGCCTGGACATGCACACCGAGGAGGCACGTGCGGGTGGTATGTCGCAGCGCAAGATCGATCTGATCGCCGCGTGGGAGGAAGCGGGCGACCTCTTCACCGAGCAGGAGCAGGCGGTGCTCGCCTTCGCCGAGCAGGTCACCCTCATCGCGAGCGGGGTCTCGGACGAGGTGTGGACCCGGGTCCGCGAGCACTTCACCGACGCCGAGGTGGTGCAGCTGCTCATGGCAGCTGCCGCGATCAACGTATGGAACCGAATGAACGTGACGGCGCGCACCGCGCTGCCGGACAGGTCCTGACGACAACTGCATGGATGCTTCACGCACGATCCCGGACCGGGCGGATCCGTGTACGTGCACGGTGGAGGTGATCCAGGAGTGCACGAGGTGTTACGATTTGTCGTATGTCGACGCTTACGATTCGCACGGATGCGGCGGTGGAGCATGCTCTGGGCGTCCTGACGGCTGAAGGTCTCTCGCGTTCGGAGGCTGTGCGGGCCGCGATCCTGGAGGCCGAGCGGGCACATCGTCGAGCGCGACTCAGAGCCGAAGCCGAGTCCCTGCGCAACGATCCCGAGGATGTCGCCGCCTCACGCGAACTGGCGGTAGAGATGGACGCGATCCGTGCGTGGTGACCTGTATCGGCTCCGCGCGCCCAAGGATGCGCGGGGGCATGAGCAGACCGGCAGGCGCTTCGTCGTGGTCGTGCAGTCCGACGACCTTCCCCTGTCGACCTGGCTCGTCGCGCCAACATCCACCGGACGGCGCGAAGCATCCTTCCGCCCTGAGATCGAGATCGACGGAGTGAAGACCCGCGTGATGGTCGAGCAGCTCAGTGTCGTGGATCCCGAGGTTCGCTTAGGAGAGTTCGCAGGGCGACTGGACGCGGCGGAGATGCGCGCCGTTGACGCGGCGTTGTTGGCCGTTCTCGGTCTGGACTGACGAACGACACTCGAGCAGGACTGACCCCACGCAGGATCTGGGGTCGGACGTGAAGGATACGGCACGTGCGTGGATCGTTCACGCGGGATCCGCGACCGGACGTGAAGGA
>JAAYYA010000141.1 GCA_012515595.1 Actinomycetales bacterium
GCCGGGCCGGGCGCCGGTCGGCTGAGGCCACCGCTCCCGGTCGACCCGACGGGTCCGGTCACATCTCCATCAGGACGAGGACGACACGATCCTGCTCGGGGTCCAGGTAGGCGTTGACGATCACGCCCCGCCCGTCCTGCTCCTCCAGGTGGGCGTCCAGGGCCGCGGAGCGCAGCCAGACGCCGTCCTCCGGCAGCTCCTCGAGCAGCCACGCGGGGGTGAAGGAGTTGAGCTCCTCGGGCGCCAGGTCGGGGTAGGCGTCAACCAGGGTTGCCATGGTCTCCGGGGCCACCTCGACGACCGCGTCGTAGGCGTCGTCCGGGGCGGGCAGACGCTCCTGCCCCTGGTCGCGGACGGCGATCGCCGCCGACACCGGCTCCCCCAGCGCCGGGTAGTCCTCGACCCACCCGGTGCTGCGGTCGATCTCCGTGGCGGCCCCGCTCGAGGGTGAGCAACCGGCCAGCACCGCCCCGGCGAGCACCGCACACACAACCGTCCCCGTGGTCGTCCTCATGCCCCGTAGGACGTCCAGCAGGCCGCGGTCGTTCCCCGGCTCAGGCGTCGATCCGCTCCCGGTCCAGCCCGTCCGCCGAGCTGATGATGAAGTCCTTGCGCGGGGCGACGTCCGAGCCCATCAGCAGGTCGAAGACGTGCTCGGCCTCCGCGGCGTCCTGCAGGGTCACCCGGCGCAGGGTCCGGTGCCGCGGGTCCATCGTGGTCTCGGCGAGCTGGTCGGCGTCCATCTCCCCCAGCCCCTTGTAGCGCTGCATCGGCTGCTTGATGGTGCGGCCCGCCCGGGTGAGCGTGGCGACCGTCTTGCGCATCTCCTGCTCGGAGTAGGTGTAGATCATCTCCCGCGGCTTGCGCCCGGAGGCGGAGACCTCGATGCGGTGCAGGGGCGGCATCGCCGCGAACACCCGGCCGGCCTCGACCAGGGGGCGCATGTAGCGGAAGAAGAGGGTGAGCAGCAGGGTGCGGATGTGGGCGCCGTCGACGTCGGCGTCGGTCATGATGATGACCTTGCCGTAGCGCGCCATCTCCACGTCGAAGGTGCGCCCGGAGCCGGCACCGATGACCTGGATGATCGCCCCGCACTCGGCGTTGTTGAGCATGTCCGAGATCGAGGCCTTCTGGACGTTGAGGATCTTGCCCCGGATCGGCAGCAGCGCCTGGTAGTCGGAGGTGCGGGCCAGTTTGGCGGTGCCCAGGGCGCTGTCGCCCTCGACGATGAAGAGCTCGGTCTTGTCCTGGTCGGTCGAGCGGCAGTCGGCCAGCTTGGCCGGCAGCGAGGAGGACTCGAGGGCGTTCTTGCGGCGCTGGGTCTCCTTGTACATCCGCGCCGAGATGCGGGACTTCATCTCGGCGACGACCTTCTCCAGCAGCTGGCTCGCCTGGGCCTTGTGGTCCCGTTTGGTCGAGGTGAGTATGCCGGTCAGCTCCTTCTCCACGACCCTCGCCACGATCGAGCGGACGGCGCTGGTGCCCAGCACCTCCTTGGTCTGCCCCTCGAACTGCGGCTCGGCCAGCCGGACGGTGACTACGGCCGTCAGCCCGGCCAGGATGTCGTCCTTCTCGACCTTGTCGTTGCCGACCTTGAGGCGGCGCGAGTTGGTCTCCAGCTGCTTCTTGAAGACCTTGAGCACCGACTGCTCGAAGCCCGCCACGTGCGTGCCGCCCTTGGGCGTGGCGATGATGTTGACGAAGCTGCGGGCGGTGGTCTCGTAGCCGGTCCCCCAGCGCACCGCGACGTCGACCGCGCACTCCCGCTCGACCTCCTTGGGGGTCATGTGACCCTTGGAGTCCAGCACCGGGACGGTCTCGGTGAAGGTGCCGGTGCCCTGCAGCCGCCAGGTGTCGGTGACCGGCGGGTCGATGGCCAGGAAGTCGGCGAACTCGGTGATGCCGCCCTGGTAGGTGAACTCCTCCTCCGAGACCTCATTGCCGCGCTCGTCCCGGATCACCATCGTCAGGCCCGGCACCAGGAAGGCGGTCTGCCGGGCCCGCGAGACCAGCTCGTCGTAGGCGAACTGGGCGGACTTCAGGAAGATCTGCTCGTCCGCCCAGTAGCGGATGCGGGTGCCGCTCACCCCGCGCTTGAGCCGCCCCTTGGTGCGCAGCTCGGAGGTCTTCTCGAACGGCTCGAACGGCGCGTCCGGGCTGGGCTCGCCCTTGTCGGTGAAGACCCCGGGCTCACCCCGCCGGAAACTCATCAGGTGGGTCTTGCCGCCCCGGTCGACCTCGACGTCGAGCCGGGCGGACAGGGCGTTGACCACCGAGGCACCGACCCCGTGCAGGCCGCCGGAGGCGGTGTAGGAGCCGCCGCCGAACTTGCCGCCGGCGTGCAGCTTGGTGAAGACGACCTCGACACCGGTCAGACCGGTGCGCGGCTCGACGTCGACGGGGATGCCGCGACCGTTGTCCCGCACCTCCACCGACCCGTCCGCCATCAGGATGACCTCGATCCGGTCGCCGAAGTCACCCAGCGCCTCGTCCACCGAGTTGTCGATGATCTCCCACAAGCAGTGCATCAGGCCGCGGGAGTCGGTGGAGCCGATGTACATCCCCGGACGCTTGCGGACAGCCTCCAGTCCCTCGAGAACCTGGAGGTGTCGGGCCGAGTAGTCCTGCGCCACGGGTGGGGTGCTCCTTGCTGCTCCGGATGGTCGGGTGGGATGGTCCAGTGCAGGTTAACCCGGGGTCCCGACACCCCGTGGCAGGCGCGGCGCACACCCGCGGGGACCGGATGTTCCCAGTTGTGCCGAGAGCGGAAATGCAACCGTGACCGGCGTTTGATCGTCTGAGGAACACAACATCGTGCTTGACTGTTGAGCGTAGTGACACATGAGGCGTTGCGACGAGAGTAGGGAGATCGACGTGAACACCACCCTTGCACCTGACCTGACCGCCGCGGACCGCTGTGACCGCTGCGGTGCCCAGGCTTACATCCGCGCGACGCTCGGCGAGGGTCTTGAGCTCCTGTTCTGCGCCCACCACGGCCGCAAGCACATCGAGAAGCTCCGTGACCTGGACGTGACGATCCAGGACCAGACCCACCGCCTGCACGCTGAGGTCGCCGCCCCCGAGCCCCTGGGCGCGGAGTGAGCTGACGACATACGAGCCGATGAGGCGGCGGTGACGCGCCGCACCTGACACACTGACGACCGGTGGCCCGCGGGCCACCGGTCGTCTGTCATCTGTCGGCGGCCCCTCGAGCAGCAAGGACCCTGATGTCAGCCGTCGAGTGGATCGTCGCCCTCGTCTTCGTCGTGGGGCTGCTCGGGATCGTGATCCCCGTGCTCCCGGGCCTGCTGCTCATCGTGGGTGCCGTTCTGGTCTGGGGGTTCGAGCTGCAGGGCACGGCCGCCTGGTGGGTGATGGGGATCACCGTCGCGCTCTACCTGGCGTGCATGGTGCTGGAGTTCCTCATCCCCGGCAAGCGGATGAAGGCGGCCGGGGTCAAGACCTCGACCCTGATCATCGGCGTCCTGGTCGCGATCCCCTGCGCGTTCCTGATCCCCGTGGTCGGCGCCTTCATCGGGTTCCCGCTCGGCATCTTCCTCGTCGAGCTGTCCCGCCGCGGTGGCCGCGCCCAGGCCTGGAACGCGACCAAGCACGCCCTCAAGGCCGTCGGCCTCAACATCCTGATCGAGCTCATCACCGCGATCCTGATCATCGGCATCTGGGCCGCCGCGGTCATCTTCTGGACCTGACGTCCCTCCCCCTCGACCGAGCGCGTCGTGTTGCGCCCCCAGGCCCCACCGAGCGCGTCGTGTTGCGCCCCCAGGCCCCACCGAGCGCGTCGTGTTGCGC
>JAAYYA010000142.1 GCA_012515595.1 Actinomycetales bacterium
CCCTGCATCGCGAAGTTGGGCCACTCGACGGCGCCGGACTCCTCGGAGGTCATGTCCGCCCGGAGGCCGGTCCACGGCTCCTTCTGCATGATCTTGTCCCAGTTCTCCCCGTCCGAGCCCCACACGGTGGGACCGATGCCCGGGAAGTCGGACGGGCCGACGATCGCGGCACCCGCACCGTCGCCGAAGATGAACGCGCTGCCGCGGTCGTGCTTGTCGGTGAAGTCGGACAGCTTCTCCACCCCGACGACCAGGACGTACTCGGCGCTTCCGGCGCGGATCATGTCGTTGGCCAGGGAGATGCCATAGCAGTAACCGGCGCAGGCGGCGGAGATGTCGAAGGCGGCCGGCCCGCCGGTGCCCAGGCGGTCGGCCAGGATCGGTGCGGCCGCGGGGGTCTGGTAGGGGTGGGTCACGGTAGCCATCAGCACCACCGAGATCTGGTCGGGCGTGATCCCGGCCATCGCGATCGCGTCGCGGGCCGCGGCCTCGGCCATGTCGATCACCGTCTCGTCCTCGCGGGCGAAGCGGCGCTCCTTGATGCCCGAGCGCTGCTGGATCCACTCGTCGCTGGAGTCGATGAACTTGATGATCTCCTCGTTGGTGACCACGCGCTCGGGGCGGTAGCCGCCGAGGCCGTGGATGCGCGCGTGCCGCGGACCCTCCGGGACGGTGAGGGTCGGCTGGTCGGGCTTGGGCTGGACTGTCACTGTGCGTCCTCCTGGGAGTCGGTCGCGGCGCTGCCGTGCTCGCGGATCATGCGGTGGGCGGCCTCGAGGTCGTCCGGGGTCTTGAGTGCCAACAGTTCGACGCCCTTCAGGGCGCGCTTGGCCAGGCCGGTCAGGGTGCCGGCGGGTGCCAGCTCGATCAGCCCCGTCACGCCACGGTCGGCGAACGTCTGCATGCACCGGTCCCAGCGGACCGGGTTGCTGACCTGGGAGACCAGTCGGCCGAGGAACTCCGCGCCATCCGTGACGACCTGCCCGTCGGCGTTGGAGGCCAGGCCGGTGCCGGGGTCCCGGGTCGTGATCGCCCGGGCGTAGCGCCCGAGCTGGTCGACGGCGCTGGCCATGTGGTGGGTGTGGAAGGCACCGGCCACCTGGAGCGGGATCACCCGCGCACGCTGCGGGGGCGCTTCCTGCAGGGCGGCGAGCTGCTCGGTGGTGCCCGCGGCGACGACCTGTCCGGCGCCGTTCATGTTGGCCGGGGTGAGGCCGTGACCCTCCAGGACGGAGGTGACCTCGTCGGGGTCGCCGCCCAGCACCGCGCTCATCCCGGTCGGGGTGGCTGCGGCGGCCTCGGCCATCAGTCGCCCGCGCTCACGGACGAAGACCATGGCCTGCTCGTGCGAGAGCACCCCCGCGGCTGCCGCGGCGGTGATCTCCCCGACCGAGTGCCCCGCCCAGGTGTCGACCAGCTCGGTCGCACCGGCCGGGTCCTCGAACAGCGTCGGCAGCGAGACCAGGCCGGCGGCGACCAGCAGCGGCTGGGCCACCGCGGTGTCGCGGATGGTGTCGGCGTCGGAGGTGGTGCCGTGGGCGACGAGGTCAAGGCTGGCGGCGGCGGACAACCACTCCAGGCGCTCGCGGTAGCCGTCGAGCTCGAGCCAGGGGGAGAGGAAGCCGGGGGACTGGGAGCCCTGTCCGGGCGCAACGATCACAAGCACGTGTCCCACTCTCCCGTCGACCGCGAGCCGCTGACGACATCGTTCCCCACGACATCTCCTCGGGAACCTTGTAGAGAACCTACAACGACGCCGGACGTCCCGCGCGCCGGGCGGGGTTCTTCGCCGCCGCGGGAGCAGCGATGCGGCCGTAGGCGAGCGCGACCCGCACGACCCACGCCTCCCGTGGTCGGGTGAGGTCGAGGTCGATCAGGTCGGCGATCCGGCCGAGCCGGTAGCGCACGGTGTTCGGGTGCACGAACAGGTCGCGGCCCGTCGCCTCGAGTCGGCCGCCGGTGTCCAGGTAGGCGCTCGCGGTGTCGAGGAGGCCACCCTGCTCGACCAGGGGGCGGTAGACCCGGTCCACGAGCAGCCGCCGGGCCGGGCCGTCCCCGTTGAGGGCTCGCTCTGCGAGGAGGTCGTCGGCCGCGACGGGACGTGGCGCATCGGCCCAGCCGGCGGCGGCGTCGAACCCGGACAGCGCCGACCGGGCCGACCGTCCGGCGGCGAACAGGTGCGGCACCCTGGGGCCGACGACGACCGGTCCCGGACCGAACTGTCCCACCAGGGACTGGGCGCTGGCCATCGGGTCCGTGAGTCTGCCCAGGACGACGATCAGCCGGTTGCCCTGCACCGCGATGAGCACCTCCAACCCGTCCCTGGCCGCGGCCCCCCGGATGCCCTCGGCCACCTCTGCGCTGCTCCGCTGTGGTGCGCTGCCCACCACGACCGCGACGTCCGCGACCTGCTCCCAGCCCAGTTCGGCGGCCCGTGACTGGAGCGTGTCGTCGGCCTCGCCGCGCACCACGGCGTGGACCACGAGCGACTCCAGCCGGGCGTCCCAGGCGCCGCGTGACTCGGCGGCCGCGGCGTAGATCTGGGCCGCCGCGAAGGCCACCTCCCGGGAGTAGCGCAGGAGGGAGTCGCGCACCGCGGACTCCTCGCCCGGCACCGCGAGCAGGTCGACGTGCTCCTCGACCACGTCGATCGTCGTGCGCACCAGGTCCAGCGTCTGCCGGAGCGTGACCCGGTGCGCCAGTTCGCGGGGTGCCGTGCCGAAGATGTCGGCGGTGACCGGGAGCGAGTCGTCGCGCTGGCGATACCACCCGAGGAAGGCGTGGATGCCGGCCTGCGCGACGAGACCGACCCAGGACCGGTCCTCCGCGGAGAGCTCGCGATACCACTGGTGCTCGCGCTCCATCCGCTGCGCGGCCAGCGTGGCGACGGCTCCGACGTTGCGCAGAGCCGGTTCCCGCGCGGGTGGGTTCGGCCCGGTCTCCATGCGCGCACTGTAACCCCGGCTGTTTGTGTGAGCCACACAACGTCCGGACCGCGGAAGCCGGACGCAGCGGACCCGGTGACCACACGGCATACTCCGGCCGGTCCCGGCTCGGCGATAGGTTCGGACCAGCACCGCCCGAGCCACGCGACCCAGGAGAGACCATGACGCACGAAGCCATCGAGCCCGACACCAAGGACTGGACCTGGACGGTCGAGCGGCGGTGCCCGGAGTGCGGCTTCGACGCGTCCCGGATCGGTGCGGGGGAGCTGGCGGCCGCCGTCCGCGACCTCACCGCGCCGTGGCCGGCCCGGCTGTCCGCGGAGGACGCGCACCGGCGCCCCGTCCCGACCATCTGGTCACCGCTGGAGTACGCCTGCCACATCCACGAGGTGCTGGAGGTCTTCCGTGGTCGCTTCGAGCTCATCGCCGCCGAGGACAACCCGGCCCTGCCCAACTGGGACCAGGACGCCGCCGCGATCGAGGGGCAGTATGCCGCGGCGGACCCGGAGCGGATCGCCCGCGAGATCCCGGAGCGCGCCGAGGACCTGGTGGGGGCCCTCGCCGCGTTCGGCGCGGAGGATGCGGGCGGACAGGACGTGCAAAACCCCTACGAAAATGCGGGGGAGGGGGACGAAACCACTACGAAAATTGGTGGTGGGGGGTGGGGGCGGACCGCGGTGCGGTCGGACGGGGCGACGTTCACGGCGCTGACGCTGGGCCGCTACCTGCTGCACGACCTCGCGCACCACCTGCACGACGTCGGGCTCGACCCGCGGTGACCGGGACGCCCATCCTGATCGCGCACCGCGGGGCCAGCGGCGCGCGACCGGAGCACACGCTGGCCGCGTACGAGCTGGCGGCGCGCTGGGGCGCCGACTACCTGGAGCCGGACCTGGTCGCGACCGCGGACGGGCACCTGGTGGCCCGGCACGAGAACGAGATCTCCGGCACCACCGACATTGCCGAGCGGCCGGAGTTCGCCGACCGGCACACCACCAAGGTCTTCCACGGCTACCGCGTCACGGGGTGGTTCACCGAGGACCTGACCCTCGAGGAGCTACGCACCCTGCGCTGCCGGGAACGGCTGCCCGCGCTGCGACCCGGCAACACGGCATACGACGGGCAGTTCCCAGTGCCCACGCTGGAGGAGATCCTGGACCTGCGCGCCCGGCTGTCCGCGGAGCTCGGTCGTGAGCTCGGGGTCTATCCGGAGACCAAGCACCCCAGCTACTTCCGCTCGATCGGCCTGCCGCTGGAGGAACCGCTGGTCGCGGCCCTGGAGACCGCCGGGCTCAACCGGCCCGACGCGCCGGTCTTCGTGCAGTCCTTCGAGCTGGGCAACCTGCGTGCCCTGCGCCGCGAGCTGGGCCTCACGGTGCCGCTGATCTTCCTCGCGGAGCAGGAGGGGGCACCCGTCGACCTGCTCCTGGCCGGGGACCGGCGCACCTTCGCGGACCTGCTCACCCCCGAGGGGCTGGCCGGGCTCGCCGAGGTGGTCGACGGCATCGGGCCGGACAAGGACCTCGTGGTCGGGCGGCGGCCCGATGGTGCGCTGGGGGAGCCCACCGCGCTGGTCGCCGACGCCCACGCGGCTGGCCTGGTCGTGCACCC
>JAAYYA010000143.1 GCA_012515595.1 Actinomycetales bacterium
GGCGGCACCGCCACGACGACGCAGGTGGCCGAGGCGGTCCTCCACCAATTTTGATAGTGGTTTCGTACGCCTCCCACACAAGTTTGTAGTGGTTCCGTACGCCTCCCGCAGAACTTCGTAGTGGTTCCGTGCGCCCGGGTGTCGAGAACGCTGAGCCGGCTCCGTCCCCTGGAATGAGGACCACCGACACGGAAGGATGCGACAGATGGATGCACAGCAGATCACCGAGATCCTGGCCAATCCCTACGCGCAGCAGCTGCTGCACGGGACCGACCCGCTCCGTCTCGCCTACGACGGCCTCGACGGTGACCCGCGGGTGGTTCCCATCGGGTTCTGGACCGAGGGCGACCGGGTGGTGATGGCGACCACGCCGAACGCCCCGAAGGTCCCCGCCCTGCGCGCCAAGCCGAAGGTGGCGATCACCATCGACACCAACGGGTTCCCGCCCAAGGTGCTGCTGATCCGCGGCACCGTGGACCTGGAGACCGTGGACGGTGTCCCGCAGGGCTACCTCGATGCCGGACGCCGCTCCATGGCCGAGGAGCAGTACCCAGACTGGGAGGCCGGGGTGAAGGGACTCTACGACCGGATGGTCGTCATCCGGGTCAGCCCGACCTGGGTCAAGCTGCTCGACTTCGAGACCACGATCCCGCAGGCAGTCGAGGAGTTGGTGCAGGCCAAGGCCGCTGGCGGCCAGGGCTGAGTGCCCTGCGGGGGACGAGCACAACGCCGGGTGGGTGCGTACGGAACCGCTACGAGAATGCGTGGCGGGCGTACGGAACCGCTACGAAGATTGGTGGGAGGCGTACGAGACCCCTATCTTTCTGGGGCTACTCCCGGACGCCGACCTCGACGAACGGGGGCTTCTTCACCTGCGCGGTGACGTCGCGGCCGCGCACGTCGATCACCACGTCGTCACCCTCGGCCGCGCTGCGGTCCAGGAGCGCGAGCGCGACGCCCTTGCCCAGCGTCGGCGAGAACGTGCCGGACGTGACCGTGCCGATCACCGCACCGTCCGCGTCCTTCACCTCGCACCCCGCGCGCGGGATGCCGCGGCCGGTGACGTCCAGCCCCCAGGAGATGCGGGTGTTCTTGGCCTCCCGCTCGGCCTCCAGCGCCTCCTTGCCCCAGAAGGCGTCCTTCTTCCAGCCGACCGCCCAGCCCGCGCGCGCCATGACCGGCGTGATCTCAGGGGACAGCTCGTTGCCGTGCAGCGCGTAGCCCATCTCGGTCCGCAGCGTGTCCCGCGCCCCCAGCCCGGCCGGCGCTCCGTCGTGCGGCTTCATCGCCATCAGCAGCGCGTCCCACAGGTCGCCGGTCGCGGCCCACGCCGGCAGCACCTCATAGCCGCGCTCCCCCGTGTACCCCGTCCGGCAGACGATCACCGGCTGTCCCTCCCAGTCCGTCTCCACATAGCTCATGTAGTCGTGCCCGACCGGCAGGCCCAGCGCGGACAGCACCTCGTCGCTCTTGGTCCCCTGGACCGCGATGACGCCGTATGCCGTGTGCTGGTTGATCACCTCGATCCCCTCGGGTGCAGCCTCAGTGAGCAACCGCACCACCTCGGCGTTGTTGGCCGCGTTGGGGATCAGGAAGACCTCGTCGTCGGACTTGAGGTAGGCGATCAGGTCGTCGACCACCCCGCCGGCCTCGTTGCAGCACATCGTGTACTGCGCCTTGCCGGGCTCGATCCGGTTGAGGTCGTTGGTGAAGCAACTGTTCACGAAGTCCTTCGCACCCGGACCGCGGACCAGCGCCTTGCCCAGGTGGCTCACGTCGAAGATGCCCACCCGGTCACGGACGGCCGCGTGCTCGGCCTTCACCCCGGCATACTCGATCGGCATCTGCCACCCGCTGAAGTCGGCCATCTTCGCCCCGAGGGCGACGTGACGGTCGTGGACGGGGGAGGTCTTCGGCTGCTCAGCGGACATGTGACACAACCTACCGCTTCGGCGGTTACGCTCTAGGCGGCCCCAACGCCCTGACCGATCGAACTGAATGGACAACGATGACCACTCTGACCCTCACCGACGGCAAAGTAGCGAACGCCAAGGTCGACGCACTCGTGCTGGCCTCGACGGCCGGCAAGGACGGGGCCGTCCTCGCCGAGGACACCGACCTGCCGAAGAACGCCCGAGCGCACCTGTCCAGCAACCTGACCGCCACCGGGGCCACCGGCAAGGCCGACGAGGTGGCCACGTTCGCCGGGGTCCCGGGGGTCTCCGCGGCGCTGGTCCTCGTCGTCGGCACGGGCAAGGCGGACGCCAAGGTCCCGGACGCGGGCGAGCGCTACCGCCGGGCGGCGGGCGCCGGGGTGCGGGCGCTGGCCGGCAAGGACTCGGCGGTCTTCGCCCTCGGGGGCGCCGAGCACGCACGGGCGGTGGCCGAGGGCGTGCTCCTGGGCGCCTACGCCTTCCAGACCTTCCTCGGTGAGGGGAAGTCCTCCAGCGCCAAGGCGCCGCTGAAGGCCGCGCAGGTCCATGTCCGGGGCCGCCACAAGGAGGACATCGCCGGGCAGGCCGGTGTCGTCGCGGACGCGGTCCGCTACGCCCGCGACCTGGTCAACACCCCGCCGAACGTGCTCTACCCCGAGAGCTTCGCCCACTCGGTGACCAAGCGCGCGGCCGGCAGCAAGGTCAAGCTCGAGGTGTGGGACGTCGACAAGCTGCAGGCCGAGGGCTGCGGCGGCATCCTCGGCGTCGGGCAAGGCTCCGGCCGCCCGCCGCGCCTGGTCACCATGACCTACAAGCCGCGCGGCGCCAAGGCCCACCTGGCCTACGTCGGCAAGGGCATCACCTTCGACTCCGGCGGCCTGTGCATCAAGCCCGGCACCGGCATGGTGACGATGAAGTGCGACATGGCCGGGGCCGCCGCGGTGGCCGCCTCGATCCTGGCGCTGGCCGAGCTGAAGGTGCCGGTCGCGGTGACCGGCTACCTCTGCCTGGCGGAGAACATGACCGGCGACCTGGCGCAGCGCCCCGGTGACATCGTCACCATGCGCGGTGGCCGCACCGTCGAGATCATCAACACCGACGCCGAGGGACGCCTGGTCATGGCCGACGGCATCGCCCTGGCCTCCGAGCAGAAGCCGGACGCCATCGTCGACATTGCCACGCTCACCGGCGCCTGCGTGATCGCGCTGGGCAACCGCACGATGGGTGTCATGGCCAACGACGACGAGCTGCGCGAGCGGGTCACCGGCGCCGCCGGCCTGGTCGGTGAGTCCGCCTGGGGCATGCCGCTGCCGGAGGAGATCCGCGGCTCGATGGACTCCCCCGTCGCCGACCTCAAGCACACCGGCGACCGCGCCGGCGGCATGATGGTCGCCGCCAAGTTCCTCGAGGAGTTCGTCGGCAAGAACGACGCCGGGGAGGCCATCTCGTGGTCGCACCTGGACATCGCCGGCCCGGCCTTCAACGAGAAGTCCGCCTGGGGTTACACCCCCACCGGCGGCACGGGCTCGGGCGTGCGGGCGCTGATCGCCCTGGCCCAGTCCTACGCCTGAGTTGCCGGCCCGTCGGGGGCGCCGACTGGGGGACGTGACACTGGTGCATCCCGAGGCACCAGTGTCACGTCAGGCTGACCAGTGCCCTGACGCCTGCGGCGCCTGACGCACCCGTGCCGATCGCGCGCTGGGGCGCCGATCTCGCACAGCCGTTCCGGCAACATAGGGGACTCCGGCCACACAGAGCCCACACACAGCGGTGCCCCGGGTCCCACCAGGACCCGGGGCACCGTCACGTGCGGCTCAGCCGCCGCTCTTGCGGCGGAACATCTGCTGGGCACCGGAAGTCTTGGCACGCGAGGCGTGATCCACCTTGCCGTGCTCGGAGTGGTCCGAAACATCCTTGCCGCCGTGCCCCTGCTTCTTCTCCAGCGCCTCGCGGAACTTGCGCTTGACGTCGTCCTCGACGTGCTCGCTGCCGCTGGTCTGGTCCGTCGGCTTGTCCTGCGTCATGGGCCACCTCCCGTAGTCAGTGCGTTGCGGCAAGCCTGCCACGGACCGGGCCGCGGCACGACCGGTTAACGCATCGGCCGGGACCCGTCGGCTTGTTCAGCGTGGCAGGATCAACCGCGGCACCGGTCCCTCGAGGCGAGCCACCCCGATCTTGACCTCGGCCAGCTCCCCGCGCATCCCGTCGATCCGTTCGTGCACCTCATCGATGCGCTCGTGCACCGAATCGATGCGGTCGTTCACCCGGTCGATGCGGTCGTGGACGGCACCGAGCTGGTCATTGAGCTGCGTGAAGCGTTCGTCCACCTGCGCAAACCGCGCGTCCACCTGCAGGAACCGACTGTCCACCTGCGCGAAGCCGGCGTCCATGTGGCTGATGGCTCGCTCGTGGAGCCCGTCCATTCGCTGGATCATCCACGCGAAGGCCCCGACCAGCATCGCCATCAGCGCCAGCACGCTGCACAGCGTCGTGATCATCTCCGCGGACATGTACACCTCCCCCATTCTGCCGCAGCGCACCTGAGTCGGTCAGGACTTCTTGTTCCGCCGGTTCCACTCCCGCATCCGCGCGGGGTAGCCGGTCTGGTTCACGTCATACACCGGGATGCCGAGCAGCCGGCCCAGCTCGAACCCGGCCTTGGGCGTGCCCACGGCCCGTCGCGTCCACTCCCCGTCAGTGGCGATGAGGACCAGGGTGGTGGTGCTCACGTTGGTGGCGGGCTCGACATACGCCTCGACGCCCTTGTGCGTGGCGACCCAGTTCTCGGTGTAGGCACGCACCGCCTTGTGGTCGATGGTCATCGCCGGGCCGTCCTTGCGGCCACTCACCGTCCCACCACCGCCGGACGTCTCGTTCTTCCGTCGTCTCCACCACGCCATAGGGGCGAGATTACCCTCGGTGGTCCCTTGGCTCAGTGTTTGACAAGATGCTCACATGGCAGA
>JAAYYA010000144.1 GCA_012515595.1 Actinomycetales bacterium
AAGAGATCCTGCGGCTCTCCCCCCAGGGCATCACCATCTTCGGCGGACCCGACGCGGTCGACACCGACGTCGAAGCAGCCCTGCAGGCACTGCTGGACCAGACCTCCACCGACTAACCACCGGCACAGTCAGGCCAGCACCACAACGGCCCCCACCAGCACCCAGCCGGTGGGGGCCGTTGCCATGCCCGCGACAGGCCCCCTACTGCCTCAGGGAGGCCTGGGCGGTGTCGTAGCGGCACCGCCCAGGGTGGACCCCCTACTGCACCGCGGCGGCCTGCCGTAGCCGCGCCGCCCAGGGTGGACGCCCTACTGCGCCGCGGCGGCCTTGGCGGCCGCCTTCTTCTCCTTCTTGTAGGCGCGGACCCGCGCCAGGCTGTCGGCGTCGACGACGTCGGCGATCGACATGTAGACCCCCTCGACGCCGTAGTCCCCCGCGGCCTCCCGCCAGCCCGGGGTCGACAGTCCGCGCTGCTTGCCCAGCAGCGCCAGGAAGATCCGCGCCTTCTGGTCACCGAAGCCCGGCAGCGCCTTGAGTCGCTTCAGGATGGTGGCGCCGTCCGGGTGGCCCACCGCCCAGATCGAGCCGGTGTCGCCGTGGTAGTCGCGCACGACGGCGGACGCCAGGTCGTGGACCCGCTGGCCCATCGACTTCGGGAAGCGGTGGACCGCCGGCGGGGTCGCGCACACGGCGATGAACTCGTCGGGGTTCATGGCGGCGATCTGTCCGGGGTCGCAGGCACCCACTCGCTCCTCGATCTTGCGCGGCCCGGAGAAGGCCACCTCCATCGGGATCTGCTGGTCCAGGAGCATGCCGGTCAGCAGGGCGAACGGGTTCTCGGACAGCAGGCGGTCCGCCTCGGGGTCACCAGTCAGCTGCAGTTCACGCGTCATGCCTCGATCCTCCCACGCACCCGCAAGACCTCCGCGCCCACCGTGGGACCGCGCACCTCCCACGCGCAGCAACCCAACCCCGCGTCTTCGAGCGCCCTGTGGTTCTGCGAGACGGAAATAACCGGCTCGGAGACACGGAAGGCGCTCGAAGTCGGGCGTGGGTGGCGCGGGACGCGGGGGTGGCGCAGCGGGCGTGGGCGGCGAGGTGAGTGTGGATACGCTCAGGCGCCTAGGACGCGCTCCAGGTAGGGGTTGGCGAACCGTCGGTCCGGGTCCAGCTGGTCGCGCAGGGCGAGGAAGTCCGCGAACCGCGGGTAGGTCGGCGCGAGGTCGGCGGCGGTCCGGGTGTGCATCTTGCCCCAGTGCGGCCGGCCGTCGTGGTCGCGCAGCAGCGCCTCGACCTCGGTGAGATAGTCGTCCTCGGCGTCGCGCCAGTAGCGGTGCACCGCGATGTAGCCGCTGTCCCGGCCGTGCGCCGTCGACAGCCACCGGTCGTCCCCGGCCGCGACCCGGAACTCCAGCGGGAAGGAGACCCGCCAGCGCCGCCGTTCGATCAGGGCGACCACCGCCCGGGCGACGTCGGGGAGGATCGCGGCGGGCACGGCATACTCCATCTCCCGGAACCGGACGGCCCGGCGGGTGGTGAAGACCGCGGTCGAGACGTCGGTGAAGGTGCGGTTGCCGGTGAGCCGCTCGGCGGCCCGGTTGACGGCGGGGGCCAGGGCGGGCACGCGGGAGGAGGCCCGGCAGGTGGCCTCGAACACCCCGTTGGCCATGAGGTCGTCATCCAGGCGCCGGCGCCACCCGGGCAACGGGCGGGTCGGCGCCTCGAGGGGCAGGCGGGTGTTGGTCTTGGTGAGCGCCGTGCGGGTGTGCGGGAACCAGTAGAACTCGACGTGGTCGTGCGCCCGGATCCGCTCGTCCCAGGTGTCGAGCACCCGGTCGAGCGGCTCGGGCCGCTCGACCGCCTCCAGCAGGAAGGCCGGGACGCACTGCAGCGTGAGCTCGGTGACCACGCCCAGCGCGCCCAGGCCGAGGGCGACGGCGGGGAGCCACTTGTGATGCTCGTCGAGGACGTGCACCTCTCCCCACCCGTCGACGACCCGGGCACCGACGACCTGGGTCGCGATCCCGCCGAACCCCAGGCCCGTGCCGTGCGTGCCGGTCGCGACCGCCCCGCTGATCGTCTGCCGGTCGATGTCGCCGAGGTTGGGCATCGCCAGCCCGTGCGGGGCCAGGAGCTCAGGTATGACGTGCAGCGGGGTGCCCGCACGCAGCGTCACCCGGCCGGTGGTCGCGTCGGCGGCGACCAGCCCGGTGAGCCCGGACAGCTCGAGCTGCACGCCGGGAGCGACCGCGATCCCGGAGAAGCTGTGCCCCGCCCCGACCGGCTTGACCGGCAGCCCGTCGGCCGCGGCCTGCTGGATGGCGGTGACCACGTGGGCCTCGCTGGTGGGGTGCAGCACCCGGACCGGGTCGGCCGTCTCGGTGCGGCCCCAGTTGCGCCAGGTCATCCGAAGTTCTTCCCCTCGCCGCGGTAGGTGGGCCACTGGCCGACGATGTCCTCGCCGTCGACGACGTGCAGGGTGTCGACCCGCTCGCACAGCTCGCCGGCCTTGGCGTGGCGGAACCAGACGCGGTCCCCGACGCCCAGCCCCGCGGCGCCGGGGCCGGTGAGCGGGCTCTGCACCTCTCCCGGACCCTCGGCCGGGAGGTAGCGCAACCCCTCGGGCCAGGCGATCGTCGGCAGCCGGTCCGCCCCGGGCGGGCCCGAGGCGACCCACCCCGCGCCGCCGACCGTAACCGTCCCTGAGACGGGCACCCGGACCACGTCCAGCGCGAAGGCGGCTGCGGGCGCCGGCTGGAAGGACCGATAGGCGTCGAACAGGCCCGGCCCGAACAGGCCGCTGCCCGCTGCCAGCTCGGTCACCGAGGCGTCGGTCGTGGTCCGTTCCAGGGACCCGGTCCCGCCGCCGTTGACGAACTCCAGGGCGGCCACCTCGCCGACCGCGGCGACGGCGGCCGCGCGGCGCTCGGGCAGCTCGCGCCACGAGCGCTCCTGCAGGCGACGGACCACGGCGGCCCGGACCCGGGCGGCGGGCGCGCTACCGGCGACGGGCTGGTTGCCGAGGCCGGCGATCTGCGCCTCGTAGGCCATCATCCCGACCAGCCGGAAGCCGGCTCGACGCGCGATCGCCTCGGCGGCGCCGCGAGCCTCCTGCGCGGTGCGCAGCGGGGACCGGCGCACCCCCACCCAGAGCCCGGGCAGGGACAGCGAGGCGTCCAGCTCGAGGCAGAGCCGCACCGTCTCCCGCTGCCCCGGGCCGGCGACCGCGTCGACCACGTCGAGCTGGGCGGGGTCGTCCACCATCAGCGTGACGGCGGCGGCCGCTGCCGGGTCGCGCACCAGCTCGGCGAGCGCCGTCCGGTCGACGGTCGGGTAGGCGACGACGACGTCGTCGCTCACGCCCTCCCGGACCAGCCACAGAGCCTCGGCGAGGGAGTAGGCCAGCACCCCGGCATACTCACTCCGCGACAGCACCTCGGTGAGGACGGGACGGCAGCGCACCGACTTGCTGGCCACCCGGATCGGGGTGCCGGCCGCGCGGCGGGCCAGGTCGGCGGCGTTGGCGCGCAGGGCCCCGAGGTCGAGCGCGGCCAGGGGCGTGTCGAGATGGGCGGTGGCACGGGTCAGCCGGGGCCAGTCGGCCGTGGGGGTCCAGGTCATGGGCTCTCGGGGGTCGGTGGATCGGGCGCGGTGGGGCGACACACCGCGGTGCACGATCACCCACGGGCACATGAAAACACGGCTTCCTGTGGCGAACCTCATCCGCCGGGCCGGAGGCCGTATGCCGTGTGCTCAGCTGCCGGGACGCACCAGCCCGCACTCGTAGGCGAGGACCACCGCGTGCACCCGGTCCCGGACCCCGAGCTTGGTGTAGATGCGCGCCAGGTGGGTCTTGACCGTCGTCTCCGCGAGGTAGAGGGTGGCGCCGATCTCGGTGTTCGACCGGCCGCGGGCCACCTCGCGCAGCACGTCCACCTCCCGCTCGGTGAGGTCGGTGAGCGGGGCGGGCAGGCCGCTGGTCGGGGCGGGACTCTGCACGTAGGCCTCGATGAGACGCCTGGTCACCGACGGGGACAGCATCGCGTCCCCGGTCACGGCGCTGCGGACGGCCGCGACGAGCTGCTCGGGCGAGATGTCCTTGAGCAGGAAGCCCACAGCCCCGGCCCGGAGCGCCCCGTAGACGTACTCGTCGCCGTCGAAGGTCGTGAGCACGACGATCTTCGGCGGGTGCGGCGTGGCCATGAGCCGCTCGGTGGCGGCCAGGCCGTCCAGCCGCGGCATCCGGATGTCCATCAGGACGAGGTCGGGCCGCAACCGGGTCGCCAGCTCGACCGCCTCGGCGCCGTCGCCGGCCTCGCCCACCACCTCGAGGTCGGGCAGCTTGGCCAGGATCGAGGAGAAGCCGGCCCGGACGAGGGCCTGGTCGTCCACGAGCAGGATCCTGATCGGGCGGTCGCCGGGCGCGCGGCCGGCGAGCGCGCCGGGCCCGCGGTCGCTGCTCATCCGGTCGGCTCCGTGGGGATCGCGGCGCGGACCACGAAGCCGGCACCGTCACGGGCGGCCTCGAAGCTCCCGCCGTACATGGCGACCCGCTCCCGCAGGCCGACGAGCCCGTTGCCGCCGCCGACGGTGGCCGCCCCGGGAGTATGCCGTGCGGCCGCCTCCCCGGCAGCCTCCCGTCCGGCGGCGGCCGCCGGGCCGTGGTCGCGCACCTCGACGGCCAGGGGCTCGGCGGTCACGTGCACGTCGACCCTCGTGGTCCCGGCGTGGCGCAGGGCGTTGGTCAGTGCCTCCTGCACGATCCGGTAGACCGCGAGCTCTCGCCCCGGGTCGGACTCGGCCGACGGCTCGACGCGGAGGTCGACGGTGAGGCCCGCGCCGCGCATGGACTCCACGAGGTCGGGCAGCTGCGCCAGGCCGGGCGACGGTGCGGCGCCGTCCGTGTGCTGGCTGGGGCTGCGCAGCAGCGAGACCGTGCGGCGCAGCTCGGTGAGCACCTCGCGCCCGGTCTCCTCGACGGCGACGAGGGAGCCGCGCGCCGCGTCCAGGTCGTCATCCAGGTCCATCCGCGCGGCCCCGGCCTGGACGACCATGACGCTCACCCCGTGGGCGACGACGTCGTGCATCTCACGGGCGATGCGGGTGCGCTCCTCGAGCACGACCTGCCGGCCGTGTGCCTCCCGCTGCTGCTCGAGCTGCTGCAGGGCGGAGTCCAGGGCCTCGCGCTGGTGGGTCAGCCGGGCGATCACCAGACCGGCGCCCCAGGAGACCGCGAACACCGCGAGGCCGAAGAGCACGTCGTCGGCGCCCCGGAACTCCGGCACGTGGATGCCGTACGTCAGCAGGCACACCAACGCCAGCAGCAGCGCCCACCACGACCGGCTTGGGCTGTCGTGGCGCCCGGCGGTGTAGAGGAGGATCGCGAGCGGGACGGCCGACCCCCAGAAGCCGAGGCTGTGCGCGACGAACGGGTTCGGCAGGGTGTGCGCGCCGAGGGCGACCAGGGCGGTCCCGGTCGGCCACCGGCGGCGGACCGCCAGGGGCAGGGTGGTGAACAGCTGGATTACGACGCTGAGCCAGAGCGGTCCGCCGCTGTAGCCGTCCTCGTTGGGCACGAGGAGCATGACCAGCCCGAGCACGGTGAAGGCGAGCGCGAGCAGCGCGTCCACGACCTGCTGCCGCAGGGTCACCAGGGCTCTCATGCAGGGAAACCTACTGCCCAGCGCGGCGGCGCGGCATCGTCCTGGCGGAGGTGGCGGATCATCCCGCAGCACGATGCGCCGGGTGGGCAGCGGTCGATCCGGGGAGCCCGGCGACGGACCCATGCTGAGGGCTCCTGCACCGACCACACCCGAGGAGCGCACCATGACCGACACCCAGACCAGCCCCGCGCTGGCCCCTCCGACATCCGCGACGCCATCCGTGCCCGGCCGTCGGCTCACGGCCGCGACCCTCGCGGGAGCGGGGATCGCCCTGGCGGTCGGCGAGCAGCTCGTCGGCGACCTCGACCAGGCCGACGACGTGGCCCTCATCGCGGCCGGTTCCGACCGGCTCGCCGCCGGC
>JAAYYA010000026.1 GCA_012515595.1 Actinomycetales bacterium
ATCTTGCCGCGGTTGCTGAAGCCGCTGGGATTACTGATCCGCCGGTCGTGACACCCGTGCGGACGGTGTCCCCCGAGGAATCAAAAGCAGTGGTAGATGACTGCTTGGTGGAGCGAGGGTGGTCGATTGACCCCGATGGCTCCTTCTCCATCCACCGTACACAACAGGAACAGTTCGAGTTTGATCGTTACGTGTGTATCGCTTCGTATCCGATCGGTGAGATTTACCTCGAGCCATACGACCAGAGGCAATGGGAAGTTCTTTACGACTACTGGGTGAATGAGTTCATCCCTTGTCTGGCATCCAAGGGATTCGATGTGGTGGACCCTCCGTCCAGAGAGACCTTTCTGGCAGCACCCGAGGAATGGCACCCAATCGGCGATCGCGGGATCCATGATCAGTTGAGCGCTGCCGAGGCTGAGGGAACAATTCGTTCATCCAATGAGTTCTTGGCGCAGGTCTGCCCGGTAAGTCCGGGGGAGGACCTTTTGTATCCTGCGCAGACGACTCCCTAGGTGCGGCTGGACTGTTGCTCACACCGGCGCGACCTCCTCGAACAGTGCGACGGGGTCGGCGTCCAGCCCGCGGGCCTGGAACCAGGAGCAGACGTTGCGGCAGTCCCGCATGAGGAACTCCGTGGCGTGCGGGTTGGCCACCAGGTCCACGACCTGGGGCAGGTCGATGATGACCAGCCGCTCGCCTGCGGCGAGGATGTTGTATGCCGAGAGGTCGCCGTGGGCGACACCCTCGGCGGCCATCACCGAGATGGCGGTGCGGAGCTGGACGAAGTACTCCTCCAGCAGACCCGGGTCAGGGCTCAGCTGAGCCAGCCGCGGGGCGGGCGCCCCGTCATGCTCGATCAGCTCCATGAGGATCTCGGTGCCGTCGATCTGGACCGGGTAGGGGACCGGCAGGCCCGCCGACCAGTAGCGGCACAGGGCGTCCCACTCGGCGATCGCCCACTGGCCGGCCGCGACGGTGCGTCCCCAGTCCGACTTGCGGGAGAGGGCCCGTCGGTCGCGGCTGCGGCGCGCGATGCGGCCGTCGGTGTAGGCCGCGCTGCGCCGGAAGCTGCGGTGGTCGAGGTCGCGGTAGCGCTTGGCGGCCATCACCACGCCGGTCCCGTCGGGGGCGGCGCGCTCCAGCAGGAAGACGTCCGCCTCCTTGCCGGTCTTGAGGATGCCGAGCTCGGTGTCGATGGCGCCGGCGTCGGTCACAACCCAGTCGGGCAGCGGGTCGGGGCCGCGGCAGCCCTTCTCCACGTCCCAGTAGGTGGTGAAGCGAGGCCCGTCGGGCTCGGCCGGAGGCGCCTGGCGGGGTCCGTCGGCGGGTCGGTCGTCCGGGCCGTAGACGGGGACGAAGTCGAAGACGAAGAACGGGTCGATGTCGTCGGCGCCGTGGCCATTGGTGGTGTCGCGCTCGTTGGGGCGCGGGGTGTTACGGGTGGACGCGTGGTCCTGGTGCTGTGCGTGCACGGGAACTCCTGAGAGAGGGAAGGCGGTGGCTGGTGGGCACACCGGGGACAGTCGTTGACATGTCGCGCCTCCTCTCGTCGGGGGCCGCCTGGGGGCGGTCCCGTGCGCACACGGCCGATGCCG
>JAAYYA010000145.1 GCA_012515595.1 Actinomycetales bacterium
ACAGTTCCTCGGCGTGAAGCGCTTCGGCGGCCAGGTCGTCGGCGCCGGCGAGATCATCGTCCGCCAGCGCGGCACCCACTTCCACCCGGGCGTGGGCGTCGGCCGCGGCAAGGACGACACGCTGTTCGCGCTGACCCCCGGCACCGTCGAGTTCGGGGCCAAGGGTGGCCGTCGCGTGGTCAACATCGTCGCCGCGGAGCAGACCGCCGACCTGCCCGCCTGAGGCGAGCACACGACATACTCCGGACGCCGGTGCGTTGCCCGAGGGCAACCACCGGCGTTCTGCTGTCCGGCACCGGCCCGGCCGCGCCGACACCCCGCCCCTGAGAGGATCAAGCATGGCTACCTTCGTCGATCGTGTCGTCCTGCAGCTGCAGGCCGGGAACGGCGGGCACGGCGTGGCGTCGGTCCACCGGGAGAAGTTCAAGCCGCTCGGCGGCCCGGACGGGGGCAACGGGGGGCGCGGCGGGGACATCATCCTGCGGGTCGACCCGCAGGTGACCACGTTGCTGGAGTACCACCACGGTCCCTACCGCAAGGCCACCAACGGCAAGCCCGGCGAGGGCGACGAGCGCAACGGGGCCAACGGCTCCGACCTGGTCCTCGCGGTGCCCGACGGCACCGTCGTCAGCACCCGCGACGGGGAGGTGCTCGCCGACCTCGTGGGGGCCGGGGCGGAGTATGTCGCGGCGCGGGGCGGGCGCGGCGGCCTCGGCAACAAGGCACTCGCCAGCAAGCGGCGCAAGGCGCCCGGGTTCGCGCTGCTCGGGGAGCCGGGGGAGGGTCGGGAGGTCATCCTCGAGCTGAAGACCCTGGCCGACGTCGCACTGATCGGCTTCCCGTCCGCCGGCAAGTCCAGCCTGGTGTCGGTGCTGTCCGCGGCGCGTCCCAAGATCGCCGACTACCCGTTCACCACGCTGGTGCCGAACCTCGGTGTGGTGACCGCCGGGGGCGAGCGGTTCACCGTCGCCGACGTGCCGGGCCTGATCCCGGGCGCGTCCGAGGGCAAGGGGCTGGGCCTGCGCTTCCTGCGCCACGTCGAGCGCTGCCACGTGCTCGTGCACGTCATCGACTGCGCGACGCTGGAGCCGGGGCGCGACCCGCTCACCGACCTCGACGTCATCGAGCACGAGCTGGCCGAGTACGTCCCCGACGCCTCCCTCGGCGGCATCCCGCTGGCCGACCGGGTGCGCATCGTCGTGCTCAACAAGGCGGACGTCCCCGAGGCCCGCGAGCTCGCCGAGATGGTCAAGCCCGACCTGGAGGCCCGCGGCCTGGACGTGCACATCATCTCCGCGGTGGCGCACACCGGGCTCAAGGAGCTGACCTACGCCCTGGCCGCGGCGGTCAGCAAGGCCCGTGCCGAGCAGATCGTCATCGAGCCGACCCGGGTCGTGGTCCGGCCCAAGGCGGTTGACGACAGCGAGTTCGTCGTGCGCCGAGAGAACACCCCCGAGGGCGAAGCGTTCCGGGTCATCGGCGACCGGCCCACGCGCTGGGTGCGGCAGACCGACTTCAGCAACGACGAGGCGGTCGGCTACCTCGCCGAGCGGCTCAACCGGCTGGGGGTCGAGGACGAGCTGCTCAAGGCCGGTGCCGTCGCCGGGTCCACGGTGCTCATCGGGCCGGTCGACGACGCCGTCGTCTTCGACTGGCAGCCGACGATCTCCGCCGGGGCCGAGCTGCTCGGCCAGCGCGGCACCGACATCCGGCTGGAGGAACGGACCCGGCCCACGCGCAGCGAGAAGCGCGAGGCCTTCCACGGGAAGATGGACGCCGCGGCGGCCGCCCGCGCCGAGCTCGAGGAGGACCGGCGCGCCGGGATCTGGACCGATCCGGAGGACGAGGAGGGCTGACCCCGCCCGGGGCGGCCCGCGCGTGGCAGACCGGCCCAGGCGGTCGTCATACTGGCACTGACCTGGGAAATGCATGAACATGCAGTCCAATGGATTAGTATGCCGTCATGGACGACTCCCGTGACGCGATCAAGAGCGCGCGCCGCATCGTCGTCAAGATCGGCTCGTCCTCGATCACCGCGCCCCAGGGCGGGGTCGACTTCTACCGGCTCCAGGCCCTCACCGGCGTGATCGCCAAGCGCTGGCTCGCCGGCGACCAGGTGCTCCTCGTCTCCTCGGGTGCCATCGCCGCCGGCATGACCCCGCTCGGCCTCACCAAGCGGCCCAAGGACCTGGCGACCCAGCAGGCGGCCGCCAGCGCCGGGCAGGGGGGTCTGGTCGCGGCCTACACCAACGCCTTCCAGCTGCACGGTCTGCACACCGGCCAGGTGCTGCTGACGGCCGACGACATGCACCGGCGCTCGCACTACGTCAACGCCAGCCGCACGCTGGAGAAGCTCCTCGAGCTCGAGATCGTGCCGCTCATCAACGAGAACGACACGGTCGCCACCGACGAGATCCGCTTCGGCGACAACGACCGGCTGGCCGCACTGGTGGCTCACCTGGTCAACGCTGACGCCCTGGTCCTGCTGACCGACATCGACGCGCTGTATGACGGGCACCCGCGTCAGCCGGGCAGCTCCCGGATCCCCGTGGTCACCTCGATGGACCAGATCGCCGGGGTGGACATCTCCTCGACCGGATCGGCCGTGGGCACCGGCGGGATGGTCACCAAGGTGTCCGCGGCGCAGCTCGCCACGGCGGAGGGCATCACGGTGCTGCTCACCTCGGCCGACCAGGTCGCCCAGGCACTCGCAGGCGAGGACGTCGGCACGGTCTTCACCCCGACGGGCCGCAAGCGACGCGCGCGCAGCCGGTGGCTGGCGCACGCCAGCAACGTCAACGGCCGGTTGGTGCTGGACGCGGGCGCGGTCGAGGCGGTCGTTCAGCGGCAGACCTCGCTGCTGCCGGTGGGGGTGACCCGGGTGGAGGGCGTCTTCCGCACCGGGGACACCGTCGACCTGTGCGACCCCGACGGCAGGGTCGTCGCGCGGGGCCTGGTGGGCTATGACTCGACCGATCTCGCCCGGGTGGTGGGACGTAGGCTCGATGCAGCGACCGCGAGTGCGCGTAGCCGTGGTGGCTCGGCCCCCGCGCCGCGCACCGTCATCCGTCGTGACGACCTGGTCGTCCTGTAGGACAGCAGGACCGCTACCAGAATACGGTAGAGAGCAGCAGAACCCCTGAGAAATTTGGTAGGAGTTGGCATGAGCACCGCCATCGACACCCAGGTCGTGGACTACGTCCACGACATCGCCCGCCGCGCGCGGGTCGCCTCGCGCGAGCTCGCGCTGCTGACCCGCGCCCAGAAGGACGCGGCCCTCAACGCCCTGGCCGACGCGCTCGAGGCGGCGGCCCCGCAGGTCGTGGCGGCCAACCAGGAGGACGTGGATCGCGAGCGGGCCGGCGGGATGGCCGAGGGGCTGCTGGACCGGCTGACCCTCACGACCGAGCGGGTCCAGGGCGTGGCCCAGGCGCTGCGGGACGTGGCGGGGCTGCCCGACCCGGTCGGCGAGGTGGTCCGTGGCTCGACCCTGGCCAACGGCCTGAACATCCGCCAGGTCCGGGTCCCGATGGGCGTGGTCGGCATGATCTACGAGGCCCGTCCCAACGTGACCGTGGACGCGGCCGGTCTCGGCCTGAAGTCCGGCAACGCCGTCATCCTGCGCGGTGGCTCCGCCGCGGGGCGCACCAACGAGACCCTGGTCGGTGTCCTCCGGGACGCGCTCGTCACGCAGGGGTTGCCCGCCGACGCGATCAACCTGCTCAGCGAGGGTGGCCGCGACGCCGGCCGGGCTCTGATGACGGCCCGCGGGCTGGTCGACCTGGTCATCCCGCGCGGCGGAGCCAGCCTCATCCAGACCGTGGTGACCGAGTCGACCGTGCCGGTCATCGAGACCGGAGTGGGCAACTGCCACGTCTACGTCGACGCCGGTGCCGAGCTGTCCACCGCCCTGGCCATCACGATCAACTCCAAGACGCACCGCCCCAGCGTGTGCAACGCCGCCGAGTCCCTGCTGGTCCACCAGGCCGTGGCCGCCGACTTCCTGCCCAAGGCGCTGGCCGAGCTGGCCGGGGCGGGCGTGGTGCTGCACACCGACGAGCGGGCGGGGGAGTATGCCGAGGCGGCCGGGGTCGCGCACGACACCGTGACCGAGGAGCACTTCGCCACCGAGTTCCTGGCCCTGGAGATGAGCGTCGCCGTCGTGGATGACCTGGACGGCGCCCTGGCCCACGTGCAGCAGTACACCTCCGGCCACACAGAGGCCATCGTCACCGAGGACCGGGCCGCGGCCCGGCGCTGGGTCAACGAGGTCGACGCGGCCGCGGTGATGGTCAACGCCTCGACCCGCTTCACCGACGGCGGGGAGTTCGGCTTCGGCGCCGAGATCGGCATCTCCACCCAGAAGCTGCACGCCCGCGGCCCCATGGCGCTGCCCGAGCTGACGACGACCAAGTGGGTCGTGGAGGGCGACGGCCAGATCCGCTGAACCGACTGACCCGCGTCCAGCTCGGCGGCGGGGGTGTGCTCTCCGGTGGCGACCCGTCCGCCGCGGTCGGATGATCGCCTCATGCACCCCACACACCTGCCCCTGCGCGCCGTCACCGGTGCCTACATCCTCAACTCCGGCCTGAGCAAGCTCGGTGCCGACGAGGAGACGGCTGCGGGACTGCACGGCATGGCCTCCGGGGCCTACCCCTTCCTCGAGGACCTGGATGCCGGGACGTTCACCAAGGTGCTGGCCTGCGGTGAGATCGCGCTCGGCGGGGCACTGCTCGCGCCGATGGTGCCGTCGGCCGTGGCCGGCACCGCCCTGGCCGGCTTCGGCGCAGGCCTCGTCGGGATGTACCTGCGCACGCCCGGCATGACGCGCGAGGACGGGATCCGCCCGACCGAGGCCGGGACCCCGCTCGCGAAGGATGCGTGGCTCGTCGGCGCAGGTCTCACCCTGGCGACCCAGTCGTTCCTGTCCGGCACGAAGGCCGTCGCCCGGTCCGCCGGCCGCAGCGTCCACGAGGCGGCGAGCAGCGTAGGCGACAGTGTCCGCAAGGCGGTGCCCTTCACCGGCTGAACGGCTCCCTCGCGGAGCAGGACGCTCACGCGGATGGACCGCCGGGGTCGAGCCCTGTCCGGCCGCACCTGCGGGCCCTACCATGGGGCATGACCGGGTGGTCCCCACCCGCCTTGCCGGCGCAGTGGACCTGGGCGGCGGAGCTGCCGCCCTGGGTGGGTCGGCAGCGCGAACTGGAGCAGCTGGAGCGCGCCTGGGAGGCCGTCGAGCACGGGGCCCGTCAGGTGGTGCTGGTCGGGGGCGAGCCGGGTGCGGGGAAGTCGCGGCTGGTGATGGAGG
>JAAYYA010000146.1 GCA_012515595.1 Actinomycetales bacterium
CGCCCAGATCTTCAGGTCGACGGCGGGGAACAGTGCGGCCAGCGGCAGCGCGGTCGAGCTCATCGCCGATGCGCCGTAGACGAAGCCCCAGATGATGATGTACGGCCCGAAGTACCAGGTCGTCCACCGGCCCAGGCTCCGCCAGCCCTCGAAGATCGTGTAGCCCGTGGCCAGCGAGTATCGGCCCGCTCCCTCCACCAGGATGATCTTGAGGATCACCCCGACGAGGACCGCCCACAGCAGGGCGTAGCCGTAGCGCGACCCCGCCGTCAGGGTGGCCACCATGTCCGCTGCGCCCACACCGGTGGCCGCCACGACCAGACCCGGACCGACGACCTTCCAGCGTGCCGGGACCCCCTCGTCGTCGTCCACCCGCTCGGCGTGTCCCGCCTTCACTCCGTCGTCGGTCATGACTCTCTCCCGCCGCCTCGAACGCTCCTCGGCCCCATCAGTTTTCACTCTGACACAGGTGGGCGGAGCGCGATTGGTGAGACGGAGGGGCCGGCGTGAGAACAATCACGGAAACGTGCAACATCAGCCGGACTCACGGCATACTCCAGATGTCCTCACCTCCGCGGGAGGACTCCTGATCACCATCGGGAA
The DNA here is from genome assembly GCA_012515595.1 of Actinomycetales bacterium. Classification (GTDB taxonomy): domain Bacteria; phylum Actinomycetota; class Actinomycetes; order Actinomycetales; family Dermatophilaceae; genus Ornithinicoccus. Next base: position 604 of record JAAYYA010000146.1, read on the forward strand.
GGCCTGCGAGCCGCGTGCCCGGGCCTGGTGCGTGACGGGTCGGACTACGCGAGCCGGCCCGTCGCGCAGCCGAACGACCAGCCCTCAGCCTGACTGCCGTGACGCCGCGCGCTCGCGGGCGAGGGCGAGGAAGGGCTCGAGGAGATCGGGGTCGTCCAGGGCGGTGCGTTGCACGACGGTGTCGGGGTCGGCGCCCTGCATCATCCGCTTGAGCGGCACCTCCAGTCGCTTGCCGGTGCGGGTGTGCGGCAGGGCCGCGACCTGGTGGATCTCGTCGGGGACGTGGCGCGGGGAGGCCTTGGTGCGGATCGCGGTCCGTATGACGTCACGCAGGTGATCGTCCAGCTCACCCTCGGGGTCGGCCAGGACCACGAACAGCGGCATCCAGTACCCGCCGTCGGCCTCCTCGACGCCCAGCACGAGCGACTCGGCGACCTCCGGCACGCCTTCGACGGCGTTGTAGATGTCGGCGCTGCCCATCCGCACCCCGTGCCGGTTGAGGGTGGAGTCGGAGCGGCCGTGGATGACCACGGAGTCGCGGTCGGTGATCGTGATCCAGTCGCCGTGCCGCCAGACGTCGGGGTAGACCTCGAAGTAGGACTCGCGGTAGCGCGCCCCGTCCGTGTCGTCCCAGAAGTAGATCGGCATCGAGGGCAGCGGGCGGGTCATGACGAGCTCGCCGACCTCCCCGCGCAGCGGGTTGCCGTCGGGATCCCAGGCGTCCATGGCGACCGCGAGGTTGCGGACCGACAGCTCACCGGGCCAGATCGGCACGGTCGGCACACCGCCGCAGAAGCCGGAGCAGATGTCGGTGCCGCCGCTGATGGAGTAGACCGGCAGCCCGCCGGAGGAGTTCACCGCCCACTCGTGGGTGGCGGGGCTGATCGGCGACCCGGTCGTGGACAGCGCCCGCAGCGCGGACAGGTCGAGCTCGGTCGCCGGGTCCAGGCCGGTCGACCGCGATGCCTCGAGGTATCCGGGGCTCGACCCGAACAGCGTCACCCCGTGCTCGGCGACCAGCTGCCACAGGCGCCGGGCGTCCGGGGCGGTCGGCGACCCGTCGTAGCACAGGATCGAGGCCCCCACCCCGAGCGCGGAAGCCTGGATGTTCCACATCACCCACGACGGCGAGGTGAACCAGAACAGCCGGTCCTGCGGTCCCAGGTCCAGCTGCAGCCCCAGGACCTTGAGCATCTCCAGCAGGATCCCGCCGTGCGACTGCACCATCCCCTTGGGCCGCCCCGTCGTCCCCGAGGAGAAGAGCACCCACAGCGGCTCGTCGAACCCGACCCGCTCCCAGACCGGCTCGACCTCCCCTCCGGTCACCTCCCCCCAAAAAATATAGGGGTTTTGCTGGTCCCGCCCGGCTTTTGTCAGGGGTTTTGCAGGTCCGCCCGGCTCTGTGCCCCCAACGACCGCCGGCCCTTCCGCTGGTGTCGTCCTGCCGTCGTCCGGGCCCCGCGGGATCATGACCACGTCGGTCACCGTCGGCAGCAGACCCATCACCTCGCGGACCGCAGGACGGCGGTCGTGGCGCGTGCCGGCATACAGATAGCTGTCCGCGGTGACCAGCACCTTCGCCCCCAGCGGCCCGAGCCGATCCCCGGCCGCCGACGGCGCGTAGTCCTGCCCCACGCTGGACCAGACCGCCCCGACCGCCGCTGTCGCCAGCATCGCCACGACCGCCTCGGGGATGTTCGGCAGGTAGCCCACGACCCGGTCGCCCCGCCCGACCCCGCGCTCCCGCAGCCACGCCGCTGCCGATCCGACCTGTCGGCGCAGTTCGCCCCACGTCAGTTCGGTCGCGGCGCCGTCCTCACCCACGCCGACGATCGCGATCTGCTCCTCGGGTCGGCCGGTCAGCAGGAACTCCGCGTAGTTGACCTCGTTCTTGGGGAACCACACCGACCCGGGCATCGCCTCGTGCGCCAGCACCGGGCCGTGCTCGCCGAAGACCTCCGGCAGCCCGAAGAAGTCCCAGACCGTTCCCCAGAAGCCGTCCAGATCGCTCGTGGACCAGTCCCAGAGGTCTGCGTATGCCGTCAGTCGCCGGCCGCTGACCCACTCGGCGTGGTCGGTGAAGGCGGTGACGCGGGCGCGGGCGACGGTCCCCTCGGACGGCACCCAGAGCGGGGTGGGGTCGGCTGGCATCGGGTCCTCCTGTGTGTCCCTCGGAGGGTAACGTGCGCTCGGAGTCCGTGCCCGGCTGTCTCCGTGGAAGGGTGTTTCCCCTGGTCAGGTGCTCTGTCAGTGGTCAGTGTTTAGATCATCAGTATGACGAACAAGGGCACCAGTGCACGGGTCGGGGAGCAGGTCCCCGCCTCGGTTGATGGTGCGCCCGCGCGGGAGCCCTCGGGGGAGTTGAGTGCGGAGGAGTTGGCGGGGTTCGCGGCGTGGGAGGCGGAGCTGTGCACGGAGTTGGGGGATCCGGAGGGTCCGGGGGACTGGGAGTTGGTGGCCGAGGTCGATGAGGTCCTGGCCG
>JAAYYA010000147.1 GCA_012515595.1 Actinomycetales bacterium
CAAAACCACTACGAAAATGCGGGGGAGACCGACAAAACCACTACGAAAATTGGGGTTAGCCCGCCTCGGTGACGGAGGCGGGGCCGAAGAGGCCGTCGTTGGAGTCCGAGGCGATGTCCGTGGGGTCGGTCAGCTCGACCGAGACCTCATGGGGCTGCAGCTCGCCGCTGGCGATCTGCTCGGCCCAGTGGCAGGCCACCCGCTGGCTGGAGGGCACCCCGTCGATCTCGACGACGCGCAACTGGGGGCGCTCGGTGTCGCACCGGGTCTCCTGACGCCACGGGCACCGCGTGTGGAATCGGCAGCCGGACGGAGGGTTGGCCGGGCTGGGCAGGTCGCCGGCCAGCAGGATCTGCTCGCGGGTGTCCTCGACCTTGGGGTCTGGGACCGGCACCGCCGACATGAGGGCACGGGTGTAGGGGTGCAGCGGCCGTGCGTAGAGGTCGTCCGCGTCGGCCTCCTCGACGAGGGCGCCGAGATACATCACCCCGACCCGGTCGCTGATGTGCCGGACGACCGCGAGGTCGTGGGCGATCACCAGGTAGGTCAGGTCGAACTCCTCCTGCAGGTCCTCCAGCAGGTTGATGACCTGGGCCTGGACCGAGACGTCCAGCGCGCTGACCGGCTCGTCGGCGACGATCAATTTGGGGTCGACCGAGAGGGCGCGGGCGATGCCGACGCGCTGGCGCTGGCCGCCGGAGAACTCGTGGGGGTACTTGTTGAGCGCCGCCCGGGGGAGGCCCACGGCCTGCAGGAGCTCGGCGAGCCGCTCGGTCGCGCCACCACCCTTGACCAGGTTGTGCGCCCGCATGCCCTCCAGCAGCAGCTGCTCGACGGTCTGGCGGGGGTCGAGGCTGCCCAGCGGGTCCTGGAAGACCATCTGCATGTGCTGCCGCTGCTTGCGCAGCGCCTCGCCCTTGAGCGAGGCCAGGTCCACCCCGTCGAAGTCGACCTCACCCTCGGTGAGCTCCTCCAGCTGCAGCAGGGCCCGCCCGAAGGTGGACTTGCCGCAGCCGGACTCGCCGACGAGCCCATAGGTCTCGCCCCGGCGGATCTGCAGGTCCATGCCGTCGACGGCGTAGACGTAGCCGACGGTCTTGTCGAAGATCACGCCCCGCTTGATGGGGAAGTGCACCTTGACGCCGCGGGCGTCGACGAGCACGTCGCGCTCCGCCGTGGCGGTCGCGGTGCCCGCGGCGGTGATGGATGTGCCGGTGCTGGTCGTGCCGATGGCCTCGGCGTCCCCGGCCGGGGTGGCGGGGGTGGTCGGGTTGTCGCTCATCAGCTTGCCTCCGTCTCGGCGGGAGCGTCGGGACGGACCAGGACCGACCCGTCCGCGGGCAGCGGGTTGTGGCAGCGCAGCAGCCGTTGGCCACCCACCTCGGTGTCCGGGACCAGCTCGGGAGTCTGCTGGCGGCAGGCCGCGACCTCACTGGAGCAGCGCGGGGCGAAGGCGCAGCCGCCGTCCCACGGGATGTTGTCCGCCACCGAGCCGCGCACGGGGGTCAGGCGCCGCCCGCGGGGGTCGTCCAGGCGGGGGATCGAGGCGAGGAGACCGCCGGTGTAGGGGTGCCGCGGGGTCTCGAACAGCGGGTGGCGGGCCGACCGCTCGACGATGCGGCCGGCATACAGCACGTTGACCTCGTCACAGAGGCCGGCGACCACGCCCAGGTCGTGGGTGATCATGATCAGGGCGGTGCCGGACTCCTCGACCAGCTCCCGCAGCAGGGCCAGGATCTGGGCCTGGATCGTCACGTCCAGCGCGGTCGTGGGCTCGTCGGCGATCAGCAGCCGCGGCTCGCAAGCCAGGGCCATCGCGATGAGCGCCCGCTGGCGCATGCCGCCGGACAGCTGGTGGGGGTAGTCGGTGAGGCGCCGCGTCGGGTCGGGGATCCCGACCTTGTCGAGCAGCTCGGTCGCGCGGGCCTTGGCGGCCGCGCCCTTCATGCCCTTGTGCCGCTTGAGCACCTCGGTGACCTGGAGTCCGAGGGGGACGACCGGGTTCAGCGAGCTCAGCGGGTCCTGGAAGATCATCGCCAGCTCCGCGCCGCGGCGGTCCCGCATGGTGGCGTCGGGCAGGGTGAGCAGGTCCTCGCCGGCGAAGCGGACCGAGCCGGTGACGGTGTTGCCGCGGTGGGGCAGCAGGCGCATGATCGCCAGCGACGTGACGGACTTGCCGCAGCCGGACTCGCCGACCAGACCGACGGTCTGGCCTGGCGCGACACCGAAGGACACGCCGTCCACCGCGGTGAACTGCCTCTTGCCGCGCCCGCCGAAGGTGACCCGCAGGTCCTCCACCTCCAGGAGCGGTGCAGTGCTCGTGGTCGTCACCGACATCACCTCCGTGACTTGGGGTCGAGGGCCTCGCGCAACGACTCACCCATGAGGGTGAAGCCGAGCGCGACGACGATGATGCACAGGGCCGGGTAGACCGCGATGTGCGGGTAGGTGTTGAAGAA
>JAAYYA010000148.1 GCA_012515595.1 Actinomycetales bacterium
GGGGCGGTCACGGCGTGGACCGGATGCGCTCGAACTACGCCCGGATCCGGCCCGAGCTCACCGACGAGGAGCTCGAGGACCTGGTGCGCGCGGGGATGCGGTCCTACCTGCGCTACTGGTGCGACTCCTTCCGGTTGCCCGACCGCACCGCCGAGCAGCTCTCCGCCACGGTGCGGGTCGTGGGCGACGACGCCCCGCGCGCCGAGCTGGAGGGTGGCCGGGGCGTGGTCTGCTTCCTGGGCCACCTGGGCAACTGGGACACCGTCGGGGCCTGGGCCACCCACCACCTGGCCCCGGTGACCACGGTCGCCGAGCGGCTCAAGCCCGAGCAGCTCTTCAACCGCTTCCTCGCCTACCGCGAGTCCCTCGGGATGACGATCCTGCCGCTCACCGGCGGCCACCCGCCGTTCCCGACGCTGGTCCGCACGGTCCACAGCGGCGGCCTGGTGCCGCTGCTGGCCGACCGGGACCTCACCGACTCCGGCGTCGAGGTGACGCTCTGCGGTCACGCCGCCCGGATGGCGGGCGGGCCGGCCGCCCTGGCCCTGGCCACCGGCGCCCCGCTCCACCCGGTGACGGTCACCTACGAACCCGCACCGACCACGGACCCGGGCGGCACAGGCAGACCGGACCCCGCGTCATACGGCGTCGTGCTGACCTTCGCCCCGGCCGTCGCGGTGCCCGAGGACGGCACCCGCGCGGAGAAGATCCAGGCGATGACCCAGGCGTGCGCCGACGTGCTCGGCGAGACGCTGCGGACGCACACCGAGGACTGGCACATGATGCAGAAGGTCTTCGTCGCGGACGGGATCCGCTGATGCGCATCGGGCTGGTCTGTCCCTACTCCTTCGACGTGCCCGGCGGGGTGCAGCTGCACATCCGCGACCTCGCCGAGTACCTCCTGGGCCGGGGTCACCAGGTCTCCGTCCTGGCCCCCGCGGACGAGGACACCGAACTGCCCCCGTATGTCGTGAGCGCGGGTCGGGCGGTCCCCATCCGGTTCAACGGGTCGGTCGCCAGGCTCTCCTTCGGGCCGATCGTCGCCAACCGGGTGCAGGCCTGGCTCGACGAGGGGGACTTCGACGTGCTCCACCTGCACGAGCCCGCCGCCCCGAGCCTGTCACTGCTGACCCTGTGGGCGGCCGAGGTGCCGATCGTGGCGACCTTCCACAGCTCGCAGTCCAAGCTGGGGGCGCTGCGCGCCGCGCAACCACTGCTCCAGCCGGGGCTGGACAAGATCTCCGCCCGGATCGCGGTGTCCGAGGCGGCCCACCGCACCATGGCCTCCTCCGTGGGGGGCACCACCCTGGTCATCCCGAACGGGGTGTATGTCGACCGGTTCCGTGCCGAGGGGGACCTCGAGCCGGACCCGGCCGCGCCCCCACGCATCGTCTTCCTCGGCCGGTTCGCCGAGCCGCGCAAGGGCCTTCCGGTGCTCTTGGCGGCGCTGCCGCTGGTGCTCGCCCAGGTCCCCGACGCCGAGCTCGTCGTGGCCGGCCCCGGGGACCGGAGCGAGATCAAGGGGATGCTCTCGGACCAGGTCGCCGGGTCCGTGCGGTTCGTCGGCACCGTCGGCGAGGCGGAGAAGGTCGAACTGCTGACCCGGGCCAACGCCTACGTGGCGCCCAACACCGGCGGGGAGAGCTTCGGGATCATCCTGGTCGAGGCCATGAGTGCCGGGGCGCCCGTCGTGGCCAGCGCCCTCGACGCTTTCCAGGCGGTGATCGGCGACTCGGGGGCGGGCGTGGTCTTCCCGGTGGGGGACCACCGCGCGCTGGCGGCCGAGATCGTCCGGCTGCTGGAGGACCCGGCAGAGCAGCGCCGGCTGCGCGCCGCCGGGCAGGAGCGGGCCCGTCAGTTCGACTGGTCCCGGGTCGGCGCCCGGATCGAGGCCGTCTACGACTCGGTGGCGGTGCCGTTGGTCGGCGCGGGGTCGCCGGTGCCGCGGGCCGCCGGTGGTGCCTCCCACGGGGGCGCCCGGGCCGGTGCGGGAGCGCACGACCCGGGCGCGGGTCACCGTGGGCCCACCCGGACCGCCGGGTCGGGGCGGCACCGGGACCCCGACCGACCGTCCTGGGCCGCCGGCTCCGTGGCGGCCAGCGTCGTGCCCGCCGCCTCCAGCGGGGCCGAGCGGGTCCGGACCCGGTTGAGGAGGTGGTTCACCCGATGAACGGCACCTGGCGCGTCGGCGAGGTCGTCGTCGTGATCTCGGTCATCCTGGCGGTGCTGCTCGCCCTGGGCTGGTACCTGTCCTACACGGCCGTCCGACTCGACCGGCTGCACCACCGGGTCAAGGGCACGGCCGCGGCACTGGACGCCCAGCTGGTGCGCCGTGCCGAGGCCGCCCTCGAAGTGGCCTACCTGGCCGGGATCGACCCGGCGTCGGCCACGCTGCTGGCCACCTCCGCCGGACGGGCGCTGGACCAGGACCAGCCCTGGTCGCAGGAGCGCCTCTACGCCGAGAGCGAGCTCACCGAGGTGCTCCGCGCCACCCAGGCCCCCGACAGCGAGCAGCCGGCGGAGGTCGAGGAGCTGATCGAGCGGCTCCGTGGGTCGGGGGAGCGGGTGCAGCTCGCGCGCCGCTTCCACAACGAGTCGGTTCGGGAGGCCCGGGACGTCCGGGGGCAGCGTCTGGTGCGCTTCCTGCACCTGGCGGGACGGGCCAAGGTCCCGTTGCCGATCAACTTCGACGACGACTGGCCCAGCACGGGATAGCAGCACCCGGCTCCGGCCGCTGCACGGGCCCTCGGAAACGGGCCGTAGACTGGAAGGCCGATCAGCACAAGAAGACCGGGCGCCCCTGTCGGCACTCGCGTCCACCCACCGTGACCAGGCCCGTACGCCGAGCACCACAGCCCCGGAGGCAGCCCCAGATGAGCACCACTGACGTGACCGCCGCGACCGCGACCGACGCACCGGCCCAGCAGGCCGGCACCACGCGAGTGAAGCGTGGCATGGCCGACATGCTCAAGGGCGGCGTGATCATGGACGTGGTCACCCCCGACCAGGCCAAGATCGCCGAGGACGCCGGTGCGGTGGCCGTCATGGCCCTCGAGCGGGTGCCGGCGGACATCCGGGCCCAGGGCGGGGTCTCCCGGATGAGCGACCCCGACATGATCGACGGCATCATCGAGGCCGTCTCCATCCCGGTGATGGCCAAGGCCCGCATCGGGCACTTCGTCGAGGCCCAGGTGCTGCAGAGCCTCGGCGTCGACTACATCGACGAGTCCGAGGTGCTGACCCCGGCGGACTACGCCAACCACATCGACAAGTGGGCCTTCACCGTCCCCTTCGTGTGCGGGGCGACCAACCTGGGTGAGGCGCTGCGCCGGATCACCGAGGGCGCGGCGATGATCCGCTCCAAGGGCGAGGCCGGCACGGGCGACGTGTCCAACGCCACCACGCACATGCGCCAGATCCGGCAGGAGATCCGCCGGCTGCAGAACCTGCCCGAGGACGAGCTCTTCGTGGCGGCCAAGGAGCTGCAGGCCCCCTACGACCTGGTGGCCGAGGTCGCCCGCAACGGCAAGCTGCCCGTCGTGCTGTTCACCGCGGGCGGCATCGCCACCCCGGCCGACGCCGCGATGATGATGCAGCTCGGCGCCGAGGGCGTCTTCGTCGGGTCGGGCATCTTCAAGTCCGGCAACCCGCAGGCCCGCGCCGAGGCCATCGTCAAGGCCACGACCTTCTACGACGACCCCGACGTCATCGCCAAGGTCTCGCGCGGCCTGGGCGAGGCCATGGTCGGCATCAACGTCGACGACATCCCCCAGCCGCACCGGTTGGCCGAGCGCGGCTGGTGACCACCCGGCATACTGCTGCCCCTCGCATCGGCGTCCTGGCCGTCCAGGGCGACGTGCTGGAGCACGTCCGGGCCCTCGGCCTGGCCGGTGCCGACGCGGTGCCGGTGCGCCGCCCCGGTGAGCTGGCCGACGTCGACGGCCTGGTGGTCCCCGGCGGCGAGTCGACCACGATCGACCGGCTGAGCCGCATCTTCGGGCTGCACGAGCCGATCCGGGCGCGGATCGCCGAGGGGATGCCGGTCTACGGGTCCTGCGCGGGCATGATCCAGCTGGCCGACGAGATCCTCGACGGGCACCGGGACCAGCAGACCTTCGGCGGCATCGACATGACCGTGCGCCGCAACGCCTTCGGCCGCCAGGTGGACTCCTTCGAGACCGACCTGCACCTGGCCGGCATCGAGGACCCCGAGAGGCCGGTCCGCGCGGTGTTCATCCGCGCGCCGTGGGTCGAGCGGGTCGGTGACCGGGTCGAGGTGCTCGCCGAGGCGGCTGGTCACCCGGTCGCGGTGCGTCAGGGCAACCTGCTGGCCACCTCCTTCCACCCCGAGGTCACCGGCGACCACCGGGTGCACGAGCTCTTCGTGCGGATCTGCCGGGACCGCTGAGTCCGAGTCGTATGCCGGGGCTGGCGGACGAGAGTCGCCTCACCTCCAGCGGGGAGACCCGGCTGAACCGGCTCAGGAGACCCTGAGCCACACGTCTGACAGGGCGGAGTGGAGGCCGCACGCGAGTCTGGTGGTCCTGGACGTCAGGGCCTGACTGAAGGGCTGGTCGCCGTCGGTCGACCACACCCGGGCGGCCGCAAGGCGGGTCTGGGAGCCCACCTCGCAGTAGACATCCGGGCCCTCGCTGGCGAAGACCAGGTGATCGTCCACCATCGAGACCGTTCCCCCGTCCACGAAGGTCAGGTCCTGTCCGCCTCCGCTGAGCGCGTAGTGGTAGTTCGCGTCGTCGGCGTCCCACATGATGAGCAGCAGGCCGCCAGAGGCCTGCAGCCGCCATGCGCCACGGATCTGCACCCTGGAGGTGACCTGCTGGGTGCCGGTCGCCGGCTCCGGTGCCGACCGGGTATCGGCCTCCGTCCCGGGCACCGCGGGGGTGAGCCTGCTCAGCGTGTGGTGACCGGTGAGGTCGCGGCACAGCCCCGACGTGGGCCCTCCCCACGGCACGGGCTCGCGCACCAGCGTCGACTGCATGGTCCCGCCCTGGCGAGGTTCCAGATCGAGGTCGCACCAGTGGTCAGGCAGCGTGATCCCCGTCGGGCCGATGGTGATTGTCGTCGTGTTCTCCTCGTCGAAGGTGGACGGGTCACCAGGGTTGACGACGTCCAGCCGTCCGTCGCTGCCGAAGGACAGCAGCCAGCCGGAGGCGCTGTCGACCCACAC
>JAAYYA010000149.1 GCA_012515595.1 Actinomycetales bacterium
AGTACGCCAAGGACATCACCTACGGCACGAACAACGAGTTCGGCTTCGACTACCTGCGCGACAACATGGCGTGGGCGACCAAGGACCTCGTCCAGCGCGGTCACCACTACGCCATCGTCGATGAGGTCGACTCGATCCTCATCGACGAGGCCCGCACCCCGCTGATCATCTCCGGTCCGGCCGGGGGGTCGGCCCGCTGGTACACCGAGTTCGCCACGATCGCCCAGCGTCTCAAGCGGGGCGAGGACGGCTCGGGCGACTACGAGGTCGACGAGAAGAAGCGCACGGTCGGGGTGCTCGAGTCGGGCATCGAGAAGGTCGAGGACTACCTGGGCATCGACAACCTCTACGAGAGCGCCAACACCCCCCTGATCGGCTACCTGAACAACGCGATCAAGGCCAAGGAGCTGTTCCGGCGGGACAAGGACTATGTCAACGTCGACGGCCAGATCATGATCGTCGACGAGCACACCGGCCGCATGCTGGCTGGCCGCCGCTACAACGAGGGGATGCACCAGGCGATCGAGGCCAAGGAGGGGGTCGAGATCAAGAACGAGAACCAGACCCTGGCCACGGTGACCCTGCAGAACTACTTCCGCATGTACGACAAGCTCGCCGGCATGACGGGCACGGCCCAGACCGAGGCAGCCGAGCTGCACCAGATCTACGGGGTCGGCGTCGTCAGCATCCCGACCAACCGGCCGATGATCCGCAAGGACCAGTCGGACCTGATCTACCGCACCGAGAAGGCGAAGTTCGCCGCCGTCGTGGAGGACATCGCGGGCCGCCACGAGAAGGGCCAGCCGGTGCTGGTGGGCACCACCTCGGTGGAGAAGTCCGAGCTGCTGTCCGAGCAGCTGCGCCGCAGGGGCATCCCGCACGAGGTGCTCAACGCGAAGCAGCACGCCCGTGAGGCCGCCATCGTGGCCGAGGCGGGCCGCAAGGGAGCCGTGACCGTGGCCACCAACATGGCCGGCCGCGGCACGGACATCATGCTGGGCGGCAACCCGGAGTTCCGGGCGGTTGCCTACCTCAAGCGCCAGGGGCTGGACCCCGAGGAGACGCCGGAGGAGTACGAAGCCGCGTGGGACGAGACGCTCCAGGCCGCCGAGGAGGCCGTGAAGTCGGAGTACGAGGAGGTCCACGGCCTGGGTGGGCTCTACGTGCTGGGCACCGAGCGGCACGAGTCGCGACGCATCGACAACCAGCTGCGCGGACGCTCGGGCCGACAGGGTGACCCCGGCGAGAGCCGCTTCTACCTGTCCCTCGAGGACGACCTGATGCGGATGTTCAACGCCGCGATCGTCGACCGGGTGATGCAGACGACGGGCATGGACGACAGCGTGCCGATCGAGTCCAAGGTCGTGAGCCGCTCGATCCAGAGTGCCCAGGCCCAGGTCGAGGCGCAGCACTTCGAGACCCGCAAGAACGTCCTCAAGTACGACGACGTCATGAACCGCCAGCGTGTCGTGATCTATGACGAGCGGCGCCGGGTCCTGGAGGGACAGGACATGGAGGACCAGATCCGGAACTTCATCAACGAGGTCGTGGACGACTACGCCCAGTCGCTGCGCGGCGACGAGGTCGAGAAGGAGGGCCGGGACCTGGAGCAGGTGCTCACCGACCTGCGCAGCGTCTACCCGGTGAGCCTGGATGCCGAGGAGCTCGAGCAGACCGTGGGTGGAATGGGCGGACTGACCCCCGATCTGCTCGCCGAGCAGCTCACCTCCGACGCGCAGCACGCCTACGACGAGAAGGAGGCACTCGTCGGTCCCGAGCAGATGCGCGACATCGAGCGTCGTGTCGTCATGCAGGTGCTGGACCGCAAGTGGCGGGAGCACCTCTACGAGATGGACTACCTCAAGGAGGGCATCGGCCTTCGCTCGATGGCTCAGCGTGAGCCGATCGTGGAGTACCAGCGCGAGGGCTACCAGCTCTTCCAGGCGATGATGGAGGCCATCAAGGAGGACGCGGTCAGCACCCTCTTCCGGCTCGAGGTCAAGGCGCCCGAGGGACAGGAGGCCGCCGCCTCCGGTGGCCTCAGCGTCCCCTCGGCCCTGGCCGGCCTGGTCGATGCCAAGCCCGCCCCGGCCGCTGCCCTGACCTACAGCGCCCCCTCCGAGGACGGGTCGGTCGAGCAGCGGCGGGTCGGCGCGGACGGCGCGACGATGACCCGCGCCGAGGTCAAGAAGGGCCAGACCGGCAACCGGGCCGAACGCCGTAAGGCCCGCAAGGGGAAGTGATCTCCGTCGAGGAGGTCCGTCAGATCGGGCCGGCTGCAGATCGGCCGGCTGACCCAGTGGTCCTCCGGTGATCCACGGACCGGGGACCAATCGATCGCGAGGTCGGGCCGCTCGTCAGCCGATCTCGAGGGCCGTGATCAGCCAGCGCCCGTCGACCCCGCTCATCCGGAGCGCGAGGGCCCGCACCGAGGATCGGTAACCGATCACCGCGGCCACCTCGGCGATGCCGTCGACCGGTTCGCAGACCCGCACGGCGCGGACGACCAGGGCGCCACCGGGGCGCTGGTTGCGCTGGCGGGCCTGGAGGCCGCGCCGGGCTATCCGGTCGCGGATGGCCGGATCAACCCAGCGGTTCAGCTGGTTGCTGGGACGCAGGCCGTCCATCGCCTCCATGATGGCGGTGATCAGTCGACGCGCCCACGCCTCTGGGTCGGGGAGGTCGCCGCGCCCGGTGGACTGCGGGCCGAACAACTGGTCGTGCCCTTCGCGCCGGAAGTCCACGGCCAGGGCACCCTGGACGAAGCGCGGGTCTGGTGTGACCGGGACCTGACCGCTGGGGATCGGCGGCGGCTCGTTGTCGGGGATGGGGAGGACCGTGAGGTGCCGGTGGCGGGCGCCCTCCTCGGGGGTCGGCCCGCGCCGTGCATCCTCCCGCGGAGATGGCGCGGCGCACACGGCCGGCTGCGCGCTCACCGGGTCACCTCGGCCGTGCCGGGGGGCACCAGGCGGGTCCCGGGCAGGATGTGGTCGGGGTCGGGGCCGATGGCCGCCCGGTTGGCCGCGAACCAGCGCGGCCAGGCTGTCGCGATCGCCGCCGCGTCGGCGTCCGGACCGAGATGCCGAGCGGCGATGTCCCAGAGCGTGTCGCCTGCCCGCACCACGACCGCGTCGGGCTCCGCGCTGCCCCGGCTGACCAGGGTGATCGCCGACGAGTCCGCGGAGGGTGCCGGCGCCGTGGGACGCCACCCTGGTTCCGGAGCGCCGTCGGCCGGTTCCCCGGCCGGAGCCCGGCCCTGATCCGAGGCCACCTGCGGCCCCACGCTCGGACCCGATGTCAGCGCAGCGCTGGTCGTGGGCTCCGATGTCACTGCGGCTGACACTGCGGCGCTGGTCGCCGGTCCCGATATCAGTGCGGGGCCTGCGGTCGGCTCCGGCGACCGCTCCTGGACGGGGCCGAGCGGGTGCGCCTGCGCGGCCCCCACCGGCAAGGCGGCCATCGCGACGGAGATCAGCACCGCGGAGACCCTCGGGGCCAGACGGGGCGCGACGAGTGCCGCGCAGGATCGCATCGGGGCGGTGGCCCGCCCGGGGAGGCTCACGACCGCGCCAGCCAGCAGGAGCGCCGCCAGCCAGGCGGCGACCAGGCAGGCGCCAGAGAGCGCGATCACCTCCAGTCCGCGAGAGACCTCCATGAGCCCGTCGAGCAGGCCGGCCTCCCACTGACGTCGCACATGCCGCCCGCAGACCAGGGCCAGGAAGGCCACTGCCGCCGCGCCCGCCGCGCCCAGGGCGCTGGCACCCAGGCCGACCCAGAACGACGGGTCCGGCCGGGCCTCCACCTCGCCGGCGTCGCCTCGCTGCGTGTCCATCGCCCCTCCACCCTCGCAGTTATGCGTTCAGTTGCGTTCGGTTGCGTTTGTTCACGATCATTAGAGCGCATCAGGCGCGAGCGGGCAAGAGGGGAGCCCGCCTGTGGACGGCCGTCCTGGGCCCTGCGGGTCGGGCACAATCGGGGCCATGCGCTGGAGCGACCTCTTCGACGACCTCGAGGCACAGCTGGCCGCGCAGGAGGCCGCCGAGCGCCAGGGCGAGGTGGTCGAGCACACCCGGGCGAGCCTGGGCCGGGTCCGCCTCTCCGAGCGTCTCCTGGCCGACACCGGGGCGACGGTCCGACTGGCGCTGCGCGGGGGCGCCACGGTCCAGGGCGTCATCGACGACCTGGCGCAGGACTGGCTCCTGGTCCGGGAGGGCGAGGCGGACCGGGCGCGCGAGGTGTTCGTGGTCCTGGCGAGCGTGCTGACCGTCCAGGGGCTCTCCGGGCGGTCCGACACCGGCCGCCGCAACCGGGTGCAACGCTCGCTCGACCTGCGGCACGCGCTGAGGGCCCTGAGCCGCGACCGGGCGCTGGTCCGTGTCCACGACGTGGACGGCGGCGGCAGCGTCGGAACGATCGACCGGGTCGGCGCTGACCACCTGGACCTCAGCACCCACCCGGACGACCTGCCGCGCCGCACCCGCGACGTTCACTCCGTGGTGACGATCCCCTACACCGCGCTGGCCTGCGTGGTGCGCAACTGACTACGCCTCGCGGGCGTCGTCCGTCCCCTCGTCGTCCGGCTCGAACCGCGTCCCCGACCCACCAGTGGCGTTCGGCGCATCCACCGCCTCGGTCGCGCGGGCAATGGCCTCCCGGGTCTCGGCATACATCCGCTCGATGTAGTCCTCGAGCATGCTCGACTCGACCCGCCAGATGCCGCGGCCCCCGATCTTCACGGCCGGCAGGGCACCCGTGCGCACCAGGGCCTTGGTCTGCGCCATGGTGATGTTCAGGACTTCTGCGACGTCGGCCAGGGTCAGGAACCGCTGCTGCACCTGGATCTCCTCCTCGTCCGGGACGCCGGGTGGCGAACCTTGACGGGGATTTTACGTCCTGCGGGTGGTTCCGCCTTCGGGCCTGTGGACAAGATGTTCGCGGCCCGGCGGGACCGCTACCGTGGGCCCGCCCGGCGGCGCCCGTCATGCGCCGCCCGACCCGACAGCTACCGAGGGGGACATGTGACCAGCGGCATCACGCGCGAGGAGCGGGCGGAGTCACCGCGGGCCCGGCGGTTGCGGCTCCCCGGCTGGCGCGACACCAGACTGCTGGTCGGGCTCCTGCTCGTCCTGCTGTCGGTCGCGGGAGGGGTCAGGCTCGTCTCCTCCCTGGACCAGACGACGGCGGTGTATGCCGCGGCCCGGCCCATCCTGCCCGGCCAGGAGGTCGGGTCGGACGACGTGCTCCCCGTGCAGGTGCGGATGGACGCACCGATGGCTTCCTACCTGGACGGGACGCAGCCGCTGGCGCCGGGCACGGTCGCGCTGCGGCAGGTGGCGGAGGGGGAGCTGGTGCCCGCGGGCGCCCTCGGCAGCGCCAGCCAGGCGCGGGACAAGACCGTCACCGTCCCCATCGACCCGGCGACGGCGCAGACCTTCACGGTCGGCACCGTCGTCGACGTGTGGGTCAGCCGGCGGGACCCGGACCAGGTCGGCACCGCGTACCTCGACCCCGAACTGCTGCTGAGCCGGGCCGTGGTCGCCGCGACACCGACCAGCTCCAACGGGCTCGGGATGGGGATCGGCCGCGCCGCGGTGCAGGTCGTGGTCCCGGCCGACCGGGTCGGAGCCGTGATCTCCAGTGTCGACCAGGAGGCCAAGGTCACCCTGGTGCCCTCGCCCGGCGGGGCGGGGAACGCCTCGTGAGCCTGCCGCTGCTCACGGCGGTCACCCCGCAGTACGAGTCCGGCCTCACGGCCAAGCTGGGCACCAGCGGGTCGGTGCACGTCGTGCGCCGCTGCGCCGACCTGGCCGAGCTGCTCGGGGCGGTCGCGGCGGGGATCGGTCGCGTCGCGGTGGTCTCGGCCGACCTGAGGGGGCTCGACGGTGCGGCGATCCGGGAGCTTGTGGACCGCGGGGTGCTCGTGCTGGGGGTGCACCGGCCCGGTGACGAGGCGGGGGAGCGGATGCTCCGGCGGTGGGCGGTCGCCGTCGTCGTGCCCGCCGACGTCGACCAGCCCACGCTCGACGCGGCGCTCACCGAGCTGGTCAGCACGGCGGACGAGCCACGCCTGCCGTCCGCCCGCGAGCCGCGCGTCGATGCCGCGGCCGCAACGGACGGCGGCCCGGGGGAACGACCGTCCGGACCCCACGGCACCGCCGCCGAGGTCGACGGGGAAGCGCCGACGCCGGCCGGTGCCCCTGAGCGTGGCAAGGTCGTCGTGGTCTGGGGCCCGGTGGGATCTCCCGGGCGCACCACCGTGGCGGTGAACGTCGCGGCCGAGCTGGCCGAGGTCGACACCCCCGTGATGCTGGTCGACCTCGACACCTACGGTGCGTCGGTCGCCCAGGTCCTCGCCGTCCTCGACGAGGCCCCCGGGGTCGCCGCGGCGGCCAGGGCTGCGGACCAGGGCACGCTCGCGCGTGCGGCCCTGCTGCGGCTGGCCCCCGAGGTCGCGCCCGGGCTGCGGGTGCTGACCGGGTTGCCCCGGCCCGACCGCTGGCCGGAGCTGCGCGAACACGCCGTCCAGGACGTCCTGGCCGAGTGCGCCGACCTTGTGCCGCTGACCGTGGTCGACATCGGATTCTGCCTGGAGGCTGACGAGGAGCTGAGCTTCGATACGACGGCACCGCGGCGCAACGGCGCGGCCCTGGCCGCGCTGGAAGCAGCCGACGAGGTCGTCGTCGTGGGGTCCGCAGACCCGGTGGCGCTGCAGCGCCTCGTGCGGGGCCTGGACCAGCTGGCGGAGGTGACCGACGTCCCCACGACGGTCACGGTGAACAGGGTGCGCGCCGGCGCGGTGGGCAAGGACCCGGGCCGGCGGGTCCGGGAGGCCCTGCGACGCTTCGCCGGCGTCGAGGACGTCGTCCTGGTGACCGAGGACAGGGCCTCGATCGACGCCGCGGTGCTCGAGGGAAGGACGCTGCGGGAGGCACGTCCCGGCAGCCCGGCGCGGACCGGTCTCCGCGAGCTGGCTGCCCGGGTCGGTGGCCACCCGCTCGCACCGGCCGGGCGCCGGGCAGGCACGCGGCGGGCCGCTCGCGTCTGACACGATGGGGTCGTGCTAGATCGCCTGACACCGGTGGACTCCTCGTTCCTCTACCTCGAGGGACCGGTCACCGCCATGCACGTGGGCTCCGTCCTCGTCTTCGACACCCCGCCCGAGGGGTTCGACTACGAGACCCTGCTGGACCTGGTGTCCAACCGGATGGCCTACGTGCACCGCTACCGGCAGCGGGTCCGTCAGGTGCCCGCCGGCCTGGGCGGACCGGTGTGGGTCGACGACGCCGACTTCGACCTGACCTACCACGTGCGCCGCTCCGGACTGCCCCGGCCGGGCACCATGGAGCAGCTCTCGGAGTTCGTCGCGCGCATCCAGTCCCGGCTGCTGGACCGCGAACGACCCCTGTGGGAGGTCTACCTCGTCGAGGGGCTGGAGGACGACCGGTTCGCGATCGTCACCAAGACCCATCAGGCCATGGTGGACGGGGTCCACGGTCTGGACATGGGTCAGGTCATCCTCGATGCCTCGCCGACGGACGTGGCGCCCATCGTGCAGACCTGGACCCCTGCGCCCGAGCCCAGCGACGTCGAGCTGCTCACCCGCTCGGCGATCAGCACCGTCACCTCACCCCGGAGGCTCTGGGACGGGGTGCGGGGCGGTCTCACCGACCTGCGGCACACCGGCGCCAAGGTGGCCGAGGTGGGCCGGCAGGCCGGCACCGCCCTGGTCCGCACGGCGGCCAGCCCGGCCCCGGCGACCCCGCTGAACACCCCGATCGGCTCGGCGCGCAGGGTCCGGCTGATCGACCTGGACCTGGAGGACTTCCGGCAGGTCCGTCACCGTAAGTTCGGCGCGGGGGACCTGGGGCAGGTCACGGTCAATGACGTGGTCCTGGCCACCCTCACCGGCGCGCTGCGCGAGTGGCTGATGACCCGGGGCGAGCCGATCAGCAGTGCGAGCACGCTCCGGGCGATGGTCCCCCTGTCGGTCGAGGACGCGGTGGGCGACTCCCATGTCGGCGGACCGGTCGTGGCGGCGTTCGTCGACCTGCCGATCGGCGAGCCCAGCGCCGCCATGCGCCTGCGACAGGTGAGCTTCCGGATGGCCAAGCAGCTCAGTGACGGCCGCGCCATCGGTGCCGCCGGTCTGGCGGGACTCGCCGGGTTCGCGGCGCCGACCCTGCACTCCATGGCGGCCCGCGCCGCCAGCGCCATGTCGCGCCGCATGTTCAACCTGGTCATCAGCAACGTGCCCGGCCCGCAGGAGGCCCGCTATGCCGGGCCGGCGCGGTTGGTCGCGAGCTACCCGGTCATCCCGCTGGCCGAGGGGCAGGCGCTCGCGGTCGGGCTCACCTCATACGACGGCCGGGTCCACCTCGGTCTCAACGCCGACCGGGATGCCATGACCGACCTGGACGTGCTGGCCGAGTGCATCGACTCGGCCCTGGCCGAGCTCGTGGCCGGCGATGACTGAGACAGGAGAGACGATGGCCGCCATCCCCCCGCAGGTCCGCTGCTACCTGCCCCTGACCGCTGACCTGGTGCACTCCCTGCACGAGACCGGGAGCCTGCCGGGCGACCTGGTCGCCTTCGTCGTCACCGAGTCGGTGCGCAGGTCCGACCCCAACGGTGACGAGGAGTCCTGGGAGTTCGCTGCCCTGCAGGACGCCGCGGCCCACTGCCAGCAGGAGGGGCAGCCTGTGCTCGTCGCGGCGGCTGACGTCGCCCGGGATAGCATCGATGACAGCGGCCCGACAGGTTCGCGGGTGCTCGTGCGCGGATCCGTCACCCTGCCGAGGATCGCGTCGCTGCACGTCGGCGACGACCTGGTGGGTGAGGTGTCGTCCGTCTCGGACGACGAGGAGATCATCGAGCTGTCCTGGTACGACGCCACCGAGCTTGCCGAGGTGCGCCGCCTGCTGTGACCATGACGTCGGGTGTCAACGCCGAGACCACCGCAACGACTGGAGGAACTGACCGATGGACGCTGTGACACGTGTTCCCGAGCCGATCAACGAGCCGGTGCTGGACTACGCACCCGGGAGCCCCGAGCGGGCCGAGCTCGAAACCGCCCTCGCCGAGATGGCACAGACCCCCGTCCAGCTGCCCCACGTCATCGGCGGCCAGCCCGTGACCGGTGGCGGTGAGGAGATCGACGTCGTGCAGCCGCACGCCCACGCCGAGGTGCTGGGCACACTGCGCAATGCGCAGGCGGCGGATGCCGAAGCAGCGATCGAGGCGGCCACCGCCGCCGCACCCGGCTGGGCCGCCCTGGACTACGACGACCGGGCCGCGATCCTGCTGCGTGCGGCCGAACTGCTGTCCGGCCCGTGGCGGGCCCGACTGAACGCCGCGACCATGCTGGGGCAGTCCAAGACGCCCTACCAGGCGGAGATCGACTCCGCGTGCGAGCTCATCGACTTCTGGCGGTTCAATGCCCACTTCGGCCGCCAGATCCTGGAGGACCAGCCCATCCGCAACGCGAACGGCGTGTGGAACCGCACCGACCAGCGCCCCCTCGAGGGCTTCGTCTACGCCGTCACGCCGTTCAACTTCACCGCCATCTCGGGCAACCTGCCGACCGCGCCGGCCCTGATGGGCAACACCGTCGTGTGGAAGCCCGCGACCACCCAGCAGCGGGCCGCCTCGGTCGTCATGGAGATCCTGCAGGAGGCGGGGCTGCCCGACGGGGTCATCAACATGGTCACCGGCCACGGCATCGAGGTCTCCGACGTCGCCCTGGGCCACCGGGACCTCGCGGGCATCCACTTCACCGGCTCGACCCGGGTGTTCCAGCTGCTCTGGGGCACGGTGGGCGCCAACATCGCGGGCTACAAGTCCTACCCGCGGATCGTGGGTGAGACCGGCGGCAAGGACTTCATCGTCGCCCACCCCTCGGCCGACCCGGACGTGCTGCGCACCGCGCTGATCCGTGGAGCCTTCGAGTACCAGGGGCAGAAGTGCTCGGCTGCGTCCCGCGCCTACATCCCCGCCTCGCTCTGGGGCCAGATCCGGGACGACCTCGCCTCGATCACCGACGCGCTGCCCGTCGGCGACGTCCGCGACCTCAGCAACTTCATGGGGGCGGTCATCGACGACCGGGCCTTCGCCAAGCACAAGGACGTCCTGGACCGCGCCAAGGCCGACGACGCGGTGACCGTGGTGGCGGGCGGGACCTACGACGACTCGGTGGGCTACTTCGTGCGACCGACCGTCCTGGAGGTCAGCGACCCCACGCACGACACCTTCACCACCGAGTACTTCGGCCCGATCCTGGCGGTGCACGTCTACCCCGACGACCGGTTCGAGGAGACCCTCACCCAGATGGAGTCGGTGGCCGACTACGCGCTCACCGGGGCGATCATCGCCCGGGACCGGGCGGCCATCGCCCTGGCGACCGAGCGGCTGCGCTTCGCGGCGGGCAACTTCTACATCAACGACAAGCCCACCGGCGCGGTCGTGGGGCAGCAGCCCTTCGGCGGGGCCCGGGCCTCCGGCACGAACGACAAGGCCGGCTCCCTGCAGAACCTGCTGCGCTGGACGAGCGCGCGGTCCATCAAGGAGACCTTCGTGGCGCCGACCGAGTGGCGCTACCCGCACATGGGGTGAGGGACGGCCCGCCCGCGCGCCGCAGCCGTCGCCGTCCGGGGACTCAGGCCGGCTTCTCCTCGAACCACTCGCGGGAGAGCCGGCCCTCGAGCCGCAGTGCCTTGGCCAGCACCGGGGCGACCGCGGCCTCGACCTTGCTGCCGAGGAACGGGATGTTGGCCTTCAGCTCACCCTCCATGGTGTGCTCGGTGCCCCCGTCGTCGGTGGCCTCCAGCACCACGCTGCCGGACATGCTGACGGGGGTCCGTGGGATCTCCAGATGGAGCGAGGCGGAGTGGCCGCCGTCCTCGTCGGGCGTCAGGCTCCAGACCGTCGTCTCGATGACGTCCACGGAGTCGCCCACGAACTTGCGGGCGAAGTCGGGGAACCCGTCGGTGGGCAACCGCCGTCGGGTCACGATCGTGCGAGCGTCGTCCTCGACCTCGACGGCCACCTCGTGCTCGAGGGCGCCGCTGCGCGTGCACTTCAGCTCCTGGTAGTCGGGGGAGCAGATCATCTCGAACACCTGCTGCGGCGACGCGGCATGCTCGACGGTCTCGTGGATCCTCATGGGGTCACTGTAGAGGCGTCGCGGAGTCCAGCAACGCCCCGGCCCGGCTCAGGCTCCGGCGCAGCTGTTGTCGGGCCTCCGGCAGGGGGACCCGTGGGTCGTTCACGTCCTGGGTCAGGCGCTGCAGGCCGTCGGCGAGCGCGCTCAGGCACGCCGCGACCGCAGCGGCCAGCGGCTGGTCCGGCTGCGCGCCCACCAGGGCTGCCGCGCGGTGACACCGGGCGGCCAGTGCGGAGCAGGCCGCCGGGTCCAGGTGGTCGCCGCCCTCGACCGGCAGGTCGGCGTCCGGTGGTCGCGGCGGGACGGGCCGCGTCAGCGTGACGCGGCCCAGGCTGAGGTCGACGATGGCGTCCACCACACGGTCGAGCAGAACCCGCACCCGCTCCTGGGTCACGGGGTCGCCCACGGGGGCCCCGCCACCGCTGAGCTCCTCGGCCAGGCCGAGCAGCGGCAGCGACGAGAGGTTCCCGGACATGTCGGACACCCTACGGTCGAGCGGCGACAGTTGGGCGGGGTTGTCCACCGGGAGCCGACCTGCCGGTAGCTCCGGCGGACGATAGGCTCAGTGGCGGCGCACGAAGAGGTGCGTCGCGGCTCGCCTACAGGAGAACACCTGATCATGTCGTCCGACGACACCCTGCTGGACCGGTTCTACCGTCACGCCTCGCACACCGACCTGCTGGACCGTGAGCCGGCCGTGCGCGAGGCCATCGCGGGACAGGTCGCCGACCTGTCACGGCGCCGGGAGCCGGGAACCACGCAGGTGCGTGTCCTCAACCCCTCGCGCGCGCAGGACGGCTGGACCTCACGGCATACGGTCGTCCAGGTCGTCACCGACAACATGCCCTTCCTGGTCGACTCGGTCCTGGGCGAGCTGAGCAACCGCAACCTGTCCGTCCACCTCCTCCTGCACCCGCAGGTCGTCGTGCGCGGATCGGGCGAGAGCCTCGAGGTCGTCGATGTCGACACCGCCGACGCCGGTCACGACGACCGGGTCGAGTCCTGGATCCACGTGGAGATCGACCGGCTCCCCCAGGAGTCCTCCCGCGAGGCGCTCCAGAGCCGCCTGCTCGAGGTGCTCGACGACGTGCGGCGGGCCTGCGCGGACTGGCGGAAGATGCGCAAGCAGGCTCGCGACCTGATCTTCGAGCTCGAGGAGGGGGTGCCGGACACGGTCGACCCCGCCACGGTGGAGCCAACCATCAAGTTCCTCACCTGGCTGGAGGACAACCACTTCACCTTCCTCGGCTACCGCGAGTACGAGCTGGTGCAGGAGGACGGCACCGACGCGCTGCGCTCCCTCCCGGAGACCGGGCTGGGGCTGCTGCGCGTCCCGGAGGGCCAGGCACCGTCGGTGAGCCGGCTGCGGCCGGAGGCCGTCGCCACGGCCCGCGAGCCGCGGCTGCTGACGATCACCAAGGCCAACTCCCGGGCGACGGTGCACCGGCCCGTCTACCTCGACTACGTCGGGGTGCGCAAGTTCGACGCCGACGGTGCGGTGATCGGCGAGCGGCGTTTCCTCGGGCTGTTCACCCAGAGCGCGTACGCCGAGTCGGTGACGCGGCTGCCGGTGATCGGCGACAAGGTGCACACCATCCTGGAGCGCAGCGGCTACGCGCCGGACAGTCACTCCGGCAAGGACCTCATGGGGGTCCTGGAGAACTACCCGCGCGACGAGCTCTTCCAGGCCGACACCGACTGGCTCGCGGACAGCGCCAACGAGGTGCTGCACCTGCAGGAACGGCGGGGCTCCCGGCTGCTCGTGCGCAAGGACGAGTTCGGGCGGTTCATCTCCATCCTGGTGTTCATGCCGCGGGACCGGTTCAACACCTCCGTGCGGGAGCGGATCGAGCAGATCCTCCGGGACGCCTACGGCGCCGAGACGGTCGACTACACCACCCGGGTGGGGGAGGCCGCCCTCGCGCAGGTGCACTACGTGCTGCGGATGCGCCCCGGCGGGAACATCCCCGAGGTCGACCCGGATGCCCTGGAGAAGCGGGTCCAGGACGCGATGCGGACCTGGCAGGAGAAGCTGACCGACGTCATACAGGAGCACGAGGAGGACGAGACGGTCGCCGACACGGCCGCCAGCTTCTCGGCCGCCTTCCCCGAGGGGTACAAGGAGGACTTCGACCCGGCCACCGGCTACGTCGACCTGCAGCGCATCCGGTCCGTCGTCGGCGACCCGAGGCGCAACATGCGCCTGCGGCTGTATGCCGAGGAGGGCGCGCCGGCGGGGGAGCGGCGGCTCAAGCTGTACCGCCAGGACGCGATGACCCTCACCGAGGCGATGCCGATCTTCAGCCACCTCGGGGTCGAGGTCACCGACGAGCGGCCGTATGTCGTGGAGGAGGACGCCGACGACATCGCCATGCGGATCTACGACTTCGGGCTGCGGGCTAAGGACCCCACCGTCTGGGAGAGCGACGACCTGCGCTCCGAGGAGGAGGTCGCCGCCGAGTTCGAGGAGGCCTTCGCCGTCGCGTGGAGCCGCCAGGGTGAGAGCGACAGCCTCAACGCGCTCGTGCTCGACGCGGACCTGTCCTGGCGCGACGTGGTGATCCTGCGGACCCTGGTCCGCTACGTCCGGCAGGTGGGGTCGTTCAGCCTGGAGTACCTCGAGTCTGCGCTGGTCGCCAACCCGCACATCGCGCGTCTCGTCGTGGACCTGTTCGCCGCCCGGTTCGACCCCTCGACCGGTGCCTCGAACACCCAGCGTGACGCGGCCGCGGAGGAGGTCATCGGGACGATCCACGAGGCCCTCAACGAGGTGGCGAGCCTGGACCAGGACCGGATCATTCGCCAGCTGGTCTCGGTCGTCGAGGGCACGCTGCGGACCAACTTCTACCAGCTCGACGAGGACGGGCGGCCCAAGCCGCACGTCTCGCTCAAGCTCAGTCCCCGCGACATCGACGGGCTGCCCGAGCCCCGCCCGGCCTACGAGATCTGGGTCTACGCGCCGCGGATCGAGGGCGTGCACCTGCGGTTCGGCGCGGTGGCGCGCGGCGGGCTCCGGTGGAGCGACCGCCGGGAGGACTTTCGGACCGAGGTGCTCGGCCTGGTCAAGGCCCAGATGGTGAAGAACGCGGTGATCGTCCCGACCGGGTCCAAGGGTGGGTTCGTGGCCAAGCAGCTGCCGCCGCCGAGCGACCGGGATGCCTGGCTCAACGAGGGCATCGGCTGCTACCGGATCTTCATCAAGGGGCTGCTCGACGTCACCGACAACCGGGTGGCCGGGGAGATCGTCCCGCCGGAGAACGTTGTCCGGCGCGACGGTGACGACAGCTACCTGGTGGTCGCGGCGGACAAGGGCACCGCCAAGTTCAGCGACATCGCCAACGGTGTGTCCCGTGACTACGGCTTCTGGCTGGACGATGCCTTCGCCTCCGGCGGGTCGGCCGGCTACGACCACAAGGGCATGGGCATCACCGCCCGCGGGGCGTGGGAGTCGGTGAAGCGGCACTTCCGCGAGCTGGGCCATGACACCCAGACGCAGGACTTCACCGTCGTCGGCATCGGGGACATGAGCGGCGACGTCTTCGGCAACGGCATGCTGCTCTCCGAGCACGTCCGGCTGATCGGCGCCTTCGACCACCGGCACGTCTTCCTCGACCCCGACCCCGACGCGGCGACCTCCTTCGCCGAGCGGCAGCGGCTGTTCGACCTCCCCGGCTCCAGCTGGGCCGACTACGACTCCTCGCTCATCAGCGAGGGCGGCGGGGTCTTCCCGCGGTCCGCGAAGTCCGTGGAGATCACCCCACAGGTGCGCGAGGCACTCGGCCTCGACGAGGGCACGACGTCGATGACCCCCAACGAGCTGCTCACCGCCGTGCTCAAGGCGCCGGTCGACCTGCTGTGGAACGGCGGCATCGGCACCTACGTGAAGTCCGCCGAGGAGACGAACGGAGAGATCGGCGACCGGGCCAATGACGCCATCCGCATCAACGGCGGCGACCTGCGGGTCAAGGTGGTCGGTGAGGGCGGCAACCTGGGCTTCAGCCAGCGGGGCCGCATCGAGGCCGCCCGCGCGGGCATCCACATCAACACCGACGCGATCGACAACTCCGCGGGGGTGGACACCTCCGACCACGAGGTCAACATCAAGATCGCCCTCGCCCCGGTGGTCGCGGAGGGTGAGATGTCGCTCGAGGAGCGGGACGAGCTGCTGGCCTCGATGACCGACGAGGTGGCCCGGCGGGTGCTCCGGACCAACTACGAGCAGAACGTCCTGATCGGCAACTCCCGTGACCAGGGCGGGGTCATGGCCCCGGTCCACCGCCGGCTGATGGAGCACCTCACCGAGCACGTCGGGCTGGACCGCGCCCTGGAGTTCCTGCCGGACGACCGGGCGATGCTCGAGCACGAGGAGAGCGGCACCGGCCTGACCTCCCCGGAGTTCTCGGTGCTGGTCGCCTACTCGAAGCTGAACCTCAAGGAGGAGCTGGGCGAGTCCGACCTGCCCGACTCGCCCTACTTCGAGCAGGCACTGCGCGGCTACTTCCCCGGACCGCTGCTGGAGCAGCTGGGTGACCGCGTCGGGGACCACCCGCTGCGGCGGCAGATCATCGTCAACGACCTGGCCAACGCCATGGTCAACCGGGGCGGTGTCACCTTCGCCTTCCGGTGCGTCGAGGAGACCGGTGCGACCATGCCGCAGATCGCCCGCGCCTTCGTGGTGTGCCGGGAGGTCTTCGGCATGGCCGGCTACATGGAGCGGGTCGAGGCGCTCGACAACGTGGTGGCCACCCAGCTGCAGACCAAGCTCTACCTGGAGTTCCGGCGGCTGATGGACCGCAGCGTGCGCTGGTTCCTCAACAACCAGTCGCTGACCGGGGAGATGCAGCATGAGATCGACCGGTTCACCGGACCGGTGAGCACCGTGCGGCCGCTCCTGCCCGAGTTCCTCCAGGCCGAGGAGCGGGAGCGGTTCGAGCGGCAGGCCGAGGAGGCCCGCAGCGGCGGGGTCCCGGAGGACCTGGCCATCATCTATGCCGGGCTGCTGGACTCCTTCTCGGTGCTGGACATCGTCGAGCTCGCCGAGGAGACGGGACAGCCCGTGGAGGACACCGCGGCCCTCTACTTCGCGGTCTCCGAACGGGTCCGGGCCGACACCCTGCTCAACCGGGTGGCCGACCTGCCCCGGCAGGACCGCTGGGACTCGCTGGCGCGGGGTGCGATGCGCGACGACCTCTACGGGGTGCTCAAGGCGCTGACCCGCACGGTCGCCGGCAGCACCACGGGCACGAGTGCGGACGGCCGGGTCCAGCTGGACGCCTGGGAGGAGTCCAACTCCGAGGCCATCACCAGGGTCAGCCAGGTGCTCAGCAGCGTCGACCGGCTGGAGGCCCCGGGCATGGGGCCGCTGTCGGTGGCGCTGCGGGCGCTGCGCGGGCTGGTGCGGCAGGGCGCGACCAACTGACCTGTGCGCTGCCGTGGTCGGTCCAGAACGGGGCCGGGAGGTGGCTGGCTCCGGGACCTGATGTCATACGGCCCCACCCGGGTGCCAGAGCGGCCGGGGTCGGCAGGTTAGTCTGCGAACGTGCCGACCCTTCGCGACGTCCTCGGTCGGGCCTCCCTGTCCCGGGCCGATGCCGACTGGCTGCGGCGCCTCGTCGGCGACTGGCAGATGGTGGCGGACCTGTCCTTCTCGGACCTCACCCTGTGGGTGCCGACCGCCGACTGCGACGACGGCTGGGTGCTCGTGGCGCACGCGCGCCCCACGACCGGGCCGAACTTCTACAACGACGACGTGGTGGGCAAGACCGCAGAGCCCGCCCGCCGTGACGTGCTGAACCAGGTGCTGCAGACGGTCCGACCGCTGGACCCGCCGGAGGCCGAGTCGATCAGGGAGCAGTACGTCCCGGTGGTCCGGGCCCGGCGCGCGGTGGGTGTCCTGGTCCGGCACACCGACCTGCACAGCATGCGGCAGCAGGGTGGCCTGGAGGTCAACTACCTGGAGCTGGCCCAGGCTCTGCTGCGGATGATCGGTCAGGGGAGCTTCCCCAGCGAGCTGGCCCCGACCGGCATCGGCCGTGGCACGCCGCGCGTGGGGGACGGGGTGCTGCGGCTGGACGCGGACGGCCACATCGAGTACGCCAGCCCCAACGCGATCTCAGCGCTGCGGCGTCTGGGGTACACCGACCAGGTTGCCGGCACGGACCTCTCGGAGATCGTGACCAGCCGGTTGCCGACCGGTGCGATGCTGGACGAGACCATGCCGCTGGTGCTGACCGGTCGGGCACCCTGGGGCACCGAGATCGAGACGGTCCGGATCAACCTGACCATGCGCGCTGTCCCGTTGCTGGACGGTGGCACGCGCTACGGGGCGATGCTGCTGCTGCGGGACGTGAGCGAGCTGCGACGGCGCGAGCGGGAGCTGCTCACCAAGGACGCCACGATCCGGGAGATCCACCACCGGGTCAAGAACAACCTGCAGACCGTCTCGGCCCTGCTGCGGCTGCAGTCCCGCCGCCTCGACGACCCCGGCGCCAAGCAGGCGCTGCAGGAGGCCGGGCGCCGGGTGTCCACGGTCGCCCTCGTGCACGACACGCTGAGCCAGGGCTTCGACGAGACCGTGCTGTTCGACGAGATCGCCGTGCGGATCGCCCGGGCCACCGTGGAGGTCGCCTCGCAGGGGGGTGCCCGGGTCAGTGCCGGGCACCGGGGGTCGTTCGGGCGGGTCCGGGCGGAGGACGCCACGCCCCTGGCGATGATCCTGGCCGAGCTCGTGCACAACGCGGTGGAGCACGCCTACGACACCAGCAGCCCGACCGCGGACGGGGAACCGGTCGGTTCCGTGGTCATCGAGGCACAGCGCGGCTCGGCCACGGACGGGGTGGCCGAGGGCGTCGTCCGCGGCGTCGTCGACGGCGACGCCGGCGGTGGGGACGTGCTCACGGTGACCGTGTCCGACGACGGGC
>JAAYYA010000150.1 GCA_012515595.1 Actinomycetales bacterium
CCAACAGCCACCAAGGGGGCGGCTGCGCGAGGGAGAGATGGCCGTGACGTCGTCGGGTGCTGTGCAGCGCTGTCGGCAGGAAGCACGATGACCCCCGGTGCACGGCGGCTGGGCCGCTGGCTGTGTGCGGGCGTCGCCGTCCTGGCGGTCCTGCACGTCGTCCTCCACCTGGCGCACGACTGGTTCGACGCGCTCCCCGCCAACACCGGACGGTGGTTCGACCTCAACTCCGAGAGCTCCATCGGGACCTGGTTCAACATGGGTCTGTTGCTGCTCGTCGCGGCCGCGGCCGCCCTCGCCGCCGTCTCCGCCACCGCACCGAGCGCCCGCCGCGCGTGGGGTGCGCTGGCGGCCGCCGTCGCCCTGCTGAGCCTGGACGAGCAGATCTCCGTCCACGAGCGGCTCCCCGAGCTCGTCGGCCTCGAGCGCGACACCCTGGCCACGCACGAGTGGCTGATCCCCGGGGTGGCGCTCGGCCTTCTCGGCCTCGGGGTGCTCTGGGTGCTGGGGCGCGCCCTGCCGTCACCCGTGCGCCGGGGACTCATTGTGGCGCTCATCGTCTACGTGACCGGGGCGGTCGTGCTGGAGGGGCTCACGGGCTTCGCCATCCGGGGACTGCCCCTGGAGCATCCCGTGCGCGCGGCCGTGCCGGTCTGGGAGCTCGTCGAGGAGTGCCTGGAGATGCTGGGCTGTATCCTCGCGCTGATGACCGTGGTCAGCCACCTGCACCGCGCAGGGGCCATCCCGGGAGGCGACGGCACGAGAAGCCCGCAGCCGCAGCCCACCCACGCTGGCGCCTGACCCACCACCAGCAGGCCGACGCGACCCACGGCATACGGACAAACCTGGTTCGGTCCCACCCACCCGGGATGGGAGAATGCCGCCCATGACCTCTGATGCCACCGCCACCACCAACCTCACCCCGGTGACCCTGCCGGAGAAGCCGTCCGTCGACGGGCTGGAGGAGAAGTGGGCGGCCGTATGGCAGGAGCAGGACACCTACGCGTTCGACCGGGAGGCCGCCCTGGCCGCCGACCGCAGCCAGATCTTCGCGATCGACACGCCCCCGCCGACCGCGAGCGGCAGCCTGCACGTCGGTCACGTCTTCGGCTACACCCAGGCCGACTGCCTGGCGAGATACCACCGGATGACGGGCAAGCACGTCTTCTACCCCATCGGCTGGGACGACAACGGCCTGCCGACCGAGCGCCGGGTCCAGAACTACTACGGCGTCCGCGGTGACGCGACGCTGCCGTTCGACCCGGCCTTCACGCCGCCGCAGCAGGGTGGTGACAACAAGTCGAGCAAGGCGGCCAACCAGGTGCCGATCGGCCGGGCCAACTTCATCGAGCTCTGCGAGGAGCTCACCGTCCTGGACGAGAAGACCTTCGAGGAGACCTTCCGCCGGCTGGGGCTGAGCCTGGACTGGAACGTCCAGTACCGCACCATCGACGACCGCTCCCGCGCCGTGGCCCAGCAGGCCTTCCTGCGCAACCTGGCCCGCGGCGAGGCCTACCAGTCCGAGGCGCCGGGCCTGTGGGACATCACCTTCCAGACCGCGGTCGCCCAGGCCGAGCTCGAGGCCCGCGACTACCCGGGCCACTACCACCGCGTCGCCTTCCACGGCCCGGAAGGACCGACCTACATCGAGACGACCCGGCCCGAGCTGATCTGCTCGGTGGTCGCACTCATCGCCCACCCGGACGACGAGCGGTATGCCGACCTGTTCGGTTCGACGGTCCGCTCACCGCTGTTCGGGGTCGAGATCCCGGTCCTGGCCCACCCGCTGGCCGAGATGGACAAGGGCGCGGGCATCGCGATGTGCTGCACCTTCGGTGACCTCACCGACGTCACCTGGTGGCGCGAGCTGTCGCTGCCGACCCGCTCGGTCATCGGCCGCAACGGCCGCCTCCAGGGCGAGGTCCCCGAGTGGCTGGCCGGTGGTCCCGGCGAGCAGCTGTATGCCGAGGAGCTGGCTGGCAAGACCACCTTCAGTGCGCGGGCGGCCGTGGTCGAGGCGCTGCGCGCCTCCGGTGACCTGGCCGGCGAGCCGAAGGCCACCCAGCGCAAGGCCAACTTCTTCGAGAAGGGCGACAAGCCGCTGGAGATCGTTACCAGCCGGCAGTGGTACATCCGCAACGGCGGCAAGGACGCCGACCTGCGGGCCGACCTCATCGCCCGGGGCGACCAGATCGACTTCCACCCGGCCTTCATGCGCTCGCGCTACAAGAACTGGGTCGAGGGGCTCAACGGCGACTGGCTGATCAGCCGGCAGCGCTTCTTCGGTGTCCAGTTCCCGGTCTGGTACGGCGTGGACGCCGACGGCGAGACCGACTACGACACGATCCTGACCCCCGACGAGTCGCGTCTGCCGGTCGACCCGATGTCCGACGTGCCGGACGGCTACACCGAGGACCAGCGGGACCAGCCGGGCGGCTTCACGGGCGACCCGGACATCATGGACACCTGGGCGACCTCGTCGCTTTCCCCGCAGATCGCCGCCGGCTGGCCGCTGGGTGGTCGCTCCGACGGCGAGCTGGGCAACGACAGCGAGCTGTTCGCCAAGATCTTCCCCTTCGACATGCGGCCCCAGGGGCACGACATCATCCGCACCTGGTTGTTCGCGACGGCGGTCCGGGCACACCTGGAGCACGACTCGGTGCCGTGGACCAACGCCTACGTCAACGGCTGGATCCTGGACCCGGACCGCAAGAAGATGTCCAAGTCCAAGGGCAACGCGACCACGCCGCTGGGCATGCTGGAGCAGAACGGCACCGACGCGGTCCGCTACTGGGCCGCCGCCGCGCGCCCCGGCGTGGACACCGTCGACGACGCCTCGCAGATGAAGGTCGGCCGCCGCCTGGCCATCAAGATCCTCAACGCCAGCAAGTTCGCCCTCGGCATGGGGCTGCACGAGGTGCCCGAGGGTGCCGAGCCGCCGATGCCGGAGGAGCTGCCCGTGCTGGTCGGGCGGGTCACCACGCCGCTGGACCGGGCGATGCTGGCCGGGCTGGTGCAGGTGGTCCGGCAGGCCACCGAGGCATACCAGGGCTACGACTACTCCAAGGCGCTCGACGTGACCGAGGCGTTCTTCTGGACGTTCTGCGACGACTACCTCGAGCTGGTGAAGGAGCGCGCCTACGGGTCCGACGCCTCGATGGACCGGGCGGCGGTCGAGTCCGCCCGTGCGGCGCTGCAGGTGGCGCTCGACGTGCTGCTGCGGCTGCTCGCGCCGGTGATCTCCTTCGCCACCGAGGAGGTCTGGTCGTGGTGGCACACCGACTCGGTGCACACCCAGCCCTGGCCAACGGTCGAGGAGATCGCTGCCGGCGCCGAGGGGGCTGACCCCCGGATGCTGGACGTCGTCGGGCAGGCCCTGGCCGGGGTCCGCCGTGCCAAGTCCGAGGCGAAGGTCGGCATGCGCACCGAGGTCTCCGCGACCACGGTCAGCGGCCCCGACGCCGACGTGGACCACGTCCGTGCCGCCGAGGCCGACCTGCGGGCCGCCGGCAAGGTGGTCGGCGAGGTCACCTACGCCACCGCCGAGGTGCTCACCGTCTCCGGGACCGAACTGGTCACCGCCTGAGCCGACCCGGGCCGGTTCGCCGGAGCTCGTGTGCCCCGCCGGGGCTCGTGGGTCAACCGGGCACGCCCTGACAGCACCAGAGTTCCCCACGA
>JAAYYA010000151.1 GCA_012515595.1 Actinomycetales bacterium
GTGCTGGAGTTCGTCGGCAGCAGCCTCTCGGAGTGGGCCGGCTACGCCTCCGGCGTCCTGTTCGCCGTCATCTTCGGCACCCTCGCCGTCGCCGTCCTGCGCTCCTCGATCGCGCACTGGACGACCGCCGCCGAGGCAGAGGCGGCGTCGACGTCCGTCTGACGCCCTGCCCCGTTCACCAACCGCCCTGCCCTCCCCCCGACCGTCCTGACCTCCCCCGACTCCCTCTCCCCTCCCACCAACTCCCTCTGTGGCGGAACGTCCGTTGCGGGATCGGCGCTATGGCGCCGATCCTGCACGGGTGCCCGGTGGGGCTGTCAGCGGCAGGGTGGCTGGGTCCCGCGATCAGGGTCAGCGGCTGCGCAGGATGACGGTCCCCGCGGCGCGGTCGTGCAGGCCGCGGCCGTGGCGGTCCACGATGAAGGCGGGGATCACCAGGCACAGGAGGACGGTGCGGATCAGGGCCGCCCTGGGTCCCGGCATACTGGCTCGTCCCGCCTGGAGAGCTCCCAGGTGATGCACCCGCAGACCCATGATGCCGTGGCCCAGGGTGAACCCACCGGTGCCCACGAGCAGCAGGTTCTCCAGGGCGAACAGGCCCAGCGGGAGCAGCGACTGGGTGCCGGTGAGCCCGCCCCAGGGCACCTGGAGGACCGCCAGGGCGATGAAGGTGCAGGCCAGCCAGTCGATGAAGATCGCGGCCAGCCGCCGGGGAAAAGTGGCCACCGAACCACGCCCGTGCTCCGGGAGTCCGAGGGCGGCACCCGGATACGCTGTGTCGGTCACCCCAGCAGGGTAACCCGCGAAACACGGGCGAAACATGAGGGTCACGGTCAGGAAACGGGCCCGTCCTAACCTCGACCGCGAGCGGGAACCAGACCCCCGCGCGGCTACCAGGAGGATGGATGTTCACCAGTGCAGAGGAGGTTCTCGCCTTCATCAAGGACGAGGACGTCAAGTTCATCGACATCAGGTTCTGTGACCTGCCCGGCGTGATGCAGCACTTCAACGTGCCGGCGGCCACCTTCGACGAAGATGCGTTCACGACCGGGCAGATGTTCGACGGGTCCTCCATCCGCGGCTTCAAGTCCATCCACGAGTCCGACATGAAGCTGGTCCCGGACCCGAAGACCGCCTACCTCGACCCGTTCCGGGCCGAGAAGACCCTCATCATGAACTTCGCGATCGTCGACCCCTTCACCGACGAGCCCTACGAGCGGGACCCGCGGCAGATCGCCGCCCGGGCCGAGGAGTACCTCGCCTCGACCGGGATCGCCGACACGGCCTACTTCGGCGCCGAGGCGGAGTTCTACGTCTTCGACGACGTGCGCTTCTCGACGGGCCCGTCGGGTGGGTACTACCACATCGACTCCATCGAGGCGGCGTGGAACACCGGCCGCGCGGAGGAGGGCGGCAACCGCGGCTACAAGACCCGCTACAAGGGCGGCTACTTCCCCGTCCCCCCGGTCGACCACTTCGCCGACATCCGCGACCGGATGTGCCTGGACCTGGCGACCGTGGGCCTGCAGGTCGAGCGCTCGCACCACGAGGTGGGCACCGCCGGCCAGCAGGAGATCAACTACCGCTTCAACACGCTGCTGCACTCTGGCGACGACCTGATGAAGTTCAAGTACGTCATCAAGAACTCCGCCTGGGCCGCCGGCAAGACCGCCACCTTCATGCCCAAGCCGCTGTTCGGTGACAACGGGTCGGGCATGCACACGCACCAGTCGCTGTGGAAGGACGGCGAGCCGCTGTTCTACGACGAGAGCGGCTACGGCGGGCTGTCGGACATCGCGCGATGGTACATCGGCGGACTGCTGGCCCACGGCCCCTCGCTGCTGGCGTTCACCAACCCCTCGATGAACTCCTACCACCGCCTGGTGCCGGGCTTCGAGGCCCCGATCAACCTGGTCTACTCCGCCCGCAACCGCTCGGCCTGCGTCCGGATCCCGATCACCGGATCCTCCCCCAAGGCCAAGCGCATCGAATACCGCGTGCCCGACCCCTCGGCCAACCCCTACCTGTGCTTCGCGGCGCAGCTGATGGCCGGCCTGGACGGCATCCGCAACCGGATCGAGCCGCCGGAGCCGGTGGACAAGGACCTCTACGAGCTGCCGCCGGAGGAGCTGGAGGACATCGCCCAGCTGCCCACCTCGCTGCCGGCCGTGCTGGAGGCGCTCGAGGCCGACCACGACTACCTCACCGAGGGCGACGTCTTCACGGAGGACCTGATCGCGGCGTGGATCGACTACAAGCGCAAGAACGAGATCGA
>JAAYYA010000152.1 GCA_012515595.1 Actinomycetales bacterium
CGCAGCACCCGGGTCACGGCGGTCCTGGTGTCGGTGCTGCTGGCCGCGGTCGCGGTGGCCGTCGCGGGTCCGATCGGCTTCGTCGGCCTCGCCGCACCGCTCCTGGCCCGGCTGCTGGCGCGCCGGGTCCCCGGCCTCGGCAAGCACCTGGTGCTGCTGCCCTTCGCAGGACTGATGGGCGTGGTCGTCACGCTCGGCGCCGACGTGCTGCTGCGCAGCCTGGTCCCGCCCACGATGACGGCCGCGGTCCCGACCGGTGTGGTCACCTCGGTGCTCGGTGCCGCACTGCTGGTGTGGTTCGCCCGGCGGCTGCCCGACACCGGCCCGGCGCTGTCCACCACCAGCGAGCACCTGGGCCGTCCCCGGTCGAGCCGCACCGTCGTCGCGGTCCTCGTCGTCGCCTCGCTCGTCCTGGCGGGTGCGGTCGTGGCGGCCGTCATGTTCGGCGACCGGCTGATCCTCCTGGGCGACGTCGGCAACTGGCTCAACGGCGTCTCGGGCCGGGAGGTCACCCTGGAGATGGGTCGCCGGATGCCTCGTGTCGTGGCCGCCCTGCTGGCCGGCGCGGCCCTCGCGCTGGCCGGGACCATCGTGCAGGCCGTATGCCGTAATCCGCTCGCCGAGCCGGGCTTGCTCGGCGTCACGGCGGGGGCTGGCCTCGGGGCCGTGGTCACCCTCCTGCTGGTGCCGGGCGTGGGCGTATGGGCGATGTCGGGCGCCGCGTTCGCCGGAGCCATCCTGGTCACCGCCCTGGTCTTCCTGCTGGCCTACCGCGGGGGACTGAGCTCCACCCGGCTGGTGCTCATCGGCGTCGGGGTGCAGACCGGGCTGTTCGCCCTGATCACCCTCGTCATCGTGATCGTCGCGCCGTGGGACGTGAACCTGGCGCTCACCTGGCTCGCCGGCTCGACCTACGGGCGGACCGTGGACCACCTGGTCCCGGTGACGGTCGCGCTGCTGCTCATCACCCCGCTCGCCGTGACGCTGCGTCGCGACCTCGATGTGGTGTCCCTCGACGAGGACACCCCCCGGATCCTGGGCATCGCCCTGGACCGGGCCCGCGTGGTGCTGCTCGGGGCCGCGGCGCTGCTGACCGCGGCGGCCGTCTGCGCGGTCGGGGTCGTCGCCTTCGTGGGCCTGGTCGCCCCGCACGCGGCCCGGGCCCTGGTCGGCGCCCGTCACGCCCGGGTCCTGCCGGTCGCGATCCTGCTCGGCGCGATCCTGATCTCGGGCGCCGACACCATCGGCCGGTCCGTGCTGGCCCCCATCCAGATCCCGGCCGGCGTGGGGACCGCGCTGCTGGGCACGCCCTACTTCATCTATCTGCTGTGGCGCAGCCGCGGCAGCGACACCTGAGGAGGAACCACCCATGACCGTGGCCACCGCCGTCGCCACCTGGCGCTTCTTCGACGTCACCGTCGCGCGGCTGGAGCAGCTGAGCCCCAGCTTCCTGCGCGTGACCTTCACCGGTCAGGACCTGCACGAGTATGCCGACCTGGGCCTCGACGCGCGGATGAAGCTGGTGCTCCCCGCCCCCGAGGGCGCCTACGAGCACCTGCCGCGGGGGGAGGACTGGTTCCAGCAGTGGCGCGGCCTCCCGGAGGAGCACCGCAACCCGATCCGCACCTACACCACGCGGGCGGTCCGCCCGGAGGTGGCCGAGGTCGACGTCGACGTCGTCCTGCACGGCGACGCCGGTCCGGCCTCCCGCTGGGCCAACCGCGTTCAGGTCGGCGACGCGGCGGTGCTGATGGGTCCGAACGCGCTCTCGGACGGGCCGCACGGCGGGGCGGAGTTCCGCGTCCCGGACGCGGGCTGCCCGGTGCTGCTCGCCGGAGACGAGACGGCGGTGCCCGCCCTCGCGACCATCCTCGAGCAACTTCCCGCAGACACGACTGGGGCCGCCTTCCTCGAGGTGCCCGTGGAGGGGGACCAGCTGCCCGTGACGGGTCCGCCGGGCGTGACCGTGACCTGGCTGGCGCGCGGCGACCGGCCGCACGGTGCGCTGCTGGTGCCCGCCGTGCAGGGGGCCGCGAGTGCGATCACCGCACGGAGGCGAGCTGTCCTGTCGGGCCCGCTCACGCTTGAGGACGTCGACGTGGACGAGGACATCCTGTGGGAGGTGCCGGCCGGCACCGCGACGGGGATGCGGACCGCCGGTGAGCTCTACGCGTGGTTCGCCGGCGAGGCCGGGGTGATCAAGGCGCTGCGACGGCACCTGGTGGGCGAGCTCGGCGTGGACCGCGGGGCGGTCTCGTTCATGGGTTACTGGCGCGCGGGCCGCGCGGAGAACTAAGCCAGCTCGGTCGTCGGCAGGGGATCCGCCGCCGTGGTCCGGGGGCGGGGTCCGAAGACCGGCTCAGCCCTGCTCAACCCGCCCGCCGGTGAGCCGGTGCACGGCGTCGGACATGTGCGCCACCAGCAGCCGGTCGGTCAGGGCGGGGTCGCGGTCGCTGAACGACTGGGCGATCGCGCGGTGCTCCTCCACGCGCACCCGGTCGCCCTGGACGTACAGGTCGGACAGCGCGTTGATGCACATCCGGGTCTCGGTGATGAGGATCCCGTGCATCCGGCTCAGGCGCGGGCTGGCGGCCAGCGACACGAGCAGCTCGTGGAAGGACACGTCGGCCGCGCTCTCGGCGTGCTGGTCGCGGGCCGAGGCCATGACGTCGATGACCGTGGCCAGGGAGGCGCCGGCCGCGACCGGGTCGCCCTGGTGGATCCGTTCGGCGGCTGCCCGCTCCACCGCCTGCCGGGCGAGGTACATGTCCTGCACCCGCTCCGGGGTCATCTCGATCACGAACAGCCCGCGGTTGCGGATCGAGATCAGCAGACCCTCGGCGGTGAGCCGCTGCAGCCCCTCGCGCAGCGGGCCGCGGCTCACCCCCAGCTCGCGGGCCAGGTTGGCCTCGCCCAGCTGGGAGCCCGGCGGGATCAGGCCGGAGGCGATCGCCTCGCGCACCCGCCCGGCGATCATGCTCGGCGTGGACTCCTGGACCAGGGGTTCCATGGCGCTCCGGGGTGCGACCTGCGGCACTGCGGCCTTGGTGGCCATCGCGATCAGCCTCCGCTCCTGCTGCTGAAGAGGGTGCCCAGAGTGTCGATGGCAGGGACCTCGCCCAGGAGGCTCAGGCCCTGCCAGATGGTCACCTGGTTGGCGGTGAGGACCGGCACGCCGGCCGCCCGCTCCAGGGATGCTATCCACTGCAGGGTGTGCATGGCCGTATCCGGCACCAGAACGGCCTGCGCGTCGCCGCCCAGGTCCGCGCCGCGCACGATGGCCTCGACGTCCGCCTGCCCGAGGGTGCCGACCTCCGCCGCCGTGACGATGCCGTGGCTGCCCATGGCGGTCACCTCGATGCCGCCGGCGCCGAGGAAGGTCACGAAGTGCTCGGCGACGTCCTGCGGGTAGGACGCGGCGACGCTGACCCGGCTCAGCCCCAAGGCGCGACAGGCCGCCACGAATGCCAGCGAGGTGGAGGAGGTCGGCAGCCCGGTGACCTCCTGCAGCTGGGCGACCTGCTCGTGGGCACCGTCCCAGCCGAAGACGAACGAGCCCGACGTGCAGGCCCACATCACGGCGTCGGGGGAGTGTGTCGCAACGAGCTCGCGGGCGCCCTCTGCCAGCCGCTCCGCACCGCCCAGGTCGAGCAGTGCGTCCACCCGGTGCGCGTCCTCGCCCACGGAGGTGTGCACCAGCGGCAGTCGCAGATCGGAGCCGAGCCTGGCCTCGAGCGCGGGGTAGTCGTCCTCGGCGCTGTGGCCGGGGTACAGCAGGCCGATCGTGGGCATGGTCCCCTCTCCTCGCGAAGCGCGTGCGATTGTCGACAATACTATTAGACTCGCGGTCATGCCGGAATACGATCATTCCGCGCTGGTGGCCGGGCTCCGGTCCGGGCTGGAGGGGGAGATCCTCACCGGCCCCCAGGCGAGGGCCCTCTACGCCACGGACGCCTCGAACTACCGGGTGGTGCCGGACGCGGTGGTGCGGCCCCGCACGGAGGCCGACCTGGAGGCCGCGCTGTCCCTGTGCCGTGAGACCGGGGCGCCGGTGGTCCTGCGCGGAGCCGGCACCTCGATGGCCGGCAACGCCATCGGCGGGGTCGTGGTGGACGTGGCGCGGCACCTCGACTCCATCCTCGACCTCGATCCGGCCGGTCGGACCGCCACAGTCCAGCCGGGGGTGGTCCTCACCGATCTCATGGCGGCCGCTGCGCCGCACGGCCTGACCTTCGGTGCCGACCCGTCTTCGGCCAGCCGCGCGACCCTGGGCGGGATGATCGCCAACAACTCCTGTGGTGCCCACTCCCTGGCCTGGGGCACCACCGCCGACAACGTGCGCGCGCTGGAGGTGGTCACGGGGGCCGGGGACCGGCTGGAGCTGCGCACGCCTTCACCGGGGTGGTCACCCGAGAACCGGGGAACCGAGATCGGCAGTATGCCGGGAGTCGCCGGCGACCTGCACCGCACCCTCGCAGCGCTGGGCCGGGAGCACGAACGGCTGATCGAGCGTCAGTTCGGCACCTTCTCGCGGCAGATCTCGGGCTACGCACTGCAGCGCCTGCTGCCCGGCCAGGGGGTCGACCTGGCCCGGCTGCTGTCCGGCAGCGAGGGCACCCTGGCCACGACCCTGCGTGCCACGGTCGCGCTGGTGCCGGTCCCGGCGGCACGGGTGCTGCTGGCGCTGGGCTTCCCGGACAGCGCCTCGGCCGCGGACAGCGTGCCCCACGTGCGGCCCTACGGCCCGCTGACCATGGAGTCGATCAACGCCACCCTGGTCGACCGGCTCCCGGAGGAGGTGCGTCGGGCAGCCGTGGGGGCCGGCCTGCCCGAGGGCCGGGTCTGGCTGCTCGTCGAGATCGGCGGGGACGACATCGAGCAGGCGCGGCGGTCGGCGGAGCAGATCGGCGTGCTGGTGCGCGACGCCGGTCTGGGCGCCACCGCGTCGGTGGTCGTCGACCCGGCGGCCCAGGCGGTGCTGTGGCGCTGCCGCCGGGACGGCACCGGTCTGGCCACCCGTCGCGCTGACGGCGCGGAGGCGTGGGGCGGCTGGGAGGACGCCGCCGTGCCTCCCGAGAAGCTCGGCACCTACCTGCGCGAGCTGGACGTGCTGCTCGCCCGGTTCGGCTACTCCGGGGCCTCCTACGGTCACTTCGGCGAGGGCTGCATGCACCTGCGCATCGACTTCGACCTCATCTCGGCGGACGGCATCGCCGCCTACCGCTCCTTCGTCGAGCAGGCCACCGACCTCGTCGTGGCTCTCGGCGGCTCGGTCTCGGGGGAGCACGGCGACGGGCGGGCCCGCTCCGACCTGGTCCGCCGCATGTACGGCCCCGAGGCGCACGCCCTGTTCGCGCGGGTCAAGCAGGTCTGGGACCCCGCCGGCACCCTCAACCCCCACGTCATCGTCGACCCGCTGCCCGTCGACCGCGACCTGCGGCACGGCGGGGCCGCGGCCGGCCGCACGGTCCTCACGCTGACCCACTTCCCGCAGGACCCGGACGGGTTCGTCGGGGCCCAGCGGCGCTGCG
>JAAYYA010000153.1 GCA_012515595.1 Actinomycetales bacterium
CGCGCGACGGCGTCCCGGATCGTGGCGGCCATCGCGGCGTGCGGCTGCTCGGAGACGGGGTGGCTGCGGTCGCCGTAGGTGGACTCCAGGACGACGGTGCGCGCCGCCGGCGGCGGCTGCCGCGGGAGCAGCAGCGGGTGGGTGGCCCGTCCCAGGTCGCCCGAGAAGAGCACCCTGGCCTCCCCGAGCTCCACGAGCGCGCACGCCGAGCCCAGGATGTGGCCGGCGCGGGTCAGCCGCAGGGTGCCGCCGCACTCCAGCGGGTGCGCCGTGTCGTAGTCGACCGGGCGCATCAGCCGGATCGCGTCCTCGGCGTCCGCCGCGCGGTAGAGGGGCTGCGGCGGGTCGTGCTTGCTGAAGCCACCGATCCGGGCGGACTCGGCATACTCCTCCTGCAGGTGGGCGCTGTCCCGCAGCACGACGGCGCCCAGCCGCCTGGTCCCCTCGGTGCACCAGACCGGGCCGGTGTAGCCCTCCCGGGTCAGCAGCGGGATCCGCCCGCAGTGATCCAGGTGAGCGTGGGTCAGGACGAGGTCGTTGACCGACGTCGCCGCGAAGGGCAGCGGCTGCCAGTTGCGGCGCCGCCACTGCCGCTCGCCCTGGTAGAGACCGCAGTCCACCACCACCCGGCGTCCGGCGTGCTCCATCACGAAGGCGCTGCCGGTCACCGTCCCCGTCGCCCCGGCGAAGGTGAGCGCGACCGGACCGGTCGTGGTGGTCGAGGGCGGAGTGGTCGAGGGCGCGGAGGAGGAGCGGCTCACCGTCATGGGGGCAGGCAACCACCCGGCGGCCTCTCCCGCCAGGGCCCTTGGTCCCGCCGGCCTCACTAGCATGGGGCCATGTCCGGTCCCGAGGGTCGCGACGCCGTCCGGCAGGACGTGCTGGAGGCGGTGACCGAGGTGGCCGCCGATCCCGAGCTGACCGAGGTGCTCTCCCGCCTCGTGTCGGCCGCGTGCGAGCTGGTCGACGCCCGCTACGGGGCGCTGGGGGTGCTGGACCCGGAGGGCCGCGTGCTGGCGGAGTTCGTCACCCACGGCATCACCGCGGACGAGCACGCGGCCATCGGCGACCTGCCTCACGGCCGCGGCGTCCTCGGGCTGCTGATCCGCGACCCGGTGCCGCTCCGCCTGGACGACATCACCGCGCATCCCGACTCCGTCGGTTTCCCCGCGCACCATCCGCCCATGCGCACCTTCCTCGGCGTTCCGGTCCGGTTGCGGGACACGGTGTTCGGCAACCTCTACCTCACCGAGAAGCGGGACGGCCGGCCGTTCACCGTCGGGGACGAGGCGGTCCTGGTCGGCCTCGCCGCGGCGGCCGGGCTAGCGATCGAGAGCGCCCGGCTCTACGAGAGCTCGCGCCGGCAGGCCGCCTGGTCGGCGACCTCCGCCGAGCTCACCCACCGCCTGGTCGAGGGCACGCACGAGCAGGAGGCGATGGCCTTCCTCTTGGACCAGGCCCGCACCCTCGCCCGGTCGGAGGCGGGCCTCGTGGCGCTGTATGACGTGGCAGGTCACCTCCGCGTCGTCGGCCCCTCCCACGGGGCGGACACCCTCGACCCCGACCTCTCCGGCACCGAGCTGCAGGTCGCCGCCCGGGAGGTGATGGGCCTCGCCGGGCCCGGGCCGACGGCCGTCGCGCCGATCACCGTGGGGGCCGAGCGGGTGGGCCTGCTCGCGCTGGGCTGGGTGGCCGGGCAGGAAGGCCGGGCCGAGTCCCTGGGTGACCTGGTGGGCCAGCTCGCCGACCAGGCCGGGCTGGCGCTGGCCGCCTCCCGGGCCCAGCGGGACCGCTCGCAGCTGGCCGTGGTCGAGGACCGCGACCGGATCGCGCGCGACATGCACGACCACGTCATCCAGCGGCTCTTCGCGACCGGGCTCTCGCTCCAGGCGGCGGGACGGTTCGCCACGCACCCGCTGGTGATGGAGCGGCTGGAGGAGGCGGTCGACAGCCTGGACACCGCGATCAAGGACATCCGGCAGACGATCTTCGAGCTGCACCGGACCAGGACCGCGAGCGACGTCCGCGCCGATCTCGCGCAGGTCGTCGAGGAGGCGCGCGACGGACTCGGCTTCCCCCCGGTGCTGCGGCTCCCCGGCGACCTGGACGGGCTGGGCGGTGCCCTGGAGGCCGACATCCTGGCGGTCGTGCGCGAGGGCCTCACCAACGTCGCCCGGCACGCGCAGGCCGGGTCCGCCGAGGTCACCGTGAGCCGCGCCGGGGGCGAGGTGTCCGTGGAGGTCCGCGACGACGGGCGGGGGATCGGCAGCCGCGACGAGCGCCGCAGCGGCCTGGCCAACCTCGCCGACCGCGCCTCGGCCCGGCGCGGTTCCCTGCAGACCGGTCCGGTCGACGGCGGGGGCACCCGGCTGCTCTGGCGCGTGCCGGTGCCGCACCGGTGAGGCGACCATGACGTTCGTGCGGGACCAACGACCCTTGCCGGGCTCCCCGGCGGTGGGCAGGCTCGAGGAGCCGGCTCACGGCATACTCACCGCTCACGGAAGGCACCCATGACGATCCGCCTCTTCCTGCTGGACGACCACGAAATCGTCCGGCGCGGGATCCGTGAGCTGCTGGAGACCGAGCCGGACATCCGCGTCGTCGGCGAGGCCGGCTCGGCCGCCCAGGCCCGCCGGATCGTGCCCGCGGTGCGGCCCGACGTCGCCGTGCTGGACGCGCGCCTGCCGGACGGCTCGGGCATCGACATCTGCCGCGAGATCCGCTCGCAGTTCCCGCAGACCAGGGCGCTGATCCTCACCTCCTTCGACGACGACGAGGCGCTGAGCACCGCGGTGCTTGCGGGGGCGTCGGGCTACCTGCTCAAGAACATCAGGGGCAACGGCCTGATCGACGCGATCCGGGCCGTGGCCTCGGGCCAGAACCTGCTGGACCCGGCGCGGGTCCGCCGGGTGCGCGACTCCTGGACCCGGCACGAGTCGCGCGACCCCAAGCTGGCGCTGCTCACCCCGCAGGAGCGCCGCATCCTGGACCACATCGCCGAGGGGCTGACCAACCGGCAGATCGGTGAGGTGCTGGGACTGGCCGAGAAGACGGTGAAGAACTACGTCACGGGGATTCTCGGCAAGCTCGGCCTGGAGCGCCGCACCCAGGCCGCGCTGTACGTCGTGACGCAGCGCGACCCCCGCCGCCCGTAAAAGTTCAGGGGTTTTGCTGGCTCTCCACGTATCTTCTCAGGGTTTTTGCCGGTCCTGCCCGCCTTTTCGCAGTGGTTTCGTTGACCTTCGACCCACGTTCGAAGCGGTTCCGTTCACCCTCCACCCAACTCGTGGGGCCTCCGTCCGGGGCGGCTCACAGCACCGTGAACCCCTCCGGCAACGGCCCGCGACCCGTCGCAGTGAGCAGCAGGGGAGCGCTCTGGTGCGAGGCGAGGGCGAGGTCGGCCAGCAGGTGCAGCGCCTCGCCGGCCGCCGTCGGCGGCACCTCCGCGACCAGCCCGAGCGCCGTCGCGAGGTCGCTCGTGTGCACGACGAGCTCGAACGTCCGGGTGGGGAGGTAGTCGCCCAGCCGCATCCCGCCCACGGGCGTCGTGACCGCGTCGTCCGCGGCGCGGCCCGACACGAGCGGCACCACCCGCTCGGCGATCTCCGCGACCGCCGCGACCGGATCCTCCCCGAGGGACACCGCGGCGGCACGTCCCCGCTGCGCGATGGCGGCGGGGTCAGCGAGGGTCATCGACAGCCGGAAGTACTCGACCGCGGACTCCACCTGCTCGTCCGCCGCGCCCGCGCCCGGGTCGAGGTAGGACTCCACGGTCAGCATCGCGCGGCTGGTGTGCCCGACGAGGTGGCGCACGGTCCACTCCCCGAGCCCGGCGTCCTCCCAGCGCTCCCCGACGGCAGCGACCGTCTCCGCGAACCAGCGGGCGGCCTCGGCAAAGGCCTCCTGCGACGCGGTCCAGGTGTCGGCGGACATGCCCCAATCCTAGGGCTGCTACGCCCCGTTGCCTACGCCCTGCAGGAACCGCAGCACCAGCCCCCACGACTCGTCGCACGCCTCCGCGTGGTCGCCGTGCGTGCGGTCGAAGAACGAGTGCGGCGCGCCGTCGAAGACGACGAACTCGTGCTCCACCCCGCCAGCGGTCAGCGCCTCGTCGAACCGCTCGCGCATCTCCTGCGTGATCGACTGGTCCGCGCCGCCGTAGATCGCGAGCAGCGGCCCCCGCATCCGGTCCGCATGCTCGGCCGGATCCTCGTAGACCCCGAGCCGACTCCCGTCGAGCCCGCCGTAGAACGCGATCGCGCCGGCCACCCCGAGCGCCGGGTCGGTGGTCGCGTAGTACGACAGCGTCCCGCCCAGGCAGAACCCGATCGTGACGACATCCCGTA
>JAAYYA010000154.1 GCA_012515595.1 Actinomycetales bacterium
GAGGTCAACTTCGAGACCGAGGACTACGTGGCCGTGCTCGGGCTGGTCGCCGCCGGGCTGGGCGTCGCGCTGGTTCCTCGTCTGATCCTGGAGTCCGTGACGCACCCTGGTGTGCGCACCCTCCCGCTCGAGCCGCGGTCGACCCGCACCGTGCAGGTGGTGACCACGCCGGACCTGCGGCGGGTGCCGGCCGTGGAGGCCACGCTCAAGGCGCTGTGCGCCAGCGCCCAGGAGCTCACCCTCACCGATCCGGTCGAGCAGCTGGTCGGCTCCTAAGATCGCTCCCGTGCCCGTCGAACCGCTGCTGCCGCCGCCCGCCCCGGTGGCCGAGCAGGACTACCGCACGCTGCGCTCCCTGGTGGGCCGCGGCGGCGTCACAGTCCTCAGCGGCGCCGGCATGTCGACGGCCTCGGGCATCCCCGACTACCGCGGTCCGGACGGCTCCCGTCGCGTGCAGCCGATGCAGTATGCCGAGTTCCTCGCCTCCGCGGAGAACCGCCGCCGCTACTGGGCGCGGAGCTATGTCGGGTGGTCCCGGTTCCGCGCCGCCGGCCCCAACGAGGCGCACCACGCCGTCGCCGCCCTGCAGCGGAGCGGCCACGTCGAGGAGCTTATCACCCAGAACGTCGACGGGCTGCACCAGGCCGCCGGGTCGACCGGGGTGATCGAGTTGCACGGCAACCTCACCGACATCGTCTGCCTGACCTGCGAGGAGCGGTTCGACCGTGCGGTGGTGCACCGCTGGATCGCCGAGGCGAACCCGGGTTTCACCGCGGAGAGCGACCAGATCCGCCCGGACGGCGACATCGTGCTCGCGGCCCAGGACTTCGCCGACTTCCGGCTCGTGCGGTGCGTCACCTGCGGGTCCGACCTGCTC
This sequence comes from Actinomycetales bacterium, assembly GCA_012515595.1. Classification (GTDB taxonomy): domain Bacteria; phylum Actinomycetota; class Actinomycetes; order Actinomycetales; family Dermatophilaceae; genus Ornithinicoccus. Next base: position 878 of record JAAYYA010000154.1, read on the forward strand.
AAGCCGGACGTGGTCTTCTTCGGCGGGTCGGTGGCCAAGCCGCTCGTGGAGTGCGCCTACTCAGCGGTGGAGTCAGCCGACTCCCTTCTGGTGCTCGGTTCCTCGCTGCAGGTGATGAGCGGGCTGCGCTTCGTCAAGCGCGCCCACGCCCTCGGCATACCCGTCGCCCTCGTCACGCGGTGGCCCACCCGCGGAGACGAGTGGGCCACCCTGCGCATCGACGCACTGCTGCAGGACGTGCTGCCCCGGCTCGCGGCCGACTGCGCAGCCGAGACCGTCCCCTCGTCCTGATCCCGGGCTCAGCCCTCGAGGGATCCTCGGGGGACGACCCACGTCGTCGGCTCACCAGTCACCCGGGCGGCGACAACCTCCGTGGTCAGCGCAGTTAGCGCCACGCGGTGCCCATCACCTCGGGATCCGCAGCGTCTGCGAGCTCTCCGCTCCGGGCGTCTGCCAGGAACTCACGGCGTGCGTGGCGAGTGACCACCTCCGCGAGCGCAGCGTTCACGGTGGCCTCCGGGGAAGTGGTGCCCAGCGCACGACGCGCACGCTCCAGCACGTCGTCGTCGATGTCGATCAGCGTCCGGCTCACGGCAGCTCCTGCTCAGGTTCTGATGTCCGCATCGTACTTCTCCAGACCGTTGGGTGGTCACCGACGAGCCCGGGCGGGCGGGCACCGCCTCCCCCGCCGCACGACTCCCAGCCCTTCGCCAAGGACGACCGCGTAGGTCCCGTCGCGGTCGGTGCGTAGGACGACGGTGCCGGTCTGCGCGAGCATCGAGAGCACGGTCCGGCTCGGGTGGCCGAAGGTGTTGTCCTCCCCGACTCCGATGAGCGCCACGTCGGCGGACACCCCGGTCACCAGGGCCTCGTCCTGGGCGGCGCTGCCGTGGTGCGCCACCTTGAGCACGTCGAAGCGTTCCCCCTCCAGAGTCGCTCGAACGCCGCGGGCGGCGAGCGGCTCGATGTCGCCGGTGAACAGGATCCGCACCCCGTCCTCATCGGAGGCGGGGTCGCTGGCGTCGACGCGGAGGTCGAGCACGACGCTCGCGTCGTTCGGCCCGAGGGATCCGGCCGCGGCGCGGTCCGCCGGGGGCCAGACGATCTCGGCACGGACCTGGCCCGCGTCGCCCCAGACGAGCGAGTCGCCTGCGGTGACGGCATACGTGGGGATGCTGTGGTCGCGAAGGTCGGCCAGGACCTCCTCGGCCTCGGCCGGGGGGTCGCGCACCGGGGTGAGAAAGGCCGCGGCGACCGGCAGGCGGCCGACGACGGCGTCCAGCCCGCCGACGTGGTCGGCGTGGAAGTGGCTCAGGACGAGCGCGTCGACCTCCCGCACGCCGAGCAGGTCCAGGCAGGACGAGAGCAGCCGCGGGTCCGGGCCGGTGTCGATCAGCACCACCCGCCCCGGCCCGGTGGGCACGACGAAGGCGTCGCCCTGGCCGACGTCA
>JAAYYA010000155.1 GCA_012515595.1 Actinomycetales bacterium
CCGGCCAGGCCGCGGGCGTGGTCGGCGGCGTCCAGCACGGTGACCGGCGGGATGGCCTCGACGAGCCCGTAGTACTGCACCAGGTGGGGCGTCAGCTCGTCGTGGGCGCGGCGCATCTGCTCCGGCGGCATCGGGGCGCCGGCGTAGCCGAGCATCCGCAGCCCCGCCAGGTCCTCACGGGTCGCCCCGCTGGACAGCAGCCGGGCGACCATCGTGGGCACCAGCGCAGTGTGCGTCGCGCCACGCTCGGCGACCGACTCCAGGAAGGTCTGCGGGTCCCAGGTGGGCAGCACCAGCTGGCGGGCGCCGGCGACCAGGAACGGCAGGACGAACAGCCCGGAGGTGTGGGTCACCGGCCCGGCGTGGACGTAGCAGTCCTCCGGCCCCGGCGGTCCGCCGAGCACGTCGAAGGTCATGTTGACCACCGAGGCGACCCAGTTGCGGTGGGTGCGCTGCGCCCCCTTGGGGTGACCGGTGGTGCCCGAGGAGTAGTGCAGCCCGCACAGGTCGTCGGGGTCGCGCGGCGGCAGCGCGCCACCGGTCGTCGTCGTCGCCGTGGCACCGGCGATCAGCCCCTCCAGCGAGGTCTCCGGCCCGTCACCGACCACGACGACGTGCTCGACCTGCTCGCGCACCGGGGCGACGTCGTCGGCGAACCGCTCGTGGTAGATCAGGCCACGGGCCGCGCAGTCGCCGGCGATCCGCTGCCAGTCGGTCGGGTGGAGGCGGTGGTTCAGGGCGACCCGCACCAGCCCGGCGGCGCGGATCGCCAGATCCGTCTCCAGGTATGCCGTGCTGTTGCTCTGCAGGTCCAGCACCCGGTCGCCGGGGCGCAGGCCGAGCGAGAGCAGGCCAGTGGCGATCCGGGTCACCCGGTCGGCGAGCTCGGCGAAGGTGCGCCGGTCGCGGGTGTCGAGACCCTCCACCGCGACCCGGTCCCCGAAGCGGTGGCCGGCCCGGGTGACGAGCGTGCCGATGTCCATCTGGTCAGTCTCCCGTCTCGGCCAGGGCGGAATCGGGCAGGGCCAGGGCGGCGTCGAGGATCCGGCAGCCCTGCCCGTCAGCCAGCACGGTGACCGGGTTGAGGTCGAGCTCGGCCCCGTCCGGCAACTCGGCGGCCAGGGCGGCGATGCCGAGGACGGTGTCGACCAGGGCCGCGCGGTCCGCCGGCTCCTGCCCGCGGACGCCGGCGAAAAGCCGGCCCAGGCGGGTCTCGTCGAGCATCTCCTCGACGTCCGCGCGGTCGACCGGCAGCAGCCGCAGCGCGACGTCGGCCACGACCTCGGTGAGCACGCCGCCGACGCCGACGCTGATGATGCGCCCGAGCGGGGTGTCGGTGCTGCCGACCAGCGTCTCGACGCCGCCGGGCACCATCTCCTCGACGAGCACCTCCCCGCCCAGCGCGGCGAGCCGCTCGAAGACCTCGGGCGCGCGCTCCGGCGTCACGTCCAGGACGACGCCGCCGGCGTCGGACTTGTGCAGCAGCCCGGGCACGACGGCCTTGGCCACGGCCCGGCCCCCGGCCTCCTCGACCGCGGCGACGGCGTCCTGCGCGTCGGCGACCTTGCGCCCGACGGGCACCGGCAGCCCCCCGGCAGCCAGCAGGTCCTTGAGCCCCTGCTCGTCGAGCGCGGACCAGTCCGGGGGCGCACCGGCCGAGGCCGACTCGGCACGGGTGGGGGGCTGCGCCCCTCGGACTGTCCGCGGGGCGGCGAACTCGGCGAGGGCCGCCAGCGCCCGCACCGCCCGGGCCGGGGTCTGGTAGACCGGCAACCCCGCAGCCCGCATCGTCGCCGCCGCCTCGGGCGCCAGGTGGTCCGCGCCGGTGCGCACCGCGATCACCGGGACACCGGTCTGCTCGCGCACCCGCGACAGGGCCCTGACGACCGCGTCCACGTCGGAGCCGGTCAGCACGCAGAAGCAGGCGACGATCGCGTCGACGCCGTCGTCCCCGGCGATCGCCGCCAGTGCGTCGTTGAACAGCGCCGGGTTGCTCATCACCGACGCCGTCACGTCGACCGGGTTGGCGGTCGCGCCGTAGGCGGGCACGATCTCATCCAGCGTCGCCAGGGTCTCCTTCGACAGCTCCGCCAGGGCCATCCCCCGCGCCTCGATCGCGTCGGCCGCGAGGATCCCCGAACCGCCCGAGGTGGTCACCACCGCCACCCTCCGGATCGAGCGGCCACGGACCACCTCGACCAGACCCATCACGTCGCCGACGTCCAGCAGCTC
>JAAYYA010000027.1 GCA_012515595.1 Actinomycetales bacterium
CTGCGCTGACCTGGTCCATCCAGACCGCCTTCGGCGGCACCTTCAACCGGGCCCTGGCCCTGGTGCTGTGCCTGATCCTGGTCGCGCTCGCCCTGGTGGTCGTCGTGCTCGAGCGGGCGGTCCGGCGGCGCGACACCGGGCACGGCCGGGTGCGGGTGGACGAGGCCGGCGCCCGGGCGCGCCTGGGCCGCGGCGGGCAGCTGCTGGCCGCGGGGGTGCTCGGCGCGCTGACCTTCGCGGCCATCGGGGTGCCCGTGGTCACGATGACCATCCGCGCGGTCCAGAGCGTCGCCGAGCGCGAGCTCGAGGCGGCCCGGCTGGCGGAGGCCGCGGCCACGACCGTCCTGCTCGGGCTGGGCGGTGCGGTCCTGGCGGCCCTGCTCGCCCTGCCGATCGGCATCCTCTCGGCGCGCCACCGGACTCCGGCCGTCGGTGCCCTGGAGACCGCCACCTACCTGGGCCACGGCCTGCCCGGGATCGTGCTCGGCCTGTCCATGGTCTACCTGGCCCTCCTGCTGCTGCCCTCGCTCTACCAGACCCTGTGGGTGCTGGTGCTGGCCTACGGCATCCTGTTCGTCCCCAAGGCCGCCGGCTCGGTGCGCACCGCGGTCGGGCAGGTGCCGCTGGAGCTGGAGGACGTCGCCCGCTCCCTGGGGCGGTCTCCGGTGCGGGTCTGGACGGAGGTCACCGCCCGGCTGGCCTGGCCCGGCATCGCCGCCGGGGCACTGCTCGTCGCGCTGACCGTGATGAAGGAGCTGCCCGCCACGCTGCTGCTGCGCCCGACCGGCGCCGACACCCTGGCCACCCGGCTGTGGCAGCTCACCGACATCGCGGCCTACGGCGCCGCCGCCCCGTATGCGATCGTTCTGGTCGTGATCGCCAGCGTGCCCGCCTTCCTGCTCTCCCGGCGACTGGGGACGTCGTGAGCGCGCTGAGCGTGCGGGGGCTGTCCGCCGGCTATCCCCCGCGGCGGGCGGGGGAGGCCCCGACGACCGTGCTCGAGGACATCGACCTGGACGTCGACCCAGGTGGCTTCCTGGCGGTGCTCGGGCCCAGCGGGTGCGGGAAGACGACGCTGCTGCGGGTGGTCGCCGGGCTGCACCCGGCGCGGTCCGGGCGGGTCGAGCTGGCCGGGCGCGTGGTGGTGGACGGGCCGCGCGGCGTGCCCCCGGAGCAGCGGCGCATCGGCCTGGTGCCGCAGGAGGCCTCGCTGTTCCCGCACCGGGACGTGGCCGCCAACGTGGCCTTCGGGCTGCGCTCGCGGCGGCCCGGTGTCCCGCGGGCCAGCCGCGCCCAGCGGGAGACCCGGGTGGCGCAGATGCTCGACCTGGTCGGCCTGCCCGACCTGGGCGGCCGGCTGCCGCACGAGCTATCCGGCGGGCAGCGGCAGCGGGTCGCGCTCGCCCGTGCGCTGGCCCCCGGCCCGGCGCTGGTCCTGCTGGACGAGCCGTTCGGCGCGCTCGACGCGACGCTGCGGGTCGAGCTGCGCACCGAGGTCCGGGCGATCCTGCGCGAGACCGGCACCACCACGGTGCTCGTGACCCACGACCAGGACGAGGCGCTTTCCACCGCGGACCAGGTTGTGGTCCTGCGCGACGGCCGGATCGTGCAGCAGGACACGCCGGACGCGCTCTACGCCGGGCCGGTGGACGCGTGGGTCGCGCGGTTCGTGGGGGACTGAACGATCCTGCCCGGGACCAGCGACGGCCGCGTGGTGCGCTTCGAGCTCGGTGCCGTCCCCGCCGAGGCACCCCGGGGGCCGGTGGAGGTGGTGGTGCGTCCCGAGCAGGTCCTGGTCGGCGCGGGCCCGCAGGGCGTCCAGGGCGTGGTCGCCGGACGGGAGTTCTTCGGGCACGACACGCTCTACCAGTTGGAGCTCGCCACCGGGACCCGTCTGCTCGCCCGGCTGACCGGGTCCGGCTCCCACGACGTGGGGACCACGGTGTCCGTCGGTGTCACGGGTCGGGTGCAGGTCCTCCCCGGCGACCGGGGTTAGTCTCACCGGCGTGGACTACCTCGAGCGGCCGGCGCCGCCGGGCCTGGAGGACCTCGTCTCCCGGCTGTGGTTCCTCGAGGCGCCGCGGGTGCGCCGGTTCGAGAAGATCCTGCCGCTGCCCTTCGTCCACCTGATCGTCAACCTGTCCGAGCCGTATGCCGTGTACGACCGGTCCGGTGCCCCCACCCCGGTGGGGGAGACCTTCCTCTCCGGCCTGCAGACGGAGTTCCTGGTCATCGAGTCACCACCGGTGATCCGGCACGTCGGCGTCGAGCTCCTGCCGGCGGGGCTGGGCGCGATCACCGACGCCGCGGGGCCGCAGGTGGCCGGCCGGGTGCAGGGCGCCGCGTCCCTGGTGCCGGGCCTGGAGGTGGTCGCCGCCGCGGGACGCGCCGCTGCGGGACGCGCCGACGCACCCGAGGTGGTGCTCGACCGGCTGGTCGACGTCCTGCTCGCCCGTCGCGAACGCACCGGGGCGAGGCCCGACCCGCTCGTCGTCGAGGCGCTGGCCGCGCTCGACCAGGACCCCAGCCGTCCGGTGGCCGACCTGGTCCCGGGGGTGGCCCAGCGGACCCTGCTGTCGCGCTTTCGCCGCGCCACCGGGCTGACTCCGAAGACCTACGCCCAGGTGCTGCGCTTCCACCGTCTGGTCAGCGGTCTCGCCGAGCCGGGACCCTCCGGGGAGCAGCCGGGCGCCGCGGCCTGGTCGGCGGTCGCGGTCGAGTCGGGCTACTA
>JAAYYA010000156.1 GCA_012515595.1 Actinomycetales bacterium
CCCAGTTCGAGACCGCCTACCGCGAGGCGGGGCTGGAGGCCAACGGCCCGACGATCACGTGGTCCCTGTTCGTCCTGGTCAACTCGCTGTCGGCGGGCATGACGGCAGCGGTGCTGCTGCTCGTCACCGTCCTGCTCGTCGCGATCGCGCTGCTGTGCGTCCGCTTCACCCTGCTCACCACCATCGAGCACGACTACCGCGAGATCGGCGTGCTCAAGGCGATCGGCGTCCGGGACCGCGACCTGCGCCGGCTCTACTCCCGCCCCTACCTGGTGATGGCCACGGGCGGAGCGGTGGTCGGGCTGATGGCCTCCTTCGCCCTCAACCAGGTGCTCCTGCGGGACGTCCACCTCTTCATGGGTCCCACCGGCCGCACCCTGCCGGTCGTGCTGCTCAGCGTCGTGCTTAGCGCGCTCGCCGTCGGCGTCGTCGGCGTCGCAGTCCGGCGCCTACTTCGCCGGCTGGCGCAGGTGTCGCCGGTCCAGGCGATCCGCACCGGCGCGGCCTCCACGGGTGCCACCCGGGGCCGCAGCGGTCCCGCATGGCTGTCGGTCGCCCGGAGCCCGCTGCGGACCAACCTCCTCCTCGGCCTGCGCGACCTGGCCCGCCAGCCCGGGCTGTATGTCGTGCCGCTGGTGATCTACACCCTCGCCTCCTCGATCCTGATCCTGCCGCAGAACCTCTACACGACGGCCCGGTCGCCGGAGTTCATCACCTACATGGGGGCGGGCGTCAGCGACCTGCGGGTCGACGTGCAGCAGCCAGCCGACCCGGCCCGCGCCACCGAGCTGGGCGCATCCCTGGCCGCCGACCCGCGGGTGAGCCGGCACGTGGTCCTGTCCACCGCCTCCTACACCGCGCCCGACGCCACGGGTCGACCGGTCCCGGTCAAGCTGGAGTCCGGCGACCTGGCCGCCTTCCCGGTGACCTACGTCGAGGGCCGCATCCCCCAGGCGCAGGACGAGGTTGCCCTGTCCAGCATGCAGGCCGACGCGCTGGGCGCGGCGGTCGGGGACCGCATCGTGGTGACCCCCTCCCCCGGTGCCGGAGCGGACGACGCACGTGACGGCATACCCCTCGATCTGTCCGTCTCCGGGGTCTACCAGGACGTGACCAACGGCGGACGCACCGCCAAGATGCTCGCGCCGCACACCAGCGCGGAGGTGATGTGGAGCATCGTCTACGCCGACTTCGTGTCCGGGACCGACGTGCCGTCCGCCATCGCCGGGATCCTCGCCGAACACCCCGACCTCAAGGTGAGCTCGGTCCGGGACTACGTCGACGCCACGATCGGCGGCACCATCGCTGCGCTGCGCGACGCCTCGGTCGCCGCGCTGGCGGTCGGGCTGCTCGTGGGAACCCTCATCACCGCGCTCTTCATGCGGATGCTCATGGCGCGCGACTCGTTCGCGATCGCGACCCTGCGCGCGCTCGGGTTTCGCGACGGGCAGGTCAGCCTGCAGTATGTCGTGCGCTCGGTCCTCGTCCTGGCCGCCGGAGTAGTCCTGGGAGCCGTGGTCGCCGCCACCCTGGGCGGTCGGCTGGCCGGCCTGCTCCTCTCGGCGATCGGCATCTCCCAGCTCCACCTGGTCGCCAACCCCTGGCTCGCCTACGTCGCCACTCCGCTGGTGCTGCTCGTGGCCGTGGTGGCCGCCACCCTCGTGAGCAGCCGACCCGCCGCCGTCTCGATCGCCTCGACGATCAAGGAGTAAGGAGCACACCATGACCAGCCACGACAACACGATCGCGACCGCGGAACGCACCCACGTCGCGTCACACGACACGGGGTCCCCGCTGCTCCGGGCGCAGGGCGTCCGCAAGAGCTTCCAGGTCGGTGAGACCCGCGTCGAGGTGCTGCACGGCGTCGACCTGGCGGTCGCCGAGGGAGAGTTCGTCGCGGTGATGGGGCCCTCGGGCTCCGGGAAGTCGACGCTGCTCTACGCCGTCTCCGGGATGGACCCCGTCGACGCGGGGACCGTCGACCTCGACGGGCTCGAGCTGACC
>JAAYYA010000157.1 GCA_012515595.1 Actinomycetales bacterium
CGGATGGTGCGGGCCTGGTCGGCCATGGCGCGGGTGATCGCCTGACGGATCCACCAGGTGGCGTACGTCGAGAACTTGTAGCCCTTGGTGTAGTCGAACTTCTCGACCGCACGGATCAGACCGAGGTTGCCCTCCTGGATCAGGTCCAGGAAGAGCATGCCGCGGCCGGTGTAGCGCTTGGCGAGGGACACGACCAGGCGCAGGTTGGCCTCGAGCAGGTGGTTCTTGGCGTTCTTGCCGTCCTGCGCGATCCACCACAGCTCCCGCTTGAGCTTGGCCTCGATCTTGTCGCCGGAGTTGAGGCGCTCCTCGGCGAACAGGCCGGCCTCGATGCGCTTGGCCAGCTCGACCTCCTGCTCGGCGTTCAGCAGCGCGACCTTGCCGATCTGCTTCAGGTAGTCCTTGACCGGGTCGGCGGTCGCGCCGGCGGTCACCACCTGCTGGGCGGGGGCGTCGTCGTCATCGCCCTGGCTCAGGACGAAGCCGGAGTCCTCGGACTCCTCCTTCGCGGACGCGGGCTTGGGGGTCGCGACGACCTCACCCTCGCCCTTCTCCTCGTCCTCGTCGTCCTCGAGGTCGAGGTCCTCGTCCTCGACGACCTCCGGCTCGGCGGCGCTCTTGGCCGCGGCCTTGCGGGCGGTCGTCTTCTTCGCCGGGGCAGCCGCGCCGCCCTCCCCCGCGGCGGCCTTGGCGGCGCCCCGGGTGGTGGTGGCCTTGGCGGCGGTCTTGCGGGCGGTGGTCTTGCGGGCGGCCGCCTTCTTGGCCGGAGCCGACTCCTCGGTCCCCGCCTCCGTCGCGGCCGTCTTCTTCGCCGTGGTCTTGGCCGCCGTCGTCTTGGCAGCCGTGGTCTTGGCCGGGGCGGCCTTCTTGGCCGCGGTCTTGGCCGGCGCCTTCTTCGCCGTGGTCTTGGCCGGCGCCTCCTGGGTCTCCTCGGCGTCCTTGGCCGCCGTCTTCTTCGCCGGGGCAGCCTTCTTGGCCGCGGTCTTGGTGGCGGTGCTCTTGCGGGTGGCCCGCTTGGCGGGGGTCGCCTCCGTGCCGTCCATCAGCACGTGGATGGCGTTGTCGGAGAGGACCTTCAGCACCTTGGTCTGGGTCTTCTTGTTGGGCAGCTGCGCGGCCTCAAGCGCATCGCGGACCTCGGTGAGGCTCAGCTCACCGGACTGCTTGCCACGCTTGAAGAGGGTCTCGAGCTCGGGCTTGCTGAACTCGGCGGGAAGGTCGACGGTCTCGCGGACGGTGGGGGCCTTCTTGGCGGTCACGGGTTGCACCAACTACTTTCGGGGGCGCTCGAGGGGCGGAACTCGGGAGGCACGCCGGGCACGGCGAAGCACCCAGGACTATGGAGTGTGTGGCAATCCAGGCGACCCGTTCCGGGGGAGCGGGAGGGCTGCCTGCCTCCATTATAAAACCAGCGAGACTCCGAAGATGTTCCCACGTCCTGTCAAGCCCTCCTGAACAGCGGTTTTGCTCCCGTATGCCGTGGGGCCAGGTCATCTTGCCAGGTTTCCACGGCCTATGCTGTGGAAATGGTTGCGCGCGGACCGGACGATGCGACGGCGCCGCCGTCGGCGGCGTCCGCGGCGTCGGTCGGCGCACGCCGCTTCGGGGCCCGCCGGGAGGCGCTGCTCGAGGCGGTCCGGGCGGCGCCCGACGGGATCGGGATCAAGGATCTCGCGGCCGGCACCGGGGTCCACGAGAACACCGTCCGCTTCCACCTCGAGCGACTGGTCGACGAAGGCGTGGTGGAGGGGCGGCCCGGACGCTCGGAGGGGCCCGGGCGCCCGCCCCTGGTGTTCGTCCCCCGCACCGACCACGCCCGGGAGAACTACGAGCTGATGGCCCGGGTGCTGGCCGGACACCTGGAGGACCAGGTGGAGAACCCCGCCGAGCTCGCCCGGCAGGCGGGTCAGGCGTGGGGACGCGCCTGGGGAGGTCACGGCATCCGGGAGGACGGGTGGGCGGGGGCCCTGGACCGGCTGGGTCGGGCTCTCGCGGCGGCCGGCTTCGCCCCCGCCTTCGAGCCCGGCCCCGTCGGGGACGAGGTGCGGGTGCGGGTCCACCACTGCCCGTTCCTGGCGTTGGCCCGGGAGGGACGGGACGTCCCGTGCGGTGTGCATCTCGGGATGATGGAGGGCGTGCTCGGCGGGGCGGGGCAAGAGGCCGAGGTGTCCCTCGAGCCGTTCGCCACCGAGTCGACGTGCCTGGCAGTCCTCAGCCGGCGGCGCTGAGCGTCTCCGACCGCACTCCCCCGCACGCCACCCACGTGCACGCCCGTCCGTGAACGATCCATGCACCTGC
>JAAYYA010000158.1 GCA_012515595.1 Actinomycetales bacterium
CCCGTCAGGAGCAGCGGTCCGGTCCCTGCTCCACGGTCTCGGCGGCCGGCCCGAAGGCCGGCAGCAGCAGCGGGGGCGAGGGATAGGCGTCGGGCACCAGCACCTCGATCGCCGGGCTGCGACCGTAGGTGGTGAACTCGACACCGTCGGCCAGCTCACGCATGATCCAGTCCACGCCGTTGATGTCGAGGCAGGCGTCCTCGGTCGGTCCCGGCGGGACCGCGCCGCACCGCGCGATGATGGCGGGGTCCCCCCAGGCGGCGACCGTCACCGAGTCGACCGCGGTCTCGCGCCACTGCGCGGAGCCCACCTGTGCCGGCCAGCGGGCCCCGACCGCCCGGCACTCGGGCGTGTCCGCACCCTCGAACGGGGCCACCTTCACCGCGGAGGTGCAGGCCGCCAGGGGGGTGAGGAGCAGGGCGAGTATGCCGACGCCCGCGACGCGCGGACGCCTGCGGTGCCGCCGGGCCTGGGGACGGGGGGAGCGGGAGTGCCGGGTCAGAGGTGGACCACCGTGCAGGTCGTGGTCCGGGTGATGTGCGGCACCTCCTGGATCTTGGCGATCACCTGACGACCCAGGTCGTCCACGCTCGGCGCCTCGACGCGGGCGATGACGTCGTAGGGCCCGGTGACGTCCTCGGACGTGACCACGCCCTCCAGCTCACCCACCGCGCGCGAGACGACACCGGACTTGCCGACCTCGGTCTGGATGAGGATGTACGCCTGGACCATGTCGCCTCCTGTGGCTCTGGTGCGGGCCGTGGTGTGGACCGCCGTGGCCCAGACGCTACCGTGCAGGAACGCAACGCGGGAGGAGGCCTGGCATGTCGGACGCCGCACCGACCGGCGGGGACGCACCCCAGACCCTGGGAGGGCTGGGCGAGGCCGGGATCCTCGACGACATCTTCGCCTCGCTCACCACGACGGACGCGGTGCTCGTCGGGCCGGGCGACGACACCGCGCTGCTGGCCACCTCGGGCCGGGTCCTGGCGACCACGGACACCATGGTGCGGGGGCGCGACTGGCTGGACGAGTGGTCCTCGGCGCACGACGTCGGCATGAAGGTGGTCGTCCAGAACCTGGCAGACCTCGCGGCCATGGGAGGCGTCGGCACGGGTCTCCTGGTCACCCTCGTCGCCCCCGGCTCCCTGCCGGCGCAGTGGGCGCGTGAGCTCACGGCGGGCGTCGCCGAGGTGTCGGCGGCCACCGGGGTGCCGGTGATCGGTGGCGACCTGTCCTCGTCCGACGGCGCGGTGATGGTCTCGGTCACGGCCCTCGGGGAGCTGCCCGGGGGCGGTGACCCGGTGCTGCGCTCCGGGGCGTCGGCGGGACAGGACGTGGCCGTCTCCGGTTCGCTCGGACGGTCGGCCGCGGGGCTGGAGATCCTGCGCAGGGGAGACGTGGGGTGGTGGCCCCCGACCGAGCACGCTGCGACCGCCGCTGAGTGGGTCGCCTACCACTGCCGGCCGGACCCCGATCTGACCCAGGGACCGGTGGCGGCCTCGGCCGGTGCGACCGCGATGCTCGACGTCTCCGACGGGCTGGTGCGCGACGGCACCCGGATCGCCACGGCCAGCGGGTTGCGGATCGACCTCGACGAGGAGGTGCTCGCGCGGCTGGCGGGCGCGTACGAACCGGTGCTCGGCGGCCGGATGGCGCTGGACTGCGTCCTCTCCGGTGGTGAGGAGCACTCGCTGCTGGCGACCTTCCCGGTCGGCGCGGCCCCCGCCGGCTGGACCGTCGTGGGCCGGACCTCGGCGACCGGTCCAGCCGGCCCGGGGGTGTGGTGGCGCGGCGAGCGCGCGACCGGCGGCGGCTGGGACCACTTCGGCGGCTGACTCCCCAATCGACCGAGCGCGTCGTGTTGCGCTCTCAGACCCGACGGGGCACGTGGTGTTGCGCTCTCAGACCCGACCGGGCGCGTGGCGCGGTCTCAGGCACCGGAGACGTGGCGCGGGCCAGCGCAGCCGAGGAGCATGACAAAGGCCGGCCTCCCGTGGGGAGTCCGGCCTGTCGGGTGCGGTCGTGACCGCGGGGCGTCAGCGAGTGGTGATCTTGCCGGCCTTGAGGCACGACGTGCACACGTTGACGCGCTTGGGGGTCACGCCCTTGGGGCCGACGAGAGCCCGCACGCGCTGGATGTTCGGGTTCCAGCGGCGCTTGGTGCGGCGGTGGGAGTGCGAGATGCTGTGACCGAAGCTCGGTCCCTTGCCGCAGACGTCGCAAGTGGCAGCCACGGTTTCTCCTGAGGTCGAATGGTGGATCGGTATCGGGTCCCGATCACCCGTGGCCGCGCAGGCGGCAACCACAGACTCCATCGGGGAACCGGTCAAGAATAGCCGACGGCCGCGCCCCGCGCCAAACTCGCCGTGCCCACCCATCTGGCCGGGCACGAACGCCGCAGGGAGCCTGACGCGACTCAGGTGTCGGTGGCCGACTCGTCGTCTGGCCCCTCGGCCGGGTCACGTCGGTTCTCTCCGCGCAGGGCCGGGTGCTTGGAGGTCATCATCTCCGGGTCGGCATCGGGGTCCTGATCCGGGTCGTAGGACGTCGTCGTGTCCTGCTCCGGCTCCGGCTGAGGCGCGTGGCCCGGGTCGTCGTGATCGTTCTGCCCGCTCATCTCCTCACCGTGACAGCGATGCATGGTCGGCGCATCCCCAGACGGTGACCTGACCCAGGGCGACATGACGCAGGGTGACTGACGCAGGGTGACTGCGGGACGCTCGGGCCGGCCGCCGGGAGGTCGGGCGCCGGGAGCGACCTCGCCGCGTCGCCCACGTGCCTGCGGCGCGCGGGTGTGGATAGTTCCGGGCGCCTGTCACGGGCGGGAGATAACCTGCGGGTACCCCAGTCCGGCTCCCTGGTGCCCACGGGCCGAGCCGGAGCCAGCACGCGAGAGGACCAGAGTCAGGTGAGCCCCGTGAGCACTCCGACCGAGGTCCCGCTGGACCTCGCTGCCGCGCGACGCTGGGCGCTCGCCGCCCGGGTCGGACTCGCTGAGGCCCGCAGCCAGATCGACGCGCTCAACGTCTTCCCGGTGCCGGACGGGGACACCGGCACCAACATGTTCCTCACCTTCGACGGCGCGCTCGACGTGCTGCGTGGGCACCACGACGTCGACGGACGGGGGATCGGGCTGGTACAGGGCCTGGCACTGCTCTCGCGCGGCATGCTGCTGTCCGCCCGAGGCAACTCCGGGGTGATCCTCAGCCAGCTGGCGCGGGGGCTGCACGAGGCCGCGGCCCAGGCCGGCGGAGCGCTGGACGAGGTCGACGCCGACCTGCTGGCCGAGGCGTTCACCCGGGCCGACCACCTCGCCTGGGCGGGGGTGTCCTCGCCGGTCGAGGGCACCATCCTGTCGGTGTCCCGCGCGGCCGCCGCAGCGGCCCGCGAGGCCGCCACCCCCGACGGAGCCTCACCGGCCGCGGTGAGCAGCGCGGCCCTCAACGCCGCGCGCGCCGCACTCGAGCACACCCCCTCACAACTGCCGGCACTGCGCCGTGCCGGAGTGGTCGACGCCGGAGGCGCCGGGCTGGTCATCGTCCTCGAGGCCCTGCACCGTGTGCTGACCGACGGACGCGTCGAGGCCGACGCGGGCGACAGCCCGTGGTTCCGAGGGGCCGCGGTGCTCCCGCCGGTGGAGTGCGCCGACGACGGCGAGGGCGCCTACGAGGTGATGTATCTGCTGAGCGCCTCCGACGACTCCCGCGTCGGGCACCTCCGCGCGCACCTGGAGCAGGTCGGCCACTCCGTCCTGGTGGTCGGTGGCCCGGAGGACTGGCGCGTGCACGTGCACCTCGACGAACCCCAGGTCGCGGTGGAGGCCGGCGCGATGGCCGGACACGTCGACCAGGTGCGGATCGAGGCGCTGGTGCGTCCGGACGGGGCGGCGCAGACCGCGGTCGAGCAGCCACGAGCCGCCATGGGCGTCGTCGCCTGTGCCGGTGGCGACGGCCTGCTCGAGCTGTTCGAGCAGGCTGGTGCGACCGTGGTGCGATCGGCCGCGGGGGCACGCGCCTCGACCGGCCAGCTGCTCAACGCGATCTGGGCGGTGCCGGCCCGCAGCGTCGTCGTGCTGCCCAACGACGGCGATGTGCTCCTGGCCGCGCAGGCGGCGGCCGCGGCCGCGCGCGAGGAGGGTCTGGTCGTGGAGGTGGTGCCCAGCCGGGCCGCCGTGCAGGGGCTGGCCGCGCTCGCCGTCTTTGACCCCGAAGCCGACCTGGAGGACACGCTGACGGCCATGGCCGAGGCGGCCGGCGCCACCGTCCACGCCGAGCTCACGGTCGCCTCCCGCGATGCCCAGACCGGCGCCGGGCCGTGCCGCGCGGGCCAGTCGCTGGGGCTGCTCGACGGCCAGATCGTGATCGTGGACGACGACGCCACCCGCGCGGCCACCCGGCTGCTCGCACGACTGGTCACCGACCAGACCGAGCTGCTCACCGTCGTGAGCGGCGCGGAGGTGGACCCGGCCGCACGGGCCGGGATGGAGCAGGTGGTGGCCGCGATCGAGCAGGCCCACCCCGACGTCGAGGTGGTCTGGCTCGAGGGCGGGCAACCGGCCTACCCCTGGCTGCTGGGTGCCGAGTGATGGCGGGCGAGCGCCCCACGCCGGACACCAACCTGCGCTCCCTCGTGGGCAAGGCCGCCGTCAACCTGGCCAAGAAGGACCTCGTCACGGCGCGGGACCTGCTGGAGTTCTGGCCGCGGAGCTATCTGGACCCGACCAGGCCGACGGACTTCTCGACGCTGCACGACGGGGAGTATGTCGTGGTGCTGGCGGAGGTGCACACCGCGGTCACCCGCAAGATGCGGCAGCGGCGCGGCAGCATGCTGATCGCCACCATCCGCGACGGCGCCGGGAACCAGCTCGAGCTCACCTTCTTCTCCGCGTGGGGCCACGAGAACGCCCTGGTGCCCGGCCGGCGGGTCCTGGTCAGCGGCACGGTCAGCCACTACGGCGGCCGGCGCCAGCTGACCCACCCCGAGTACGAGCTGCTCGGGGCGGGCGCCGAGGCCAGCAGCACCTTCGGGGAGGGCCCGATCCCGGTCTACGGCCAGGTGCCGAAGATGAACTCGATGAAGGTCGCGGCTGCGGTCGACCTCGTGCTCCACGCCGTGGAGGAGATCCCCGACCCGATCCCGGTCACGGTCCGTGCCGCGCACGGGCTGCCCCCCTTGAGCAACGCCTACGCGATGATGCACCAGCCGCGCAGCACCCAGGAGCACCGCAAGGCCCGGTGGCGGATGAAGTTCCAGGAGGCCTTCGTCCTGCAGGCGGCGCTCGCCGTCATGCGGCACTCCTCGGACGCGGTACCGGCCGTTCCGCGGTCCGCCACCCCGGGCGCCCTGGCGGACCAGTTCCGTGAGCGCCTGCCGTTCGACTTGACCGAGGGACAGCAGCAGGTCCTGGCGGAGATCACCGCCGACCTTGACCGGACCCTGCCGATGCACCGGCTCCTGCAGGGCGAGGTCGGCTCCGGCAAGACCGTGGTGGCGCTCCTGGCCATGCTCACCGTCATCGACGCCGGGGCACAGGCGGCGCTGCTGGCCCCCACGGAGGTCCTCGCGGTCCAGCACCACCGCTCGATCAGCGCGATGCTCGGGCCGCTGGCCGAGGCCGGCCTCCTCGGCGGGTCGAGCGACGGCACCCGCGTCGCCCTGCTGACCGGCAGCCAGTCGGCGGCCGAGCGCAAGAAGAACCTCCTGATGGCCGCCAGCGGCGAGGCCGGGATCGTCGTCGGCACCCACGCCCTGATCCAGGAGCACGTGCAGTTCGCCGAGCTCGGCCTGGTCGTGGTCGACGAGCAGCACCGCTTCGGCGTGGAGCAGCGCGACGCCCTGCGCGCCAAGGTGGAGGGCGCCTCGCCCCACACGCTGGTGATGACGGCGACCCCCATCCCGCGCACCGTGGCGATGACCGTCTTCGGTGACATGGAGACCTCGACGATGACCGAGGTGCCCCGCGGCCGCCAGCCCATCACCACCCACGTGGTCCGCGGGGACCAACCGACCTGGGTGCAGCGGACCTGGGAGCGGGTGGCCGAGGAGGTGGCCAAGGGCGGACAGGTGTATGTCGTGTGCCCCCGGATCGGGCAGGAGGACGACCCGGACCTGCCGGACGGGGCGACGATCGGGCCCGGCGGCCCGATCGCGGACCAGCACGGGCCGGGCGGTCGCCGCCCGGCCCCCGACGAGGACGACGAGGGCCGACGGGCCCAGCTGCACGGGGTGCTCCAGGTCTGGCGCGCCCTGCGTGAGCTGCCGGCGACGACCGACCTGCGCCTCGGCATACTCCACGGGCGGCAGCCGACCGAGGAGAAGGACGCCGTCATGCAGGCCTTCGCCCGCGGCGAGATCGACGTGCTGGTCGCCACCACGGTGATCGAGGTAGGCGTCGACGTGCCCAACGCCACACAGATGGTGGTCATCGACGCCGACCGGTTCGGCATCTCGCAGCTGCACCAGCTGCGCGGGCGGATCGGCCGCGGCACCAAGCCGGGGCTGTGCCTGCTGATGAGCCAGGAGGCCGAGAGTCTGAGCCTCGAGCGGCTGGAGGCGGTGGCGTCCACCACCGACGGGTTCGAGCTGGCCCGTCTCGACCTGGAGCAGCGCCGCGAGGGCGACGTGCTGGGAGCCAGCCAGTCGGGGGCGCGCAGCAGCCTGCGCCTGCTGCGGCTGACCCGCGACGAGGAGCTGATCACCGCCGCGCACGACGCCGCGTGGCAGCTGGTCGCGGACGACCCGGACCTGACCGGTCATCCCGAGCTGCGCGCCGAGCTGGCCCGGCTGGACGCCGAGCGCGCGGCCTTCCTGGAGCGCGGCTGAGATGACCCGGATCATCGCCGGGGAGTTCGGCGGACGGACCCTGGCGACGCCACGGGGCGCGGACACCCGCCCCACCACCGACCGGGTGCGCGAGGCGCTGTTCTCGCGGATCGAGTCGCTGATGGACCTCGCCGGGGTGAGGGTGCTGGACCTGTATGCCGGGTCCGGGGCCCTCGGTCTGGAGGCGGTGAGCCGGGGGGCCGGGTTCGTCGCCCTCGTCGAGGCGGACCGCCGCACCGCGCGGCTGGTCGAGACCAACGTGACCGCGCTCGGGGTGGGGGACCGGGCCCGGGTCCACGCCGAGAAGGTGGACCGGGTCCTCGAGCGCGGGCCCGGGGGAGGGACGTTCGACCTGGTGCTGCTGGACCCGCCCTACCCGCTGGGCGAGGCGGACCTCACGGAGGTGCTCGCCCTCCTGGTGACGCGGGGCTGGCTCAGCCCCGACGCGCTGGTCGTGGTCGAGCGCTCGGCGCGCTCGCCCGAGCCCGCCTGGCCGGCGGGGCTGACCCTGATCCGGTCGCGCGCCTACGGTGAGACGACGGTGCACTTCGCGGAGCCGGATGCGTAACGCGCGAC